>RECJ01000199.1 GCA_007694115.1 Leptolyngbya sp. DLM2.Bin27 | reverse complement strand
TATCGTTGCCGTCGTCGCTGGCTAGGGTGAGGCTGATGATCACGGCGGCCGGCTGGAGGAGCTTGACCTGGTCGACCACCTGCGATCCATCCACCACCCAGATCACTTGGTAGGCAGCGGCGGTGAGCATATCACAGATCAGGCTGGCGGTTTCTTCGTTGTCCTCAACCAGCACGATGCGCCCGCCGATGGGCTCAAGGGGTGGTGCTGTCTCTGGCTCTGCCAGGGTGGCCGCCTGCTGCTGGGGAATGCGCACGGTAAAGACCGATCCGACCCCCACCTCTGAGCTGACTTTGATCGAGCCGCCGTGGAGTTCGACGATCTGTTTGGTCAGGGCGAGGCCTAGCCCAGTACCCTGGTGTTCTCGCTGGCGGACGTTTTCGAGCTGCTGAAATTTTTCAAACAGCCGGGGTTGGGCCGTTGCCGCAATGCCGATGCCGGTGTCTTCAATCTGAAAGACAGCGTCGTTTTGCTCTCGGCGCACCCGCAGGGTGACCTTGCCCTCGGCGGGCGTAAACTTGACGGCATTGCTGAGCAGGTTGGCTAAGATCTGGCGCACCCGCCGAGGGTCGGCCACAAAGGTATCTTGACCATTGACCAGCTTGAGGTCGAGGGCGATGTCTATGCCGTTTTGGGCAGCGTCGTTGCGGTAGGCATCGACGCTCTGGCGGCACACCGAGATCAGGGAAAATGGGCGCACCTCGAGCATGGTGCGCCCGGCCTCAATTTTTGACACGTCGAGGATGTCGTTGATGATCCGCAGCAGCTGCTCGCCGCTGGCCTGAATCGTGGTGAGGTAGTCGCGCTGACGGGGTGAGAGATCTCCCAGCGACCAGCGCAGCAGGGTGGCCGACATGCCGATGATGTAGGTCAAGGGGGTGCGCAGCTCGTGGCTCATAGTGGCGAGAAATTCGCTCTTGGCCCGGTTGGCGGCCTCGGCGGCCACCAGGGCATCGCGCAGATTTTGAGTGCGCTCGATGACGCAGACTTCGAGGTTTTTGGTCTGCCCCTGGAGCTGGTGGTAGAGCTGGGCCTGGTGGATGGCGATCGCCAGGTGCTCGGCAATGTGCTGCAATAGCTCAGTTTCCCAGGGCTGCCAGTGGCGCTGATAGGCGCACTGGTGCACAATCAGCAGCCCCCAGAGCTTTTGCCCGACCAAAATTGGGGCCACAGCCTTTGACTTAACTTCCATCTGGGTCAAAAACGTCATCATGCAGGGGGCATGTTGATAGGCCTGCATCACGTCATCGATGACTACGGTCTCACCCTGGCGGTAGCGCACCCCCTGGTGGGGGGCCTGGGCGTGGCGCTGAAAGCACAGGCCTTCGGTGTAGTGGAGCACCGAGGCGAGGCGATCGCTCGACCGTGACTCGTAGGTGATGTAGCCTACGTCGGCTGATTTTTTGTGGGGCAGAGACGTTGCGGACAAGCGGTAGGCCTTGCCGCCATCCATGGGCTTAACGGTGGCCGATGGGCTGGAGTCAAACTGGTAGATCAGCAGGCGATCGGCCTGGAGAAACTGCCGCACCTCGGCCACGGTGGTCTCTAAAATCTCGGCTAGCTCTAGGCTGCCCTGAATTTTGGTGATGACCTGGTTGAGCAGCAGGCGACGCTCGTGCTGGCGGTCGATGACCGATTGGGTATGATCGGTGGCACTGGCCTCGGCCCAAACCCCCATCCAGGCCAGCATAAACTGGCTCAGGGCCGACAGGCTGGTGGTGGCTAAGTTGCCTGGGGATAGGCCCTGCTGGGCCAAAAAGGCTGCCACCTCTGAAACCTCGGTAGTGAGGCTGACGAAAACGAGGCTGGCTAAGTCGGGCGGGTCAGTCTGGATCGAGGCTTGACCATCGTCCTTAGCCTCAGGGGTGCGGGCGATCACTATTAGAGACAGCGTTGGCCCCAGTAAGCACCAAAACTCATCGTCAGCGCTGTTGGCGGGCGAGTCTGCCGGGGTTAGCAGAGTGAGCTGGTGCTGCTGGGCGTACTGACGCAAAAATTGCTCTAGCAGACCCAGGGTGATTCTGGGCATCACCTGTTCGTTGCCACGGGTGAGAGATTCAGGCATCCTTAGATTTTGAGGTCGAGTGCGCCCATTGCGGGTTGGTTTTAGGGTTTTAATTAGATTGTTTTAAGGTATTGATTTATCCAGCATCGATGCATCCAGCATCGATCTAAAGGGTTGGCATGAACAATTTGGCAGTCCCTATGGTAGCCCTCGTTTCAGTTTTCCCCGAGTTCCGCCAGAGTTCCTTCAGATTTCGTCGTATCTTGATCCCTTGCCCATGCATCGCTTAGCTGCTACCCCCGGTGGCTGGACGCCGGACACTGAGGGGGTGATCTTTGTGGATCAAACCCCGGCCCCGCTGGTGTTGCTCACCGCCGCCGACACCGAGATTCAGAGTCTGGCGCGGGCCAGTTTTCCCGCCGATTTTCCCGGTTTGCGGGTGGCCAACCTGCTCCAGCTGCAGCAGCAGTTGGCCATTGATACCTACGCCGACGACGTGCTGCGCCAGGCAAAAATTATCATTCTGCGGCTGCTGGGGGGCCGTGCCTACTGGCCCTACGGCCTGGAGGTGGTGCGCGAGGTGGTGGCCGAAACCGGGGCTGCCCTGATCGTGCTGCCCGGCGACGATCGCCCCGCCCCCGATTTGATCAGCCACTCCACGGTGCCCTTGACCGTGGCCAATCAGCTGTGGCGCTACCTCAACCAGGGCGGCGTAGAGAATATGGCGAACGGGCTGCTGTGGGTGTGCGATCGCATCCTATCCACCCAATACAATCCACCGGAACCGCAGGAGATTCCCAAAGTTGGGGTGTATCCGTGGAAATTCAAAATTCAAAATTCAAAACTCAAAATTGGGCTAGTTTTCTACCGCGCCCACTATCTGGCGGGCAATACTGCGCCGATTGATGCCCTGTGTGTGGCCCTAGAGCGGCGGGGATTGGAGCCAGTGCCGCTGTTTGTGGCCTCACTGCAAGACCCGGAGGTGCAGGAGGACTTGGTGGCTCTGCTGCGGCCCAAGTCGGGGGTGGGGGTGGAGGTGCTGCTCAACACCACCAGCTTTTCGGTGGCCAAGCTGGACGGGGCCAAGCCAAATTTGGCCCTGTGGGAGGCGCTGGATGTGCCGGTGCTGCAAGTGATTCTCAGCGGCGGCACGCGGGCAGCTTGGCAGAGCCAGAGCCTGGGCCTGTCGCCCCGCGACATCGTCATGAATGTGGCCCTGCCCGAGGTAGACGGGCGAATCATCACCCGCGCCGTGTCGTTTAAGGCCGTCAACCAGCGCAGCGAGGCGCTGGAAACCGACGTGGTCACCTACGAGCCAGTGCCCGACCGGGTGGAATTTGTCGCCGACCTGGCGGCCCAGTGGGCCAAGCTGCGGCGCACCCCCGTGGGCGATCGCCGCATCGCCCTGATTTTGGCTAACTACCCCAACCGCGACGGTCGCCTGGCCAACGGCGTCGGCCTCGACACGCCCCAGAGTGCGATCGCAGTCCTCCGCGCCCTCAAAGCCGCTGGCTATAGCCTCGACCACATCCCCGCCGATGGCGACGCGCTGATCCAACGCCTCACCGCTGGCGTCACCAACGATCCCGAAGGCCAGGATTTTCGCCAAATCCGCCAATCCCTACCCGTTGCGGAATATCCCCCGCACTTCCCCACCCTGCCGGTGGGGGTGCTGGGGGGCATTGTAAGCCGCGGGGGGGTAGCGGGGGGAGATGGGGAGATGGGGAGATGGGGGGATGGGGAGAAAATTCAAAATTCAAAATTCAAAACTCAAAACTCAACCCTATCCACCCCCTACCCATCCACTCAGCCACCCACCCACCCATCCACTCCCCACTTCCCCATCCCCGGTCTTCAGCTCGGCAATGTCTTTATCGGCATTCAGCCCAGCCGGGGCTACGACCGTGACCCCAGCCTCAACTACCACTCGCCGGATCTAGAACCCACCCCCGACTACCTGGCCTTTTACCAGTGGCTGCGGCAGGGGTTTGGGGCGCAGGCCGTGGTTCACCTGGGCAAGCACGGCAATCTCGAATGGCTGCCGGGCAAAGGCGTCGGCCTGTCCCAAGACTGCTACCCCGAGGCCGCCTTTGGCCCCATGCCCCACCTGTACCCGTTTATTGTCAATGACCCCGGCGAAGGCTCCCAGGCCAAGCGCCGCGCCCAGGCGGTGATTCTCGACCACCTGACTCCGCCCCTCACCCGCGCCGAACTCTACGGCCCCCTAGAGAAGCTAGAGGGCCTGGTGGACGAATACTACGAAGCCCAGAGCCTAGATCCCACCCGCTTACAACTGATTGGCGATCGCATCCTCACCCTGCTCACCGACACCCAACTCTTAACCGAGATCTCCCCCACCCCCCGGGCTAAAGCCACGGGGCTAACCCCCGCCCTGCCCACCCTCCTCCCCACCCTCGACACCTACCTCTGCGACCTCAAAGAGGCCCAGATTCGCGACGGGCTGCATATCTTTGGCCAATGCCCCGACGGACGGCAGCTGCGGGATTTAATTGTGGCGATCGCCCGCCACCCCGGCCCCGGTCGCCAGGGGCTAACCCGCGCCATTGCCGAAGCCTGGGGCCTCGACCTCGACCCCCTCACCGCCGACCCCGGCGATCCCTTCCTCCTCCCCCGCCATCCCCCCATCCCCCTATTCCCCCAACTCCCCCCCTGCCGGATTGTGGGAGATGCGATCGCCCGACTGGAAGCCGAAGCGGCCAGGCTGGTAGAGGAGTTATTGCAGCCAGAATCCCTGAACCGCCCTCACCCTAGCCCTCTCCCAGGGGGAGAGGGAACCGGAATCAGGTCTAGCCCCCCTCTCCCCCTGGGAGAGGGGCCGGGGGTGAGGGCCAACTCCCTTACCGCCGAACTCCACTGGATTCAGCACACCCTGCTGCCCGCCCTCCTTCGCACCACCGACGAGATCGCCAACCTGCTGGCGGGCCTTGACGGGCGCTACGTGCCCAGCGGCCCGGCGGGTGCCCCCAGCCGCAACCGACCCGACGTGCTGCCCACGGGGCGCAATTTCTTTTCTGTCGATATTCGCGCTATCCCCACCGAGAGCGCCTGGGATGTGGGGCGGCGGGCCGCCGAGGTGCTGGTAGAGCAGTACACCCAAGACCACGGCGACTACCCCCAGACCCTGGGCCTGTCGGTGTGGGGCACCTCCACCATGCGCACGGGGGGCGACGACATTGCCGAAGCCCTGGCGCTGATGGGGGTGCGCCCGGTGTGGGATGGCCCCTCGCGGCGGGTAGTGGATTTTGAGATGCTGCCCCTGGCGGCCCTGGGTCGCCCCCGAGTGGATGTCACCCTGCGGATTTCGGGCTTCTTTCGCGACGCTTTTCCCAACCTGATCGACCTGTTTGATCAGGCGGTGGCGGCGGTGGCAGGTCTAGAGGAACCTGCCGAGCAAAATCCTTTGGCGGCGCGATCGCAGCAAGAATCGGCCCAGTGGCAGGCCCAGGGGCTGACGGCGGAACAGGCGGAGGTGCGATCGCGCTACCGCATCTTTGGCTCTAAACCCGGTGCCTACGGTGCAGGCCTCCAAGGGCTGATCGAATCGCAAAACTGGAGCACCGATGAGGATTTGGCCCGGGCCTACCTGAACTGGAGCGGCTACGCCTACGGTCGCAACGCCCAGGGCCGCGCCGCCCCCGAGGCCTTTGCCCAGCGGCTAGAGCAGATGCAGGTGGTGCTGCACAACCAAGACAACCGCGAGCACGACCTGCTCGACTCTGACGACTACTACCAGTTTCAGGGGGGCATGACCGTGGCGGCCCGCAGCCTCCAGGGCCAGTCGCCCGCCACCTACTTTGGCGACAATGCGGTGACCGCCAAGCCGAAGGTGCGATCGCTGGCCGCCGAAATCGCCAAGGTCTACCGCTCCCGCGTGGTCAACCCCAAGTGGATCGAGGGGGTGATGCGCCACGGCTACAAGGGGGCCTTTGAAATGGCCGCCACGGTAGACTATCTGTTTGCCTACGACGCCACCACCCACTGCGTCGCCGACCACATGTACGAGGGGGTGGCCCAGGCCTATATTCTGGATCCCCAGGTGCAGGCCTTTGTGCAGCAATCAAACCCCTGGGCGCTGCGCGACATGGCCGAGCGGCTGCTAGAGGCCCACCAGCGCGGTCTGTGGGGTAGCGCCAGCGACCCGCTGCTCGATGCCCTCCGCCAGGTCGCCAATGAAGCCGAAGGAATTTTAGAATCTCGTCAGGGGTGAGGGTTTTGGGCGATCAATCCCATCTATGGCTTTGCAGCAGCTGATTCACCCAAGTTTGATCCACCGCCGATAGTGCTGGTGGCGGTACAGGAGCTTGGTAATCTACCCGAATGCTGTATCCACTGCGCTCATAAATTCCATTCACTAGCGGCTGCAAAGCAACCACTACCTGCTCCTCGGCTGCTTTCAGCGGTAGCGGAAACTCAGGAATAGACTCCTGTAGCGCAAATTCGTATAGATCGGCCCGAGGACGCCATTCTGACCGACTCACCAAAATGCGGTACCGGGCTGTCGAAGCTGGCCCGGTCTCCACCGGGTGCATCGCCATTGGCTCATAGGCTCGCAGCAAATCTATTTCCACCAGGTGGGAGGCGCTGCCCAACACCGTTTGGCGTTTGGCGTTATAAATTCTGCGCCCTTCCCCTGGGCGCTTATTGGTGGGTGACAGTACCTCAACCACCGCAATCACCGCATCACTACCGGCTGCTCGAATTTCTAAATAGCGTTCCTTGACTTCTAGTGGCATAGGCAAAATCACCGACTGAGGCCGCACCGTCGTGGCCACCCCAACCCCAGCAGGCTCCGGTTTAGCCGGGGCAGAAAGCCCTGGGGTAGACAACACGACCGCATCCGGAATCCCCACCAGTAATTCCTCATTGGTGCCATCTATATTGCTGCCATCTGTATAGGTACGAGTCTCCACCGCCACGTAGTATTGCGGCAGTAAGGTCGGGGCCAGGGCATCGGCGATCGCCACAATCAAGCGGCTGTGAAACTCCGACCAAAAGCTGGCCTGCTCTAAGTAAGGATCCATACCTGGAAAGGGGGATGCCATCGCTGAGCCTGCAATAGGGGCTACCGCAATTTTAGCGGAGGGATATTCCCCCAGGCTGCTTCGCTATTCTAGAGAAAGCCCTGTTTGATAGCGACCCACCCCACCCCATGCCCGACCCCGACGCCGCCAACGCCATCGTGCCCGCCAACGCCTCGCCCACCTGGGAAGAGGTAGAGGCCGAGCTGGGGCAGCTGGTGGCCGACCTGCACGGCACCCCCCTCAGCCTGCCCGCCGCCGATGACGCCGCCTGGGATGCGGTTGAGCAAGAGCTGGGCGACCTGGTGGGCGACTTTCAAGACCTGCAAGACGACTACAACTACCGCCGCGCCCAGGAGGCCCTGGGCGGCCTGGTGCAGCGGCTCAACCTCACCACCCGCGAGCAGGCCGGGGTCGAAGAGGCGCTACAAAACCTCAAGGGCCTGATCGACAAGCTAGAGAATACGGTGATCCACATTGCCGCCTTTGGTCTGGTGGGGCGGGGCAAGTCGTCGCTGCTGAATGCGCTGATGGGGCAGGAGGTGTTTATCACCGGCCCCACCCACGGGGTGACCCAGGTGGTCGAAGGCAGCGCCTGGGAGGTGAGCCAAGAACCTCTCACCGAGGGCACCCCCGACCTGCTGCGGGCTTCGCTCAAGAGCCTGGGCCAGTCGCGCATTGAGCTGATCGACACCCCTGGCCTCGACGAGGTAGCCGGAGCAGACCGGGCCGCCCTGGCCCGCCGCATTGCCGAGCAGGTGGATTTGATTTTGTTTGTGGTGGCGGGCGACATCACCCGGGTGGAGTATGAGGCGCTGCAAGCCCTGCGCCAGGCCAGCAAGCCGATGCTGCTGGTGTTTAACAAGGTCGACCAGTATCCCGAGGCCGATCGCCAGGTGATCTACGAAACCCTGCGCGATCGCAGACTGCAAGACCTGATCTCCCCCGACGAAATCGTCATGGCGGCGGCTTCGCCCCTGGCGGTGCAGGCCATGGCTCAGCCCGACGGCGAAACCACCTACCAAACCGTGCGCGGCCAGCCCCAGGTGGATGACCTAAAGCTCAAAATTCTCGACATTTTGCATCGGGAGGGCAAGGCCCTGGTGGCGCTCAATACCCTAATGTACGCCGAGGGGGTGAGCGGCGAAATTTTGGCGCGCAAGCGGCAGATCTGCGATCGCATCGCCGACGACACGATCTGGAATGCCACCCAGATCAAGGCGGTGGCGGTGGCCCTCAACCCGATCACCGTCGCCGACCTGGTGGGCGGCACCGTGATCGACGTAATGCTAATTCTCAACCTGTCGCGGCTCTACGGTTTGCCCATGACCCGCCCCGCCGCCCTCAAGCTGCTCAAGCAGATTGCCCTGGGGCTGGGGGGCATCACCGTCAGCGAGCTGGTGATCACCCTGGGCCTGAGTTCGCTCAAGGGCCTGCTGGGGGTGTCGGCGGTGGCGACGGGCGGGCTGGCGATCGCCCCCTACATTCCGGTGGCGATCGCCCAGGGGGGGGTGGCGGGCCTGGCCACCTACGGCATTGGCCAGATCACCAAAACCTACCTGACCAACGGCGCAACCTGGGGGCCAGACGGGCCGAGGGCGGTGGTCAGCAGCATTCTCGACAGCCTCGACGAGGCCTCGATCTTAAACCGCATCAAAGCCGAACTCAGGGCCAAGATCTCGGCTCCCTAGGGCCTCAGTACAGGATCTAAATAACAGTCTCACCCTGGTGCCCTAGCTTTAATTTGTAGGTTGGGTGGAGCGCCAGCGGAACCCAACAAAGGCTTGCTGCGGTTGGGTTTCACTTCGTTGCACCCAACCTACGTGAACCTGTTGATATAATACCGAACCCGCCTTGGCTAGCCCCGATTGAGCTGGGCAAACGCCGTTTGCCCCTACGCCAGCGACCTGTTTGGCATCGGGGTTATATAGTTCGGATTGGGTATAAAGTTCGGATTGGGTATAAAACCCTGCTCAGGGGTTGTCATATTTCAACCAGCCAGCCCTAGCTCAACCGCACCACGGGCTGGTTGTCTAGCAGCGTGTCTCCGGTCAGAATGTCTTCCACGGTGATACACAGCAGTCGGTCGCGGTCGACGCGAAACAGCACCCGCACCCGGTCGCTGCCGGGAAACCCCGGCGGGTTGAGCTGAGCAATGGTTCGCGCCCCCTCTCGGTCATTTAGCGGCTGTACCGAGGGGCTACTGCCGCCGAGCGTCTGCGTCACCAGACGACCGTTCTCAAAGTACACCTCGGTCTGGGTGCTGGCGGCCCCGATCTCGCCAATGATCAGCTCAATGCTGGGCTGTTTTTCCACCGAGGCCCCCAGGGTTAGCTCTACCGGCTGGCCCATGGGGTAGGGTTGGCCCTCGGGCAAAATTGCGTGCCAGCTGTGGCGGTTGTGGCGACGATCCCAGTAGCGGATGCCGTAGCTGTGGTAGAGAAAGTCTTCTACCGCCAGGCCCTGGGCGATTTGCAAAGCCCCCTGGGCGACGGCCTCAAAGGGGCGATCGCACCGCACCAGCTCGGCCCCAAACCGATCGATTGCCCACCGCTGCACGGCGGGAATCTGGGCCGTGCCGCCCACCAGCAGCACGGCATCGATCTGGCTCTGGTCAATGCCCTGGCGCTGCCCCTGCTGGATCACCTGGGTGAGCCCCTTCTCCAGCCGCTCAAAAAACTGGTTTTGGCTGAGAATTGCTTCAAACTGGGGGCGGGTGAGGGCCAGGTCGTAGGTGTCAAAGGTAGTGTCGTCAAAGTAGGCCTCGGCTGCCTCGGTCTGGTCAGACAGGGCAATTTTGATTTTCTCGGCCAGCCGCCGCACCACCGCCCCGTCGGGAACGCCCTGGGCGGCAAAGTGTGCCCCCAGCCACTGGTCGATATCGGCTCCGCCCAGGTTTTCACCGGCCTTGGCCAGCACCCGGGCCACTTCGGGCTTTTGGGCGCTTTTTTGTGCGGCCCCCTGGCCCCGCCACTTGAGCAAAAACCCGGTCGGCTGCCGCTGGGCGGGGGCCACCAGCCGCACCAGCGACCAGTCTAGGGTGCCGCCGCCAAAGTCTAAGACTAAGAGGGTTTGCTCGCCGCTCAGCCCGTAGCCCAGGGCCGCCGCCGTGGGTTCATCAATCAGCCGCACTTCTTTGAATTCGAGGGCGGCGGCCACATCCCCCAGCCACAGACGGTAGGCCTCAAAGCTATCCACCGGCACGGTCAGCACCAGGCTGTCGTCGTCGCCCGCCACCTGGCGTACCTGGGTCAAGAGCGATCGCAAAAACCACTCTCCCAGCTGCTCAAAGCTGAGCGCGGCCCCGTCGATCTCGGGCAAAAACCCCTGCAATGGCGCGCCAATGCCCCGCTTGATGTTGGCAAAAAACCGGGGGTCAGCGGCCAGGTCGAGGCCGCGATCGCGCACCGCCTGCCCCACCAGCACGCCCTCGGCGGCGGGCTTTTCGACGTACACCAGGCTGGGCACCAGCGGCGGCACCGTGCTGCCGCTCAGCCCCGGCAGGGCTAGGGTTTCGGCCTGTTCGGTGCCGGGGTTCCACCGGGCCACAACCGTATTGCTGGTGCCAAAGTCAACTGCGATCGCCATACTTGCAGAAAAATGGGTTGAGAAATAGTGGATGGCTCAGTCAAGCTGTAGTTTACCGAGAGTGGGTGTCGCCAGGCAGCTCGCCCTTTGGGGCTTTGGGCCAGGATGTGATCACCACCAGCACCAGCGTAATCACCGTCAGCGGAATCACAAACAGCAGCATCACCTGGCTAAACAGCCCCAGATGTTCGTGGTCGGCGGCCCGCAAAATTAGGTAGGTGGCATAGGCCACGTAGTAGCCGCTAAACAGCATCCCCTCCCACCGCGAAATCACGTTCCCGGTCAGAAAAATCGGCAGACAAGCCACCGCCACCGCCACCATCACCGGCAAATCAAAATTTAGCACCGCACTGGGAATCGGGATACCTGAGCCCGATGCCACCGCCGTCACCCCCAGCACCGTCAGAATATTAAAAATATTGCTGCCGACCACGTTGCCCACCGCAATGTCGCGCTCGCCGCGAAAGGTCGCCACCGCCGAGGTTGCCAGCTCCGGTAGCGAGGTGCCCGCCGCCACAATGGTTAGGCCAATCACCAGGCGGCTCACCCCCAGCGCCTCAGCAATGCTCACCGCCCCCGTGACAAACAGCCGCGAACCCAGCACCAGCGCCACTAGTCCTCCCCCCATGTAGGCCAGGTTGCGTACCCAGGTCCATCGGCCCAGGGGGGTGGGGCCATACTCGCGGTCATATTCTGACTGCACCTCGGCATTGGTTTCGCGACGGCTTTGGTAGACCAAAAACAGGGTGTAAACCACACCGCCAAGGATCAAAACAATGCCGTCGCTGGGCTGCAGCAGCCGGTCGAGGGAAAAGAACAGCAGCAGCGCCGAAATGCCAACCATAATCGGCACATCGAGCCGGATTAGCTGCTGAGCCACGGGCAGCGGCGCGACCAGCGACGACAGCCCCAAAATCACCAGCACATTGAAGATATTGCTGCCAATCACGTTGCCCAGGGCAATGTCGCCCTGGCCTGCCAGCGTCGACTGCAAGCTCACCGCCAGCTCTGGGGCGCTGGTGCCGTAGGCCACAATCGTCAGGCCAATAATCAGCGGCGAAATGCCCAATAGACCCGCCAGTTTGGACGCTCCCCTCACCAGCGATTCGGCTCCGATTAGCAGCAGCCCCCCCCCAGCAACCAGCAATAGGATGGCAACGGTCATGCTTGCAAGCTCACTCTCTAAACGCTCTACTAAAGTAGCCCCCGACCTAGACCGAGAATGTTCCCATGCTCAAATAAGGCCATCCCCTAGTATGTCTGATTCTGCTCCATCTCGGTCGAAAACTCCGCCCCTGCCCCCCTGGCGCAGCGCCCTCGCCCGAGCTCTCCACCGCAACCGCAGCCGCCCCTACAGCCGCTATTTTCAGCTGGCCACCATCACCCCGGCGGGTCGCCCGGCCAACCGCACCGTGGTCTTTCGCGGCTGGCTGCCCGACACCAACAGCCTCACCTTGATCACCGACCAACGCAGCGCCAAGGTGACCGACATCGCCGCCCACCCCTGGGCCGAGGCCTGCTGGTACTTTACCTCCACCCGTGAGCAGTTTCGGCTGGCTGGCCCCAGCCAGGTGGTCAGCGCCGCCGATCTAACCCTGGCCCCAGCCCGACAAACCGCCTGGGCAGAGCTATCCGACCGGGCTCGCCAGCAGTTTTACTGGCCCCAGCCGGCCCAGCCGCGCAGCCCCGCCGCCGCGTTTGCGCCGCCCGAAAATCAGCCCGAAAATCAGCCCGAAACCCCGCCGGACAATTTTTCCCTGGTGCTGCTCACCCCCCGCCAGGTCGATCACCTCGAACTGCGCGGCGACCCCCAAAATCGCACCCTCTATACTTGCCAGCCCGACGACACCTGGCAGGTTGAGGCGGTCAACCCCTAAAGCGCCTCAAAACCCGGTTGCCCCTCGTTCCAAGGCTCTGCCTTGGAATCTTCGTCGGAGGCTTTGCCTCCTCAAACGCAAGTCCTGGCTGCCCTGGTGAGACCCGTGGTTGTTGCCAACATGGACCGCTGAGCCTTGGACTAAAAGTCCAAGGCTCAAAGCAAAAGCCCTCTCAAGAGGGCTATCCAGGCGGCCCAGTCTGCTTTAGCAGACTTCTGCTATGAGCCCTGGAGTTCACTCCTGGGCGGTCTGGGCGGTAGTCCAGTATCCTCTAAGGCTTAACCGCCTGGGTTTAAAGTCGATAGGGATCTGAAAAGAAAAACTGTGGCACGAATCAGTATGGTCAGACGCATCGCGGCGGGGGCATTGGGGGTCTGGCTCTGTTTGACCCTCTGGTCAACTTGGGATCTAAAGGCCCAGGTCAATGGGGCGGTGGCCGAGGGCCGGGGTGGGGCCGTGGCCACGGTAGACGCCCGCGCCACCGAGATTGGCATTGATGTTTTAAGGCGGGGCGGCAACGCCATTGATGCCGCCGTGGCCGCCGCTGCCGCCTTGGGGGTCACAGACCCGTTTTCGGCGGGCATTGGTGGGGGTGGGTTCATGGTGATCTATCTCAACGATGGCGATCGCATCGTCACCCTCGACGGGCGCGAGCAGGCTCCGGCGGCGATCGACCAGACCCTGTTTCAAGACCCCGACAGCCCGACTGGCGAGCTGCTGCCCTTTTTCCCCCAGCGGATATCGTCGGGGTTGGCGGTGGGGGTGCCCGGCACGCCCCTGGAGTGGGCGGAGGCGCTCAACCGCTACGGCACCCTGTCGCTGGCAGAGGTACTGCAACCGGCGATCGCCTTGGCCCAGGGGGGCTTTATCGTCGATCAAACCTTTGCCCAGCAGGTGGATCGCAACCGAGATCGGTTTGCCGCCTTTAGCTCAACCCAGGCCCTGTTTCTCCCCGGTGGCCAGCCGCCTGCGGTGGGGTCGCGCTTTCGCAACCCCGATCTGGCCAAAACCTATGGCCTGCTGGCGGATCAGGGGGTGAATGCCTTTTATCGGGGCGAGATTGCGGCGGCCATAGTCGACACCGTGCAGCACCCGCCAGCGGTGGCAGAGCCGCCGTTTCGCATCCTGCCCGGTGCCATGACCCTGACGGATCTCGACCTCTACGAGGTGCGGATGCGGCCGCCGACGGTCACGAGCTACCGGGGCTATACCCTCTACGGCATGGGGCTGCCCAGCAGCGGCGGCCTCACGGTGGGAGCCATTCTCAGTCTGCTAGAGGGGTTTGATCTGGGCCAGGGCGATCGCAGCCTGGCCTGGCACCGGGTGATTGAAGCCGAGCGGTTGGCCTTTGCCGACCGCAATGCCTACCTGGGCGACCCAGAATATGTCGATGTGCCCCTGGCCGGGCTGCGCAGCCCCGACTTTATTGCGGCCCGGCGGGCTTTGATGGGCGATCGCGCCCCGGCCAGCCCAGACTTTCGGGCGGCCCCCGGCAATCCGCTGCTCTACCAGAGCGACCCCAGCCCCAGCCTGACCGGCCCCTGGCCCACGGCCCAGCTAGAAGAACAGTCGGGTAGCTCAACTACTCACCTGGTGGTCAGCGATCGCAGCGGCAATGTGGTGTCTTACACCTTCACCATCGAATCGATTGGCGGGTCTGGCATGGTGGTGCCGGACTACGGCTTTTTGCTCAACAACGAGCTGACCGACTTTGACCCCGTCAGCCCCCACCCCAACTCCCCCGAACCCGGCAAACGCCCCCGCAGCAGCATGGCCCCCACCCTGGCCCGCAGCCCCGAGGGCGATCTGCTGGCCTGGGGTTCCCCCGGTGGCCCCACCATCATCACCACCGTGGCCGGCATGGCGGTCAATCTGATCGACTTTGGCCTGACCCTACCCGAGGCGATTGCCGCCCCCCGCATTTCCCAGCGCAACACTGGCCCCACCCAGGTCGACGGCGGCTTTGAGCAGACGGCAATTGGCCAGCGCCTGGGTGAACTGGGCCACCGGTTAGATCCGGTGGCCGAAATCGGTGCCGCCGTAGGGTTGATCGTCAGGCCCGATGGGTCAACCCTGGTGGCCGCCGAACCGACCCGCCGAGGCGGTGGCTGGGCTGGGGTGGTGGAGCGCTGAGGCGTCTTCTGGAAAAGAGTTTCCCCATGGTGGGCAGTGCCCACCCAGCCCTGTCAAGGTGAGGCAGATTTAGGGGCCGATCCCTCGAATTGGCCGCTGAGCCTAGGACTGAAGTCCTAGGCTCAAAGCCGAAATCCTCTGAAGCGGATTGGCAGCCGAGTTCCCCAGGCTGCTTTAGCAGACTGGGGCTATGGGCCAGGGGGTTCACTCCCTGGTGGTTGTGGCCGGAGACCCTTAGCCTATGGGCATTTCGGGAATAGTTTAGCCACTTGACAGGGCTGGCAGTGCCAACCCTACAGGGGTTATGGTCGCTGGATTAAAGCTGGTATTTTCTTGCCTAGAAGTCTCCTGAGGTCATGTCAAAGGCTGAAGTAGCGGCCCTGGGTCGTTGCGGCCTCAGGGGTGGGTTACACTAGATACAGATGCCCGCTGCGAGCTTCGATCGCCCTCTGGCTCGGTCTTTGACCCCGCACATTCTTCGGCTATGCCCGACGCCCTGGTTTCTATCGCCCACCACTACCACAGTCGTACCAAGTACGACCCCGAGACCCTGGCGGCCCAGGCCCGGCCCCTGGACTACAGCCGCCAGCCAATTCCCTTCAAAACCTATCGGGTGGGCAGTGAGGTTGACCTCAAGCCCTACCTTGAAACGGGCGGGGTGGCTGAGCCCGGTGACGAGCGCACCGACTGGATGCGCCTGTCGCGGCTGATGATCAACACCTACGGGCTGACGGCTAAATTTCCCACCGCGACGGGGCAGACGTTTTATCTGCGAGCGGCCCCGTCGGCGGGGGGGCTATACCCGGCGGAGGTCTACGTGGTCTCGCGGGGCACTCGGCTGCTGCCCGCCGGGCTCTACAACTACCAGGCCCGCAGCCACAGCCTCTGGCGCTACTGGGATGACCACAGCTGGCAGGGGTTGCAGCGGGCCTGCTTCTGGCACCCGGCCCTAGAGGCCACCCATCTGGCGGTGGTGGTGACCGGCGTGCTGTACCGCTCGGCCTGGCGCTACCAAGACCGGGCCTACCGCCGCATTTGCCTCGATGTGGGCCACCTGCTGGGCAATCTAGAGCTGGCCGGAGCCCTGGTCGACTACCGGCCCCACCTGATTGCCAGCTTTGCCGATCGCGCCCTGGCCGACCTGCTCTACCTCGACCCCGCCGCCGAGGGCACCCTGGCGGTGCTGCCCCTGGCCGACCTGCTGACGGTGGAGCAAAATCTGCCCTGTGCCCAGGTGGCCTTTGCCACCGCTCCCCAAACCAGCTTTCCCCCCCTGGCCGATGGCGAACTGCTCGACTACTTTCACCAGGTGACGGAGATTGCCCCCACCGCCGATGCCCCCCGCTGGGCCATGCGCCCCACGGGCGATACCCCCCAGCCCGGCGACACCCTCGAAGACAAATACAACCTGCCCTTTGGCCTGCGGGTGCCCACCACCACTGCCCCCATCGACTGGCAACCCCACCTAGAGCCGCTAGAAACGGCTCTGTTTAAGCGACGCTCTACCCGGCGCTACAGCGGTGGGGCGATTTCTCTAGAGACGCTGAAGCAGCTTTTAGACTTTACCTACCAGCCCCACCACTACCGTGACCAGGGCTTTGACCCTGACCCCGACTACTGCGATCGCACCCTGGTGCACACCTTTGTGGTGGCCTGCGCCGTCGAGGGGCTAGACGACGGCTGCTACTACTACGCCCCCCGCACCGAAGAGCTGCGTCAGGTGCGCTTTAATACCTTCCGCCGGGAGCTGCACTACCTGTGTCTGGGGCAAGAACTGGGCCGCGACGCGGCGGCGGTGGTGTTTCACACCGCAGATCTGAGCGCGGCGGTGGCGACCTACGGCGATCGGGTCTACCGCTACCTGCACATGGATGCTGGGCACCTGGGCCAGCGGCTCAACCTGGCCGCCACCCGCCTGGGGGTGGGGGCCAGCGGCATCGGCGGCTTCTACGACGACCAAGTGAATGAGGTGTTGGGGATTCCGCCCGACGAAGCGGTGATTTATATTACGACCCTGGGGCAGCCGGGGTAATCTATTAGGGGTACGCAATTACCGCTGTAGATGAGAGCGCCAGTTTTGCCTAGGGAGCGGAGTCTGCGGTTTGCGGCCTGGAACTGTACACCGTATACCCCGCTCCCCAGCAACTGGCTCAAACCCTAGGTTGAGCCTCCAGTTTCTGACCCTAGCTTTACCCATTAATGCCTGTCTATGGCTCAGTTTCAGTCTCAAACCAAGGCTGTGGACAGCCTTGACACCGCCGCACTGCCAATCGGCCCAGCAGTGCTGCTGCTGAGCGATCGCAGCGAACAAGCCCGACTGGGGCGCGCTGCGCCTCCCACCTATCAACTGCTAACGGCTGACGACCTCAGCCAAGCCCTAGCCCTCTGGCGCACCGGCACAGTCACCTGGGTGCTGCTCGATCTGTCTTGGCCCGGTGGCAGCGGGCTAGATTTTTTAACCACCCTCGGGGCGGGCGGCGGGCAGCGACCGCTGCCGGTAACGGTGCTGGTCGACCCTGGGCAAGAGCGCACGGCCCTAGAGGCGATGAAGCGCGGGGCCGCCGACTACCAATTTAAGCCTGAGCTAACGCCTGAGCGTCTGTGGGCCAGTCTTTCCCTAGAGTCGTCCCGCCTAGCCCAGCCGCTGCCACCGCTACCCAACGCCTTAGAACAAGCCCGCCAGCACTGCCAAAACCTGGCCGAGGCCAAACTCAAAAAAAGTGAGACCCATCTGCGTCTGGCCCAGCGAATTGGCAACCTGGGCAGCTGGGAATTTGAGCTGGCCACCGAGCAGGTGACCTGGTCAGACCAGGTATACCGCATTTTTGGCCTGCCCCTAGGGAAGCCGCCAGACAATTTTGAGGCCATTCAAAACTACATCCACCCCGACGACCGCGACCGCCATCGCCAGATCGTAGAGGCCGCTGTGGCCCACCACCAGCCCTACGATGCAGAATTTTGCATTGTCTGCGCCGATGGCAGCCTGGGCTATATTCAGGCCAAGGGAGAACCGATGGTCAATGCCGCCGGGCAGATCACCCACCTGATCGGCACGGTGCTTGACATCGGCGATCGCAAGCGTCGCGAGGCCCAGCGCCAGCAGGCCGAGGCCCAGCTGCAAAGTCTATCTTTCCGCCTGAGGCTGGCCCTAGAGTCGGCCAACATTGGCACCTGGGAGAGAAGTGTGAGCACTGGCGAGGTGATCTGGGATCAGTGCCTCGTCGATCTCTACGGGTTTGGCAAACTCGACCGCTCGGCCACCTATGCCGATTGGCAGGCCAAGGTCTATGCCGATGATCTTGACCGCGTTGAGGCTAGCCACCAGGCTCTGCTTGACCACGATATTCCCTACGACATCGAGTTTCGGATCTGGCGGGGCGATGGCTCCCTGGGCTGGATTCGATCTAGCGCGGTGGTGCGCCGCGATGCCCAGGGGCAGGCCCTGAGCGTGATTGGCATCAACTACGATATCACCGAGCGCAAGCGGGCGGCGGTCGAGCTTCAGCATCTTTCTGAGCGGCTGTCTCTGGCCTTAAAGTCGGGGGGCTTTGGCAGTTGGGAGTTCGATCTAAGCAGCGGTGCCATCAGCTGGGATCAGCAGTTGATCCGTCTCTACGGCCTGGCTCACCTCCAGCAGCCGATCACCTACAGCGAATGGCAAAGTCGGGTACACCAGGACGATCTGCCAGTGGTGGAGGCGGCCATCCGGGCGGCCATAGACACCAATGCCCCCTACGATACCGCCTTTCGGATCTGGCGCGGTGGCGGCGAACTGCGCTGGATCAAATCTAACGGGCTGGTGCGCCACGATGCCCAGGGCCGCCCCACCAGCATGATCGGCATCAACTATGACATCACCGAGCGCAAGCGGGCGGAGCAGCAAATTCTGCGCACCACAGCTCAGCTAGAGGCCTCTAACCGCGAACTAGAGGCCTTTGCCTACTCGGTTTCCCACGATTTGCGCGCCCCCCTGCGGGCGATCGATGGCTTTAGCCGCGCCCTGATCGAAGACTACGGCGACCAGTTTGGCGACGAAGGGCGAGATTACTTTAACCGCATTCGCCACAATGTCAGCCGCATGGGGCAGCTAATTGACGACCTGCTGCGGCTGTCGCAGGTGTCACGCTCAACCATGGCCTACGCTCCGGTCGATCTCAGCACCCTGGTGCAAGAGCAGATCGACGATCTTACCGCCGCCGACCCTGACCGGGTGGTGACGGTGGCGATTACCCCCGGTATTACGGTCAGCGCTGACCCCACGCTGATGCGGGTGGCGATCGCCAACCTGGTGCAAAACGCCTGGAAGTTTACCGCCCATCACCCCACCGCTGCCCTAGAGTTTGGGGTGGCAATGAAGCAGGGTGAGCCCATCTACTACCTGCGCGATGACGGCGCTGGCTTTGATATGACCTACGCCAACAAGCTGTTTGGGGCGTTTCAGCGGCTGCACAGCACCGACGAGTTTCCGGGTACGGGCATCGGGTTGGCCACGGTGCAGCGGGCAATTCACCGCCACGGTGGCCGGGTGTGGGCCGAGGCCGTTGTGGAGCAGGGGGCGACATTTTATTTCACCCTGCCGTCGGCACAGCCCGCCCTAGAGGTGCAGCTATGATCGCCCTAGGGCCAATTTGGTGGGTAGAAGATAACCCCGACGGTGAACGTCTCACCCGGCGCACCCGGCGGCGGATGTCTGCCCCCAGCCCGCTGCCCTGGGTCGGGCCGATTGACCTCAATCTGCCCAGGTCGCCTGGGCGGGGGCGATCGCACTTGGCTGCTGTCTGTGGCCCTGCTCATCCCATCGCGCTCACCTCGTCCATCGAAGACCGCGATATGATTGAGAGCTATAGTCTGGGTGCCAACAGCTACGGGCGCAAGCTCGTTGACATTGAGCTGATATTGAGTTGACATTGATGAGTTTACCGAGGCCGTGCAACCGCTCGGCTTGTATTGGGCATTGATTTGTATTGAGCATTGATAGGTGAGCTGCCATCCACTCTGCTATGACTGCCGCTGAACCACTCAGAGCACTGATTGTCGAAGACTGTGATGACGATCTTGTGCTGCTGGTGCGCGAGCTGTGCCGGGGTGGTTTTGCCCCCACCTGGGTTCAGGTGCAAACGGCGGTAGATTTTAGCGCTGCCCTCGCGGCGGGCGGCTGGGACGTGGTGTTTTCTGACCACCACCTGCCCCACTTTAGCGCCCCAGCGGCCCTTGAGGTGTTGCAGCACAGCGGCTACGACCTGCCGTTTATCGTGGTGTCGGGCACCGTGGGCGAAGCCACCGCCGTCGATATGATGCGGGCCGGAGCCCACGACTACGTGATGAAAGACAACCTCTCGCGGCTGGTGGAGGCGGTGCGGCGGGAGGTGCGTGAGGCCCACAGTCGGCGCGATCGCAGGCAGGCCCAGAGCGATCTAGAGCGCACTAAAGAGCTGTTGCAGCTGGCGATTGACGGCTCGGGCATCGGCCTTTGGAACTGGCAGGTGCAACTCGGCGAGGTCTGGGCCAGCGACGGCTGTGCCGCCCTGATTGGCTACGCCCCCGACGAGATTGCCACCACCTCAATCGAAACCTGGCAGCGGTTTTTGCACCCCGACGATCGCCCCCGCAAACAGCTGGCCCTCCAGCGCCACTTTGCGGGCGAAACTCCGATCTACGACTGCGAGTTTCGCCTGCGCCACCGCCTGGGCCACTGGGTGTGGGTGCTCGACCGGGGCAAGGTGGTCGAGTGGGACGAGGCCCGCCGTCCCCGGCGCATGAGCGGCACCTACACCGACATCACCGACCGCCGCCTGGCAGAGACCGAGCACCAGCGGGTGGCCGACCAGATCCTCTACAACAGCCTCCACGATGCCCTCACCCAGCTGCCCAACCGCAACTTTCTCTTGCAGCGGCTAAATTTGGCCATTCAGCGGGGTTGCCGCAGCCACCGGAGGCAGTTTGCGGTGCTGTTTCTCGACCTCGACCACTTTAAGGTGATCAACGACAGCCTCGGCCACCTGACGGGGGATGAGGTGCTGGTAGTGGTGGCCCAAAAGCTGCGATCGCTGCTTCGCACCAGCGATTTGGCTGCCCGTTTAGGAGGCGACGAGTTTGTGCTGTTGCTTGAAGACATCGACACCCTGCAAGAGCCCGTGCGCATTGCCGAGCGACTGCTGCAAGAGTTGCAAGAGCCCCTGGCGGTGGGCGAGCGACAGGTTTTTCTCAACGCCAGCGTAGGCATTGTTATGGGGGGCAATCACTACCAAAATCCGTCTGAGCCCCTCAGAGACGCCGACATTGCCATGTACCGAGCCAAGGCCCAGGGGCGGGGCCGCTACGTGGTGTTTAACGAATCTATGCACCTCCAGGCATTGCAGCGCTTGCAGCTAGAGCAAGAGTTGCGCAATGCCATCGACCGGGCTGAGCTAGTGCTCTACTACCAGCCCATCTTTCACCTAGAGACCCGCGCCATCTACGGCTTCGAGACCCTGGTTCGTTGGCAGCATCCCGACCGGGGCTTGATCGCCCCCGACAGCTTTATCCCCATCGCCGAAGAGACCGGGCTGATTGTGCCCCTCGACCGCTGGGTGCTAGTTGAGGCCACCCGACAGCTGGCCCAATGGCACCAGCGCTACCCCCACTGCGCCAGGCTGACCATGAGCGTCAACTTTTCGGTCAAAGACCTGCTGCACAGCGACCTGCTTGACGATCTGCACCAGGTTTTGGCTCAAACCGGCCTAGCGGGGCACCACCTCAACCTCGAAATTACCGAAAGCACCCTGATTGAAGACATTCAAGCCATGGTGGTGCTGCTACAGCAGCTCAAATCCTACGGCTTTACCGTCACCATTGACGACTTTGGCACTGGCTACTCGTCGCTGAGCTACCTGCACCAGCTGCCGGTGGATGCACTCAAAATCGATCGATCCTTTGTCATGGCTATGGAAGCCAGCCGCCGCAACTCTGACATTGTTGAAACCATCATTACCCTCAGCAATCGCCTGGGGCTGGCTGCGATCGCCGAAGGGGTCGAAACCCGCGCCCAGCTTGAGCACCTCCACCAGCTGGGCTGTGAACTTGGCCAGGGCTACTGGTTTGCCAAGCCCCTACCCGCTGAGGCGGCTGAGGCGCTGTTGGCCGCTGCTGTTGGCACTACTGCTCAGCCCTAGGATCGGGGGGCAGCAGGCAGAAGGGAGAAGGCAGAAGGGAGAAGGCAGAAGGCAGAAGGGAGAAGGCAGCAGGCAGCAGGCAGCAGGCAGAAGGGAGCAGACTACTCTGGAAAGAAAAAGTCGGTGGATTCCTCATCTTCTTCGGCGGCAATGTAGCTTTGGTAATATTCTTCTAGCTCTGCCGCCCCAATGGATCGTTCCGAGGGATTTTCAAAGAAGGTTTTGACCTTGAGGTAGCGGCGCAGCCCTTCGGCCCCGGCATCGTGCTGAGTGGCTGCCTTAAAGTCATCGGGGAAGGTATCGCTGACCTGTAGCCACGCCTCCTCTAGGATGTCCTCCACGTCTTCGTTGGGGGCACCGTCAATTAAGGTTTCTAGCCCGTCGAGAATATCAATCAGCTTGAGGATCTCGGGGATTTTCTCCGAATCAGACATGGAGCCTTGCACACGTAGGAGCGAAACAACCGCCAATACTTAGAAAATCTTAGTGGAGTATGGCCCCGATTGATCGGGATTGATCGAGGGTGCCGGGGAGAAGGTGCTGGGTGAGGATGGGGGAGAGGGGGTGAGATGGGATCGGGTGTGAATTCCCTACCCCCGATTGCCAATCGGTCAATCTGTAGGGGCGAACGGCGGTTCGCCCAGGGGTAGGCAAGCAGGATTCGGTATGACAAGTTGGTCTGCCGCAGGGGCAAACGGTTGTTTACCCAGTGCAGAAAAGTTTTTTTGAGCAATCGCCTAAGGCGGAGTGACCTGGACTGGTGGGGCCGAGGCCGCGCGCCATTCGCGCAGGCGCAGCTGCGCTTGGGCATAGGCTTCGGTCTGGGCGGGTACGGCTTCGGCGATGGTGATCGCCCGCACTGTGTTTACCGCAGCTTCGGTCTCGGCCAGACGCAGAAGATCCCAGCTCCAGCGGGTGAGGGCCTGGGTGGCTTCGGTGCGTTGGGGGCTATTGTTGGGCACCTGCTGGGCCAGGCGCACGGCCTCGGCCAGGGCGCTGACGGTGCCTGACTGGGCCGCTTGATAGGCCGCCTGAAGCTGCTGTTGCCCCGCCAGCTGGCTCCGCCAGCCCTGAATACTGGTTTGGGCTTCGTCGTGGAGGGCACGACCTGATCCAATTCGCGAGGCTACCGCCACGGCCTCGTTGAGGCGACCCTGGGTGGCCAGCTGACGGGCTTGGGCCAGCAGGGGGCCATCCTCGGCCCGCTGGAGGTCGGCTCGCCACTGGCGGATGTCTCGCTGGGCTTCGTCGTGGAGGGCGCGACCAGCGCTGATCTGTCGGGCGGTGGCGATCGCACTGGCCAGATCGCCCTGCTGGGCCTGCTGCTGGGCCAGGCTGAGAATGGGCCGATCTTCGGTGGTCTGAATCTGGCCGCGCCAGCGACTGATCTGGGCCTCAGTGTCTGCCCAGGCGGGGCTGCTGCGCGAGACCTGCTGGGCTTCGATGATGGCGGCTTGTAGGTCGGCCACGCTGCCGGGCAGAGCGATCTGTCTGGCCCATTCCAGCTGCGATCGCCCCTGCACTTCCTCTTGCCAGCGGCGCATCAGCGCCTGGGCCTTGCCGTAGAGAGGGCGGTCGGCGCTCACGCTCTGGAGCCTGGTAATGCCGCCCTCTAGCCCAGTGATGCCCCCCTGCCAGGCCAGCTGGTTGGCATCGATCAAGGTGCGCATGTCGGCAATTTCGGCCCCCATTCCCAGGGCCGCCGGAATCGCCGCTAGCATTTGACCCGCCGCCGTGGCGTCGCGGCGCTCTAGGGCGGCCTCGGCCATGGCCAGCAGGTCTTGACCCAGCTCGCGAATCACGGCCTGGGCCTCGGCATAGACCGGGCTTTGGCGGTCGATTCCCTGGGCAATGGCCAAGGCCTCTTGCATGGATTCGAGGGTGCGCTGGCGGGCTAATGCCTTAGCTTGCCCCAGTAGGTTGAGGTCTGCTCGGGCAGTGGTAATGGTGGTGGTCAGCTCGTCATACTTAGTGGTTTCCCAGTAGGTGTTGCCCACGCTACGCAGCTGAATGGCCTTGGCAAAAGCATCTTGAAACGCCAGCTGCTTGAGGTCGGCCATAGCTGCCTCGTAGATGGTCTCGGCTGTTTGCCAAATTTGATTCCACTCGTTCACCCGCTCGCTCACCACCTGGGCTGTGGCCGTGTGGTTGGGAATGCGGCGAACGATAGCCATTGCTTCTGCCAGGTCGCCCGCCTGAAATGTCTGTTCAGCCAAATTGAGAATGTTCTCTGACCAGGTTTCGATCCGCTGGTCGATCTCACCCCGCAGGGGGTGATCGGCGGGCAGGGACTCCAGCAGGGCAATCGCCTCTAAATAGCCTTCCAACGTGTTTTGCTCGGCGTAGGCCTCAGCGCACTGGATGCGGGTGGCCGCTGCCGCCGTAGGCCAAAAGATGGCCCGGCAGTTGGGCAGGTTGGGAATGCGAAAGAGGCTAATGGCCGATAACACCCCCACGCCGCTAACCGCTAGCAAAATAGCCACTGACCAGATCGGCCAGGTTTTTGCTAGCCGCTGAATTAGCGGCGGCCGGGGCGGTCGGGATAGTCGGGCCGGGCGAGGGGGCGGGGGGGGAGCGCCAGCACTCCGCAGGTCGGCCAGGGGGTCGTAGCGGGGCGGGGCCGTTGGGGGGGCTACGGCCTGCCCCGCAGACCCCTCGGGGACGATGACCCGCTTAGGCATGGCCCGATTGACTGGTTGGCGGGGGGGCTGAGCTGGTATGGGGCGCGATCGCCGCGCGGCCCCAGAGCCTGGGGCAGCCGGTCGCCCAGAGGTAGATTGATCTGGAGCCATGCCCGCTTCCTACCCGATTCCTAAACGTTGCCCTGGAGATGGCCGTGCTGTCGCCTCAGATCAAAAGTCGGGGGGAAACACGGCTCAATTTAGCCGAATAAATTCAGCCTTAGTATATCTGTGTCTTGGCTAAACGCAAGGCATTTTAACTCAGCGCAGCTGAATTGATTGAATTGAGCTGACGGATCGCCGCTAGCCGCCCACCTGGTCTTTGTATTCATCGGCGGTGAGGGTGTCGTCTAGCTCTTCTAGATCGCTGGCCTTGATTTTTACTAGCCAGCCGTCGCCGTAGGGGTCGTCACCGATCTGCTCTGGGGCCTCGATTAGGGTCTCGTTGCGCTCTAGCACCTCGCCAGTGACCGGCGATTTGAGTTCCTCTACGGCTTTTACCGACTCGACGGTGCCAAATTTCTCGCCCTTCTCAACAGCGTCGCCCAGCTCCGGTAGCTCTAAAAAAACAATGTCGCCCAGCTGATCGATGGCAAAGGCGGTAATGCCCACGGTGACAATGCCTTCGTCTTCATCGGCCCGAGCGTACTCGTGGCTGTCTAGATATTTCAGCGTTTCGGGATATTCAAATGCCATGGCATGACCTCACATTGCCGAGGGAAACGAGTACTTGTTGACTGACCTAGTTATGACAGGGGCCAGGGGCCGGAGGTTTAGGGTATGGGGTGTACGGCTAGCGGCCTGCTTTGAGTCGTACACCGTCCACCCCACCAACCTGTCACCCTTGGCTTGGCAGATTATCTAGTGTATAGCGCGAATGATGGATAAAATCGGTTGAATTCGGTGCCAATGTGCCCTGGGGTGGCTCACTGCGCCCGGTAGAAGGGTCGCTTGACCACCGTGGCCGGTTTGCCCTCCCCGCGTACCTCGACTTCAAGGGCTTGCCCCACTTTGGCTAGGGGAGCCGCCACCAAGGCCAGGGCAATGGGGACATTTAGCGTGGGGGAGAGGGTGCCACTGGTGACGGTGCCGACGATCGCACCCTGGTGCAGCACGGGATAGCCGTGGCGGGCGATATGGCGACCCGCCATGGTCAGCCCCACCAGGCGGCGGTTTACGCCTGTGGTTTTTTGCTGCTCTAGCACCGATCGCCCCACAAACTCGCCCTGTTCATCGAGATGTACCAGCCAGCCGAGGCCTGTCTCTAGGGGGCTGGTGGTGTCGTCGATGTCTTGGCCGTAGAGGGCCATGGCCGCCTCTAGGCGCAGGGTGTCGCGTGCCCCTAGACCGCAGGGGGTGACGCCGTCTGCCGTGAGGGTTGTCCACAGAGCCTGGGCGGTGGCTGGGGCAGCCATGATTTCAAAGCCGTCTTCGCCGGTGTAGCCGGTGCGGGCTACCCAGGCGGGCTGCCCCAGCACCTGGGTGTCGCGGTGGGCAAAGCGGCCCAGCTGAGACAGATCTAGGGCGGTATGGGCTTGTAGAATAGCGGCGGCGGCGGGGCCTTGGATCGAGATCAGGGCGCGATCGCGCGACTCATCTACCAGCTCAATGCCCGTGCCCGCCAGGTGCTCTACAATCCAGGTTTTGTCTTTTGCGGTGGTGGCGGCGTTGACGATCAGCGTCACGGTTTCGAGCGCTGCCCCAGGGGGCGACTTGAGGTACACGATCAAGTCATCGATTATGCCGCCCTGGGGGTTGAGCAGCACTGTGTACTGGGCCAGGCCGGGGGTTAGACGCTCTAGGTTAGAGGGCACCAGCCGCTGCAATGCCGCTATCACCCCCGGCCCGGTGAGCGTAAATTTGCCCATGTGGGAGATGTCAAACAGCCCGGCGCGATCGCGCACCGCCTGGTGCTCCTGTTTAATGCCGCTAAACTGCACCGGCATCGACCATCCGGCAAACTCGGTCATTCGAGCCCCCTGGTCAATACAGGCAAAATATAGCGGCGTCTGTAACAAAGACATGGCACTGGATATCGAGGGGGCATTCAGGGAATTGAGAATTTATCGCTCACCGGGGCTTAGACTTGCCCGGGCGCGATCGCTCAGAGACAGCAATCAGAGGCAGCAATCGGGACTTTGGCCCGGCTGTGCCGATGCCTAGCAGTCGCGGTTTTCAATCTGACCGTCGGGCATAGTGGTGTGGCAAAACCGCACCATGCTGCGGTTGGTGCCGCGCAGATTGGCCCCCTCCAGGTTAGCCCCCTCCAGATTGGCATTGCCCAAAATGACGCTGAGCATCACCGCACCGCTGAGATTGGCGTTAGACAGGTTGGCGTTGTCGAGGTTGGCCTGGGTCATTTCAACGTTAGACAGGTCAGCCCCAGACAGATTTGCACTGGGTAGGTTAGCCCCGTTCATTTGGGCATTGGCCAAGGTGGCTCCGCTCAGGTTGGCCCCTTCCATGTCGGTCAGCATCAGATTGGTATCACTCAGGTCGGCCCCGGCCAGGTTGGCCCCGGTGAGCACCGCAATTTTAAGATTGGCACCGTGCAGGTCGGTGTTGCTCAGCTCGGCATCGTTGAGAATACACACCTGGCATTTTTTGGTGTCGAGCAGCTTTTGCACATCGTCGGGGATGGCAGCTTCGGCGGGGCTAAAACCTACACCCCACAGCATCAGGGCGAGTGCCAGCATGGCCAGTAGGCGTTTCATAGTCTGCAAAAATCCTGTCTTGAGAAGTCGGTCTTGGCTATTCTCCCACTCAATGGGGTAGGCTGGGCGGCCAAACTCAGGTGTCTAAGGCGGGGGTTGAGGGCCAGTCTCACTCAGGCCGTTGGCCGAGCCAAAATTGCTCGGGCTGGGGGGCGCGGCGACAGGGGGGCCAGTAGCTCAGGGCTTGGGCCTCTAGATCAGGGGCGGGTAGCGGCAGGTCTTGGGCCAGGCACAGATGGGCAATGGCCCGGCTAAAGCGCTCACTGTGGCCCTGCCCTAGGCCGCCCCTGCGATCGCTAGACTCAGATACTGCGTGGGCCAGCTCGTGGGCCACCAGCCCCGGCCAGTCGGCGGGCACAATGTGGCCTGGGTCGACCATCAGCGTGATCGGATTGGTGCGGTGGTTGCAAAATCCATCGACCCCCGCCTGGGGCGCGATCGGGGCGGCTAAAACCTGCACCTGGGGCCGCTGGGCTGGCTCAAAGCAGTCGAGTAGATCGATCAAGACGCCGTTGAGCTGCTGGTTGACCTGGTGAATGTGCTGCCCGATCCAGTTCAGCACGGCCCCCGGCGGGTCGGCAATGTGAACTAGGCTAATCCACCCCGGCTGGATGGCCAGATCGCGCAAAACAGCTAAATATTGACTGCCGCGCCGGGCAAAATCGGCGTTTGGGCCTGGGGCTTGGTGCCAGTACTCGGCTGGGGCGGAGCGGTTGCTGTGGGCGGAAAAAGAATCAGGGGAGCGATCGCAATCCATGCACTAGGCCATCAAAATGCCCAATCGAGGCGGTTGTGTTGTCGTTACCAAAAGCTTCCCACACTATCTGGGCAAACACTATCTGGGCAAACACTATCTCGGCAATCAGTCACCCATGAACAATTTTGCTGCAACAGTTTCGCTAGGGTAGTCAAAATTAGCCTAAATTAAGCAGCCAAATTCAGACGGTTACACCTCAAACGACAAAATTGGCCAATTTTGCTGGTTTACAGCACATATTTTTCCTCAGTCAACGGGTCGAAGTTATATATTTAATAAAGAACCTTAGGTAAAGCGCAGCATTCACTCCCCAGATTCATGGTTGTCACTCCTCGACTCAGCTCCATTGGCCAGCGCCCCTGCACCGGGGATGCCGAATCGCTGAGGAAAATTTTTACCGCCGTAGACGCAACCAGCTGCCCTTACACCTACAACTTTCACATGCACACGGCCTGCTCAGACGGCAAGCTCACCCCAGCCGCCCTGATGGAGCAGGTGGTGGAAATTGGCCTCAACGCCTTTGCCATCACCGACCACCACACCGTCAGGGGCTACCGTCAGGCCAAGGCCTGGCTAGAAGACTGGCAGTGGCGTAACCCCACCTCCCTTCGCAGCCGCCAGCGAGACCAGAGCGGGGCGGTGCCCCGACTGTTTACCGGTGTCGAGATCACCTCGCTGCTGGCCGACACTGAAGTGCATATTTTGGGCTACGGCTTCTCACCGAGCCACAGCGCCATTGAGTCCTACCTTCAGGGCTATGCGCCTCGGGGTGAGGCCAAATTAGCTGAGGCGGTGATTCAAGCGATTCAGGGGGCCGGGGGTATTGCGGTACTGGCCCACCCCGCCCGCTACCGGGTTGCGGCCCAGGGGTTAATTACCAAAGCTGTGGCCCTAGGAATTGACGGGGTTGAGACCTACTACGCCTACGCCAACCCCGAACAGTGGGTACCCTGCCCACGCCACACCCCCACCGTAGAGCAGTTGGCCAAAGACCACGGTCTACTGACCACCTGCGGCACCGATACCCATGGGCCTAGCCTGCTGCGGCGGCTGTAGCCCCCCATGGCCGACTATCCCACCCTCAAGCGCGTGCTAGAACGCGACCTTAGGCACCAAGAGGCCCGCTACGGCCTGATGGATGATGCCCTACACAGTCGCGTCTGGCTGCACCCTCAGCCCACGGATCGAGTGTGTCTGTTTTTCCATGGCTTTACCGCTGGCCCCCACCAGATGGAGCCCATTGGCCAGCACTTCTTTCGGGCCGGGTACAACGTGGTGGCCCCGCTGCTGCCCGGTCACGGTCGTGCTGGCGACTGGAACAAAGACAACCCGCCGCCGCTGCCCACCGACCCTGAGACCTACCAAGTGTTTGGTGCCCAGTGGCTCAACTTGGCTAGCCGGTTAGGTCGGCGGGTGACGGTGGTAGGCCTATCGGGCGGGGGCACCCTGGCCGGCTGGCTGGCCCTAGAGAAATCGGCCCAGGTAGACCGCGCTGTGCTCTGTGCCCCCTACCTGAGCGCCAGCCGCAAGGTGATTGATCTATTTGTCAAACGAGTAGATACCTACTTTGCCTGGGCTGCCCCTGACGGTCGGGCTGACCCTGATCTAGCCCTGGGCTACGACGGCTTTGCCACCCCGGCCCTGCGGGCGGTGCTAGAACTGGGGCAGTATTGCCAGCAGCGGGTCAAACAGGCTCCGGTGGCTCCCACCTTTACAATCTCCAGCGAGAGCGATCGCGCCGTCAGCAATACCGACCACCAGCATTTCTTCGCGGCGGCCCTCAATCACCAGCCCATCAGCTGGCATCTGCTGTTCAACCGGGTGCTCGACATTCCCCACACGATGATGACCACCCAGGAGGGCAATCGCTACCAGCACCTGCTCAACGTGATCATCCAGGCCTTTGTGGAGAGCGACCTGACCTGGGCCGAGGTGGAAGAAATTGCCTACCGCATGACCCAAAACCGCACCTTTAAAGCCGTGGTGGCCGACCTGGGCTGGCAGGCCAAATGCTCAAAAGACTTGCCCGCCATGATTACCATGGTCGATAAGTGGGCGATCGCCGTGAAGCGTGGCCCAACCGGGCGGCGGTTGCCGCGCGATCGCTAGCTACCGCCGAAACACAAACAAATTGCCCGTGGCCCCGCGCCCAAACCGCAGGTCTTCATCTAGATACGAGGTGATCCACAGGGCCTCTTGGCGCAGAAACTCCAGCACCGGCACGGTGATCTGGGGCAGGTGCAGACCGGCAATGCCGAGGATGCGGGTGGCCTGCACGCTGATCGCTCCAAAGCTGACCCGGGCGCTCTCGCCTTCCTCGTAGGGTTGCCAGATGCCCTGCACCGTGGCGGTGAGTTCGCCCAAGAAAGGGATCGACAGCACCGCGCCGTTCTCGGTGCTGATGGCCGCGCCGTTGCCCTCGGGACGGGTCAGCCGCTGCCACACCCGCTGAATGCCCACGGGCAGGGGCAGTGGTTGGTTAATGCGGCGCGTGACCACCGTGCCCCGCGAGGCGTAGACCATGGCCCAAGACCCCAGCAGCATCGGCCAGTGCTCAGGGCGTAGGGGCTGGTCAATGGGGGTGAGCGACTCTAGCTCGCAGATCATTTGGTCGATATCCGGGTGCTCACCGGGCAAAATCGCGGCTTCTGTTTCTAAAGCGTCGATCTGCTGGAGTAGCTGATGTTTAAGCTGAAGGCGGCGGGTATAAGCAGGCGTCATGGCAGCGGGAGAACGAGGGAAATGGCCCGGTTTGCCTCTGTCCATGGAGGTGAACCATTGAGGCGTAGCAAGGCCTAGATCTCTAGAATACCCCCGCCGAGTCTTACCCAAGCCAGTCCTAGCCTTCCCCACGGTGCATTGCTGTGCGAATGCACCCTGTGGCACCTGCTTGGCTACCCCCGATACCCCTGGGCGAACCGCCGTTCGCCCCTACAGGTTGGCCGATTGACAATCGGGGGCATAGAATTCGGATTCGGTATTAGATGCCGTTTACATGGGCTTCTCCAGGGGCAGGGGCACGCCGCGAATGGCGCAGTCGAGCAGCTCCATCGGGTGAAATAGGGGCATAGATTTTTCCTGCTTTTCCAGGTGTTGTTGAATTTGCAGGGAGCAGCCAGGGTTGGGGGAGGCCACCAGGGCCGCGCCGGTATTCAGCAGATTTCGCACCTTCATCTGGCCCAGCTCGGTGGCCACCTCGGGGTGCAGCATGTTGTAGACCCCGGCGCTGCCGCAGCAGAGGGCGGCGTCGAGGGGTTCCCGCAGGGTGACGCCGGGGATTTGCTGGAGCAGCTGCCGGGGCTGAAGGCTGATTTTTTGGCCGTGGAGCAGGTGGCAGGCGTCTTGGTAGACGATCGGCAGGTTGCCCTCGGCAATGGGGTGCAGCGGGGTGACTAACCCCACCTGGGCGAGAAATTCTTGCACGTCGCGCACCTGGGCGACGAAGGCTTGAGCCCGTTCACAATACTCCGGGTCGTCCTGCAAAATGTGGTGGTATTCCTTCAGGGTGTGGCCGCAGCCCGCTGCGTTGATCACCACAAAATCGACCTCGGCGGCCTCAAAGCAGTCGATCATGCGGCGGGCCAGATCCTGGGCCTGGGCCTCTTGACCCTGGTGGGCGGGCAGGGCTGAGCAGCAGCCCTGGGCGTGGGGAATCACTACCTCGCAGCCGTTGGCGGCCAGCACCCGCGCCGTGGCGGCATTGACATCGGAGAAAAACACCCGCTGCACGCAGCCCAGCACCATGCCCACCCGGTAGCGCTGGGTGCCCACGGCGGGGATGAGCTCGGGCAGGTCGTCTTGAAAGCTCTCGGCGGTGATCGGCGGCAGCAGCGACTCCATCGCCGCCAGGCTGGGGGAGAGTTTGGTCAGCAGTCCGGTCTGCTGCACCAGCTTAGCGATGCCCAGTTTTTGGTATAGGTACAGCGGCCCAGCCACCGCCCGCAGTCGAGTGGGGTAGGGGAATAGGCTGAAGATGAGCGATCGCACCATCCTTTCCACCAAAGGCCGCTGATGGTTGCGCTCCACCTGGGGCCGCACCGCCGCGATTAGCTGGTCGTACTGCACCCCCGAGGGGCAGGCGGTGGTGCAGGCCAAACAGCCCAGGCAGGAGTCAAAATGCTTGGCCGAGGTGGCCGACAGGGGCGCTTCGCCGTTGTTAATCGCATCCATTAAATAGATGCGGCCCCGGGGCGAGTCCATTTCGGTGCCCAGCACCCGGTAGCTGGGGCAGGTGGTGAGACAAAACCCGCAGTGGACACAGGCGTCGATTAGCTTGGGGTCGGGGGGGTGCTGGGCATCGAAGCCGTTGGTCAGACTGTTGGCAATACTCTCGGGCGTGGGCCAAGCGGAGGGCGCTGAAGACTCTGATGTCGGCATGGAAACGCAGGTAAGGGCTGTTTTTCAGCCTAACGCGATCGTCCATTGATTAACCCTGGGACGGCAAAAATCCCGCAATGGTCAGCATAGGTAAGGCGAGGGGTGGGAGCAGGTTATTCAGTGTTACGAGGCTGTCCTAACGTTATGGGGTACGCCATACTCACGGCCCAGCGGCTATTCACTGGTACTGCGACTGCACCTCGGCAATAATGCTGTCATGACCACCATCCCCTAATTACCAGCAGCGTCTTCCACTACGCACTCGAATTCATCCACCCATTTGTTGACGGCAAGGGTGCATCCCACTTTTGCAGGTGCCTACGTCATTCCCACGCAAGTGGGAATCCA
>RECJ01000141.1 GCA_007694115.1 Leptolyngbya sp. DLM2.Bin27 | reverse complement strand
GTGGTGCCCAGGGGGCTGCCCCAGGGCACCACTCCCACCGCTGCTGGGTACCCCTGCGGTATGGCGCTAGCCCCATAGCCCGGCGGGGGAGCCATACCATAGGGCGCAGCGACCGGAAAGCCCGCCGTGGGCTGGGGCCAGGACGGTGCAGCCTCGGCACCAGGGGCTGCCATCGGTACCCCGTAGGGCAGCCACATCATCACCCAAGTGCCACCTGAGGGCACTGCCGGATAGTCGGCTCCAGCACTGGCGGGAGCTGGTACCGACGGAGCGGCCATGCCGGGGGGCATTTGGGTCACATACCAGGGCACGAGCCCCCCCGGCGCAGCGGCGGGAGCGGCGTAAACTGGAAAGCCTTGGAATACCTCTGAGGCAAGGATCAGGCCATCCCCCAGGGCTCCTTCAGCCCTTGAAGCGGGTAGCTCAGGCCAAGCTATGGAGGTTCCCGGTCGGGCCGATGCCTCTGCTGCGGCTAAAAGCGGCGGGGCCTGGGCAACCAGCTCTGTCGTGGGTGTCAGCGGAAACCTAGGCGGGGATGCTCTGCGCTCAGAATTTGAGGTTGCTTGGGCTGGCTCAGGCATCGCTTTATTGTCAGCGATGTCGATCACAGGTGCCGCTGCTAGACTGTCTGCCAAGTAGGTGGCGTCAGCTGCTAGCTCTGCCCCTTGGGCGATTCCTGACCAGCTGGCCAAGCCCACCAGCAGGATTGATCCGGTAAAGCACCTGTGAAGGCTGTAAGAAGATTTAATCAGTGGAGGCATGACAGCGTTATAGCTCCCTATCGGATGCCTACGGGCATCGGTTTAATAACAGCAAACTGACTATGGTGTTGTCAGGAGGGTACCCGCCAAAACCTAGGTAAAAACAATTAGCCTAATTTCTTACTAGTTTGTATAGCTTGACTCTGGGAAACCTATGATTAAAAATACATTCGCCAGACTTGTAGTAGTGCTGCTTATGCTGCTGACCACCGCCTGCGATCGCTTCCCTAGCGATCTATTGAGTTGGGGTCAAAACAACACCGTTGACATAGTTATTGAACGAATTGCTGAGACTGGACAGCCAGGGCAATTCACTCTGACTGGCACCACAGACTTACCCGATCAAACGCCGCTGACAGTATCGGCTGTGCGTCGCATTGGGCCGTTGCCCAGCGACGAATTTATGGCTGAGGCATCGCAGTTCGCCATCCTAGACCGCAAATCTGCTGTGGTTAACGATGGCCGTTGGCAAGCTCAGCTATCCCTGTGGGAGGTAAGTGCCGAGGGCACTTACCAGGAGAACTGGCAAACTGTTGTCGGCAGCGCCATTGACCCGGCTGCAATCAGTGCTGACGTAGCTTTTTTAGCCACCCTAGAGCCCAGGGATTTGGCTCAATCTAACCTCATGGCTAGGACTGACCTGCTGGAGAGGGCTAGCAGCCCACTGCTCAACATCACCCCTGATGGCGAACCCTACCTGAGATCGAGTCAGTTTAGGGTGGTTCCGCTGCCTGGCAATGCGATGGCAACAGCAGGGCTGCCCCAGGAGACCCAGGGAACTTGGGAAGGTCGCTCAACGCTTAGAAGCATTGATAGTCCAGAAATCACTCCAATTCCCTTTTTAGATGCTGACAACCTGTCTTTGCCCGAGCAAAACGCCATGCGTTAGTGAGTTTTCTAGCTAAAACTAGATCTCGACTGAGCTGATTGTGACCGGGGGCCATGGGGCTCAGATTTAAGGTGTACGGTTCAAGGTAGGCTTGAGTCGTACACCTTAACATTCACTAACTGGTCAGCTTGCGCCTGGCAGTCTCCTGGGCTATGAACCCATTTAGGCCGCTAGGCGATTGCCCGATCCGCCCCGCAGTTCTTCGACCTGTTCAGACAGCTGATGAAGCTGTTTGAGCAGCTGGTCGAGGGGCTCAGACCCAGGTGAATGGTTGGGCAAGTGAGCCGTGCGATTGCTGTCAATGGGTAATGGCTGACCAAGCCCAGGGGAAAAAGTCTGGCTAGGGGGCTCACTGAGCGTGGCGTATACCGCACCAGAGCGAGGCGCATTCACGTCTGCCCCTACCTTGGCCGCCGCATTGATGCTAGGTTCTCTAGACTCTTCGGTGTGGTCTGAATACAAAAATGTATTGAGGTTGGCGTTGCGCAGCCGGGCCTCAGAGAACTTGATACGTTCTAGCTCAGCCTGATGAACAGCTAAGTCATGGGCTATTGCTTGGCGAGCCGACTCTACCCCAGCCAGCTTACGCGATGACTGTCGCCAGCCCATCAGACCAAAGGCACCCAACCCAACTGCCGCACTCACTCCTCCAGCTAGGGCCAAGTAGGGGCCAGCGAGATACTTGAGTTCGGAAGAGTAAATAGTCTTGTTCTGTAGTTCAAGACCAACAGTGTTGGATTTGAAAACTGCTAGGGGGGCTGCAGTCACAGAGAAAATTGCCCCCGAGACACAAGCAGCAATAAATAGCGAGCGAGCAAAGGGTGATTGACTCATGGCTAGATTAATTATGCAGATAAAAGGGACAAAGCTAAGCCCAGAAAGCTAAAAGACAGGTCAATTACAGATAGTCTGTCTTTTTAAGTAAGTTCGAATAGGTTGACATAAATCACTAATTTTGTTTCTAGCTTTACAGTACCAGCGATATTACTTTGTCCAGCACCGCCGATTAGAAGCACCCAGTAATTGATTCGCACATCTAGAAGATAATCTCTAGAAATAGTAAATGTGTAAATCTGACATGATCTATCGCGGCGATACGTAAAGTCAAAATTAAGCTTTGGGTCACCACAGGTGTTGATGGATGTCAATCTGGGGCGATGAGCTTTTGGCAACCCTATAAATACGGAAAACTGATCACAACCCCGCAAAGCAGCAGAAAATAACGTGACCGCCACACCTTGGACGGTCACGTTGATGCTCAGCATGCTCTGTAGCTTGCCCCAGTAATTGATGCGGTAGCCCGGCGAACTGCGGCTGGTAGACCAGCCGCAGGCAATCTGACAGGCGCAGCCTGCTAGGGCCGCGATCGCAGCACCGTGCGCTCTAAACCCGAGCTAGGGTCACCTGTTCTGCTTGATCTTGATATTTGCCCCGACGAGTGGCGTAGCTCACCTGGCACGGTTCTCCCTCAAAGAAAATCAGCTGTACCACGCCTTCATTGGCGTAGATGCGGCAGTCGGCGCTGGAGGAGTTGGAAAATTCTAGGGTGAGGTGGCCCCGCCATCCGGCTTCGGCGGGGGTGAGGTTGGCAATAATACCACAGCGGGCGTAGGTAGACTTACCGATACAGATGACGCTGATGTTGTCGGGGACAGAAATTTTCTCTAGGGCAACCCCTAGGCCATAGGAGTGGGCCGGTAGGATAAAGTAGCTACCGCTGGCATCGGTTTTCAGGGCGGTGGGCTCTAGATTGGCTGGGCTGAAGTTTTTAGGGTCAACAACGGTGCCAGGGATGTGGCGAAAGATGCGAAACTCTGCGGGTGAAAGCCGAATATCGTAACCGTAGGACGATAGCCCGTAGCTGATCACGGGATGCCCAGGGTGGGTTGCGGTTTGCTCTAGCTGCCGCACTAGGGACGGTTGGAAAGGCTGGATTAGGCCTTTTGCGGCCATTTGTGCGATCCAGGCATCATTTTTGATCATGGCGGGAGTAGGTTGAGGGCTAGGGCAGGAAGTTGCGGCGAAACTCGGTCACCTGGTCGGCTACGGTGAGTAGGGCCTCAGGCATGTCTGGGCCAGTGAGAATGACATCTACCTGGGGTGGGCGCTGCTGGAGAAAGTCGACAACGGCCTGGGTGGGAATGAGACCGTAGTTGACAGCCAGGCTGAGCTCGTCGAGTACAACTAGACCGTAGCGCCCCTTGGCGATGACTGATTGGGTGTGAACCCAGAGATCTTTAACCGCTTGTTGCTGGCTGGCGCTGACCTCTGAGTTATGGATGCAGTGGGCCATGTCGCAGCGAATCCAGTCGAGGTTTTGGCCAAACTGCATGGGCTGATTTGCCCCCTGGTGAATGCCGCCTTTGAGAAACTGCACGATTAGGACGGCTTTGCCTTGATCGGCAATGCGCAAAGCCTGAACCATGACGTTGGTGAAAAAGTTGCGGTGGACGGCGGTAAACACCTGCACGGTGCCTTCTACGGTTTGCAGCAGCGGGTGCCGAACGATAGAAGTGGCTGATGATGAAAACGGTAGGGGCTTGAGCTGGGAGACCATAGGCGGGCACACCGAGAGCGGCTTGGCGGGAAGAAGTGGATGAGAAGGGCTGCGATCGCCCCTAACAACCGCTAGGCCAAAGGGCCTACCGCTGCCCTAGAGATTGAGGCGACCTCAGTGGCTGGGCTAAATATAGCGTAATTCCTAGGGCATAAATCGATCACTTACGCCACATGTGCTCAGTTGTGTAAATCGGCTACTTGCTTTAAGGCGTCCTGGCGCGCCCCCGGCTGTCCATGCTCTCCAGGTCTGGAGCCGGATCTGGGGGGAGGCTGAAAAGAGCCGCTGCCGGTCGTCGCCTGCTGTATTCTAAATGAGGTATTTTGGGCACCTCAACTATGGTTTGGCAACGTCCAGATGGTCGGCTCCCCCACCAGCTGCGTCCTGTGAGTTTTGAGCGACAGTTTACGAAGTTTGCGGCTGGCTCAGTGCTGACCCGCTGCGGCAATACGCAGGTGCTCTGCACCGTTTCGGTAGAAGAGGGCGTACCGCGCTTTTTGCAAGGGTCTGGGCGAGGCTGGCTAACGGCGGAATATCGCATGCTGCCGGGGGCAACGCCCCAGCGCCAGAGCCGAGAGCTGCTCAAGCTGTCGGGCCGCACCCAAGAAATTCAGCGGCTAATCGGGCGCAGCCTGCGGTCGATTGTCGACTTTGAGCTGCTGGGTGAGCGCACCCTGCTGGTGGATGCCGATGTGCTTCAGGCCGATGCGGGCACCCGCACGGCTTCAATTACGGGAGGCTATGTGGCGCTTAAAGATGCGGTGCAAAGTCTCGTGGAGCAAGGTTTGATAGGGCGATCGCCCCTGGTGCACAGCGTAGCGGCCGTCTCCGTTGGCCTGATCGAAAACGACACTTTCCTAGATTTGCAGTACGAAGAAGACGTTGCAGCCTCTGTAGACTTTAACCTGGTGCTCAACGAAAGCCTAAATATCATTGAAGTGCAGGGCACCGCCGAGGAGGGCAGCTTTAGCCGCCATCAGATGAACCAGCTGCTAGAGGTGGGTGAGCTAGGCATAAAAGATCTGCTTGCGGCTCAGCAGGCGGCATTTCTGTAGTGTATCTGGTGTATCTATAGTGTCTACGCTAGGCCCAGTCCTCTACTCGGCACTCATGTTCGACATTTGCTGGGCCAATCACTAGAACTTAACCGCTAGATGCCGTGGCGGGAGTGCGTCATCACCATCGTTAAGAAAAGCATCGAAGCCAAAGGCCGGAATTTTGACTGGGGCAGTCTGAAGATAGGCCGCAGGCTAAAACGATGTTTTCTCTCTGAGGAAGATGCGCCATGATAGTAGATGAGTTTGCGATCCAGGAAATGACGGTTAGTCGCCAGTCTCCGGAAGCAGAGCGGCAGTTGGCCCTGCACCAAATTTATGCCCAGGTGCTGGAACGACAGCCCTATGGGTTTGAGCACAAACAATTGGCCAAAATCGAGGCAGAATTTTTAAAGAATAAAATTGGTGTTAAGCGGTTTCTGCGCGAGCTAGGCCAATCTGAGGTCTATCTCAATGAGTTTTACTACAACTCTTCAAATCCAAAATTTATTGAGTTGTGCTTCAAGCACTTTATTGGGCGCGCCCCTAGCGATCAAGCAGAAATGCGTCGCTACTGTGATATTTTGATGCGTCAAGGGGTCAAAGCCATGATCACGGCCTTGCTTGACTCTGAAGAATACCGTCATCATTTTGGCTGCTTTACGGTGCCCCATGCCTGGGCTGACGGCAGTTACCCGTCGCCTAAGACATTTTGGGAAACTGAGGTGCTGCTGCATGAGCTACACGGGCGGCGCGGTTGGATTGTGCCGACGATGATTTGGCACAATCTCCAGCTCAACTGTGACGGTGGCAGCTGCGATCTGCCGAGCCATGCTGCCTCCTCTAGCTCGCCAGCGGCGGCTTCCGGTTTAGAGGCTCTCCATCAGGCGCTGAGCACCTTGGGGCCACAAGACTTAGAAAGATTTGCCTCTACGCTATCGGCGGCTGAGCGCGACAAGTTGCACCAGCTGCTGATGCAGCCAGCCCCCTAGGGCAGAAAGACAGAAGTAGGAAGCTGCCAGCCCTGGCTAGGTGGCTAAACTATTCCCAAAATGCCCATAGGCTAAGGGACTCCGGCCACAACCACCAGGGAGTGAACTCCCTGGCTCATAGCGAAAGTCTGCTAAAGCAGACTGGGGAACTCGGCTGCCAATCCTCTTCAGAGGATTTCGGCTTTGAGCCTAGGACTTCAGTCCTCGGCTCAGCGGCCAATTCGAGGGATCGACCCCTAAATCTGCCTCACTGCCCATCACAGGGGAAACTATTTTCCAGAAGTCGCCTTAAGCCGCTGCCCTGGTTGACTGACAAAACTCTTGAAACCCTCATTCTGCCGTAGGTTGGGTTAGCGATAGCGTAACCCAACGAAATCGTTACCGGTGTTGGGTTTCGTTACCTCAACCCAACCTACGAGGGAAACTTTGGTCAGTCAATTAATCCGCTGCCACTGACACCCAGCGCCGGAAACCTTAGAGCTGATTTCTTAAGATCGCTAGAACCGCCCGATAGCAATGCTTTAGAGATTTCACTCATGCAAGCACCCAAAGTCAGAAAAACCCTGCTGCATAAGGGATTGAGCGCTCTTAAGATTTACTTTATAAATCAGCTCTTAGACTAGGATTGTCATATGTCTGCTGGCCTACCAGGCACGACCTCGGCTAGGGCACCAGACGGGCAAATTTCTTTTTACCAACCTGCACTACCTTGCCGACCAGCTTCTCTGGGCTGGCAAACTCTTGGTTGGGGTCGCTGACTTTTTCGCCATTGAGTTTGACTGCGCCCCCCTGAATCTGACGGCGGGCCTCGCTACTGCTGACGCACAGGCCCGTGGCCCCCACCAGGTAAAACAGCTTGGCCGGGAAGTTGACCCCTGCCAGGGAAAATTCGGGTACCCCATTGGCGGGGTCGCCGGTGCCCTGTACCAGACTGATAGCGGCTTGCTGCGCCTGGAGCGCGGCGGCTTCCCCGTGGAACTGGCGGGTGACCGCTAGGGCCAGGAGCTTTTGGCGATCGCGCGGATTTTCTGGCAGCTGATCTAGATCGGTGGGGGTGAGTAGCTCAAAGTAGTCGCGAATCAGGGCATCGGGCACTTTCTCAAGCTTGGAGTACATGCTGAGGGGATCGTCTTGCAGACCGACGTAGTTGCCTAGGGACTTAGACATTTTTTGGCTACCGTCGGTGCCTAGCAGCAGCGGCAGCAGCAGGCCAAACTGGGGACGCAGGCCAAAGTGCCGCTGGAGATCGCGACCCACGGCAATGTTGAACTTTTGGTCGGTGCCGCCCAGTTCAACATCTGACTGCACGGCCACCGAGTCATAGCCCTGCATTAGCGGGTAGAGAAACTCGTGGAGGAACACCGGATCACCTTTGCCATAGCGCTCTGAAAAGCCCTCTTTGGCCAGCATTTGCCCTACGGTCATGGTGCTGAGCAGTTCGAGGATTTTGCCTAGGTCGAGAGACGACAGCCACTCGGAGTTGTAGCGCACCTCTAGCCGCCCAGGGGTGTCAAAATCTAAAATGGGGCGCACCTGCTCTAAATAGGTCTCGGCATTGGCCTTGACGTCAGCCTCGGTGAGCTGGCGGCGCACCTCTGACTTGCCGGTGGGGTCGCCAATGCGGGCGGTGAAGTCGCCAATGATCAGTACGGCGGTGTGACCAGCGTCTTGAAAGGCGCGCAGCTTGCGCACCGGGATGCTGTGGCCCAGGTGAATCTCGGCTCCGGTGGGGTCGATGCCGAGCTTGATGCGTAGGGGGCGATCGCAGGTCAACAGCCGCTGGGTCAGATTCTGCTCTGGGTCGCTAGAGTCGGGCTGCTGAGGAAACACCTCGCTGACACCCCGGTAAATACCCTCAAACTGGGCGGGGAACGAACTGGGGCTGGCCTGGGTCATGGTGGAAGCTAAGTTCAGGGACAGGGGCAGTGGGGAGCGACAGGCGGACTGATGTCATGCAATCTGATAGTCGAACTGATGGCGGGTTCGATGAAAGTGGCCTTTATGTTCTCCTTATCGGTGTCTGCGAGGCTAGGATGAACCTGCCTCAGCAATCCTTAGACTAGCGGCAAACATTGCCTGAAAGCGCAGTCTGAGTGCCAGGGCGATGCTCACTTGTCTAGAGGGTCATTATAATGGCCTAACTGTTCTCTACTGATGGGTACCTGCCGCCTAAAATGCCACTGTCTTAGCTTCCGCCGATGATCGCGCCACCCAGTTTTTTAGCAGCCTCCTATAGCCAACGTGTCTACAACTATTCGCCCCAACAGTCGCTCTCAGCCCCGGCCCCTGCGCCGGGCACCCAACCTGCTGAAGTATGTGCAGGATGTGGGCCAAGTGTCGGCAGCGGCGCTGCTAGGCACCACCATGATCGCCAGTTCGGTGCTGGCCGGAGGGCTGGTGGGATTGGCCATCAGCTTTCGTAACCTGCCCGATGTGCGGGTGTTGCGCAACTATGTGCCCAGTGAGACGAGCTACATCTACGACATCAACGGCACCCTGCTCTTCAGCCTTCACGATGAGGCCAACCGAGAGGTCGTCGATATCAATGAAATGTCGCCCCATCTCAAACGGGCAGTACTGGCGATCGAAGACAGCTATTTCTATTCTCACAACGGTATCAACCCCAGCAGTGTGGGTCGGGCGCTGTTGGCTAACGCCGAGGCGGGCTCGACGGTAGAGGGCGGCTCGACCATCACTATGCAGCTGGTCAAAAACCTGTTTTTGACCCCCGAACGGGCGATTAGCCGCAAGGTGGCCGAGGCGGTGCTGGCCCTGCGCCTAGAGCAGATCTTCAGCAAAGACGAAATTCTGGAGATGTACCTCAACCAGGTGTATTGGGGCCACAACAACTATGGGGTAGAAACGGCGGCCCAGAGCTATTTCAATAAGTCAGCTAAGGATCTCACCCTGCCTGAAGCCGCTATGATGGCTGGGCTGATTCAGGCTCCAGAAAGCTACAGCCCCTTTCGCAACTACCAGGTGACTAAGCAGCGCCAGGCGGTGGTGCTCAACCGCATGCGTCAGCTGGGCTGGATCACCGCTGACGAAGAGGTGGCGGCCCGGGAAGCGCCGCTGCTGATTGGTGAAATCACGTCCTTCCGCAGCAGCATTTCTCCCTACATTACTGAGGCGGCGGTGCAGGAACTGAAGCAGCGCTTTGGCAATGAATCGCTGGTGAAGGGTGGTATGCGGGTGCAAACCACGGTGGATTTGGGTATGCAGCAGATGGCTGAAGCCACTGTGCAGCGCCACAACGCCCGCATTCGCCATATCGCTGACCAGATGGCCCTGGTGGCGATCGATCCTCGAACCCACTTTGTCAAAGTCATGGTGGGGGGAGTTGACTACCAGCAAAGCCAATTTAACCGAGCGATTCAGGCCTATCGGCAACCGGGGTCAGCCTTTAAGCCGCTGGTGTACTACGCCGCCTTTGCCACCGGGCGCTACACCCCGGCTAGCTCCATTGCCGACACTCCGGTGAGCTATCCTGACGGCTATCGCACCTACAGCCCGAGAAACTACGACGGCAGCTTTATGGGCAACATTTCTATTCGCAAGGCACTGGAGGTCTCGCGCAATGTGCCCGCCGTTAAGCTTGGTCAGGCCGTAGGGATAAACCAAATTATTGAACTGAGCCGCACCCTGGGCATCAACAGCCCTATGCCGCCGGTGACGTCGCTGCCGCTGGGGGCGGTCGATCTGACGCCGATGGAGATGGCTGGAGCCTATGCCACCTTCGCCAGCAACGGCTGGCACTCTGATCCGACGTTTATTGTGCAGGTGACAGACAGCAGCGGCAATGTGCTGCTCGACAACACCCCTCGGCCCCAGCTGGTGCTCGACCCCTGGGCCGCCGCTTCACTGACTGATGTGCTCCAGGGGGTAATTGCTCGGGGTACCGGCACGGCAGCCCAGATTGGGCGACCGGCGGCGGGTAAAACTGGCACTACCGACTCTCAGCGAGATGTCTGGTTTGTGGGCTATGTGCCCCAGCTGTCGACGGCGGTGTGGATTGGCAATGACAACAACTCGCCAATGCGGGCGGGGGCGACCGGCGGTACCTACGCCGCACCCGTGTGGAGAGACTTCATGCAGCAGGCCCTAGTCAATGAGCCGGTGGAGAACTTTAGGCGACCTTCGGAGTTTGTGCAGCCGTAATTGATTGTCGCCACCTTGAGTCTGGCTGAGGGGCGCTTGGGGTGGATGAATCGAGATCTGGGGCCAATAGGAGATTGCTGCTAGGGGATTGCTTCGTCGATTTGGGCCAAGACGCGATCGCGGAACTCTGGATCGCTGTTGGCTAACCCCAAGAGTTCCCAGTAGTTGGAGAGGGTGAGGTGATTGGCCTGGATTAGATCTAGGGCAGCGGCCTGAATTTCCTGCTGCATCTGGCGAGATTCAGTGTCGGTTTCTGCCCGCTGAAGGCCGAGTTCCCGCGACTCAATCAGCTGCACGACGGCGATGTAGGCGGTAACGAAGCGGCTGACGGTCTCTGAGGGAATGTCGTTGGCGTCGGGCTGGGCGGTTGGGGCGGCCATGGGCTGATCTGGGTCGGTAGCCTCTGGTGCCCCCAGGGCAGCAGCAGGCCTAGACAGCAGCAGCAGGGCGACTAGACTCAGCCGCACCAGGCGGTAGCGCCAAGGGCCCCTGGCCAGGCCCCAACTTCTCAGCGCTGACAGCAGTGCGCGGGCTGCGATCGCCATCCACCGAAGCCCCATAGCGGTATAACTCAGAGCGCTTTCCCCCAGCCTACTCGAAACCAGATCGCCTATAGTGATAGTAGACATAAGCATAAATACATAATGACTGAGGAAACAGACGGCCATGGCAAGCGATGATATGTCTCCAGTGCCCGGTCAAGGGAATCTCTCTGATCGAGAACTACAGATCGTTGAGCTAGTGGCATCGGGGCTGACCAACCAGGAGATTTCTGAAAAGTTAGAAATTAGCAAGCGCACCGTTGACAACCACATTAGTAATATTCTGACCAAGACCGCTACGGGTAACCGAGTAGCGCTCTTTCGGTGGGCGCTGCAGTCGGGCAAGGTCTGCATTGATGAGGTCAACTGCTGTGTGCTGCCTCAGGTGAAGCCCGAGGGCCAAGAGGTTTAGATCCCCGGTCGCTCAGCCCCGGCCCAACCAGCCCTAACCGGCCCCAACGAGGCTATGATGGGTGTCTTGCATTGCCCACCGAGAGCGTCAGCCCAGCCATGGAGTCGATTCAATCTCTGCCCGGAACCGAAGATATTTTGCCTAAGCCCCAGCATGTGGGCCAAGACCTGAAGGTGGCAGACAGTCATACCTGGCAGCGAGTCGAGTCAACAGCACGGGATATTTTTGGCCGGGCCGCCTACCGAGAAATCCGCACCCCGACCTTTGAAGCCACCGCTCTGTTTGAGCGGGGTATTGGGGAAGCCACCGATGTGGTGGGGAAGGAAATGTACAGCTTTACGGATCGGGGCGATCGCAGCTGCACCCTGCGCCCCGAGGGCACCGCTGGGGTGGTGCGGGCCTATATTCAGCACAGCCTCTATGCCCAGGGGGGGGTGCAGCGGCTGTGGTACACCGGCCCCATGTTTCGCTACGAGCGGCCCCAAAAGGGTCGGCAGCGGCAGTTTCACCAGGTGGGGGCCGAGGTGCTGGGCAGCACCGACCCCCGGGCTGATGTGGAAGTCATTGCCCTGGCTACGGATATTTTGCAGACCCTGGGCTTGCAGAATTTGACCTTTTATCTCAACTCGGTGGGGGACAGGAGCGATCGCACCCGCTATCGTGAGGCCTTGGTCAATTACCTCACCCCCTATGCCGCCGATCTCGATGCCGATTCGCGCGATCGCCTCAGCCGCAATCCCCTGCGCATTCTCGACAGCAAAGACGAAAAGACCCAGGCGATCACCGCCGCTGCCCCCAGCATTTTGGACTATCTGGGGCCTGACTCTAAACGCCACTTTGACCAGGTGCTGACCCAGCTCAGCGCCCTGGGCATTGCCTTTGAGCTCAACCCGCGCCTGGTGCGGGGCCTAGACTACTACACCCACACGGCCTTTGAAATTCAGTCGAGCGATCTGGGTGCCCAGGCGACGGTGTGCGGCGGCGGTCGCTACGACGGTCTAGTCGAAGAGCTAGGCGGCCCGGCCACCCCAGCGGTGGGCTGGGCCATCGGCCTAGAACGCCTGACGCTGCTGCTGGCGAATCTCCAGCAGCCGGCGGCCATGGCCCCCGATGTCTACGTGGTGTCTCGCGGAGAACTGGCCGAAGCCAACGCGCTACTGCTGGCTCAGAAACTGCGCCACCGGGGCATAGCGGTTGAGCTTGACCTCAGCGGGTCGGCCTTTGGCAAACAGTTTAAACGGGCCGATCGCAGCGGCGCTGCGGTCTGTCTGATCGTCGGTGACGATGAAGCCGCCCAAGGCACTGTGCAGGTCAAGTGGCTGGCCTCAGGTGAGCAAACTAGCCTGGCCCAGGTGGTTTTGCTCAGCGACCCTGACGGGTTTGTCCAACAGATTCAGAGCGCTCGATCATAGATTGCAGCCATACCGATTGCAGCCATACCGATTGCCGCAGGGCAGATTGCTGCCAGGCACCAGAAAAATGACCCGGCCCAAATCAACCGATGGGGCGGGTCGCTTTTCTATCTCTTGGGCACCCACACCACGATAAAAACTTCGTTACAATCATTCATAATTGATTAATTTTCACTCAACAATAATTCACCGTTGGTTGTATGCCTGACACCATCACTAAACTGGCCTACCAGGCCTTTCAGCAGGGCAAGAGCTACTTTGGGCTAGCCCATAAGACCGTTAGCACCCAGGTGATGCAGACGGTCAGCCCGCCGCGCCACCTTCAGACCTCCCCGATGGATCTCAAGGTGTTGCAAATGCTCCAGCAGCGCATGAGTGCGCTGCTGGAGACAGATTGGCAAGATGCAGAGGCTGGGGTCTATCCCAAAGAGCTGCTGTTCGACAATCCGTGGGATGACTTTTTTCGGTTTTACCCCCTGGTGTGCCTAGATTTACCCAAAATCTGGGATCGGCTGAACAAGCGTGACTATCAAACCTTTGCTGACGATATTGACACTACGGGCTACCCGCAGTACTACTTGCAAAACTTTCACCACCAGACCGATGGGTATCTAAGCGATATGTCGGCCAACCTGTACGACCTACAGGTGGAGATTCTTTTCAACGGCACCGCTGACCCGATGCGTCGACGCGTGCTGGCTCCCCTCAAGCAGGGCCTAGCCGAGGCGGGGTTTGGGGCAGGGGCAAAGGTGCTCGACGTGGCCTGTGGCACCGGGCGCACCCTCAGCATGCTGCGCGATGCCCTGCCCAAGGCATCGCTGTACGGGGTTGATCTGTCGCCCACCTACCTGCGCAAAGCCAACGAAAACCTGATGGCGAAGCCCGGCGTGCTGCCCCAGCTGATTCAGGCCAACGGAGAAAATCTGCCTTTTGTCGATGACTATTTTGAGGGCGCAGTCAGCGTGTTTTTGTTCCATGAGCTGCCGCCAGCGGCCCGCCAGAACGTGATCAACGAAATGTATCGGGTAGTCAAGCCTGGCGGCACCGTGGTGCTGTGTGACTCCATTCAGCGGCTCGATTCGCCGGAGTTTGAAGTGGCTATGGAAAACTTCCCCCAGATGTTTCACGAACCCTACTATCGCCACTACACCACTGACGATCTCAACCAGCGCCTAAGCGATGCGGGGTTTGAGGCGGTGAGTAACCAGGTGCACTTTATGAGCAAGTACTGGGTGTGTCGCAAGCCAGCTGCTGTCTAGGTCGCTGAGTGTAGACCGTCTACGGCCCCCGAGGCCTCGGGGGCTGTTTGATCGGCAATGCGCCACAGATAGAGTACCGAGTCTTCTTCCGATGGCTCTAGGCGCAGCCTGGTCTGGGGCACCCAGTCGCCCATGTCGAACATATGGCTGACGATGCGGCTGCCGGGGCGCAACTGGGTTTGCAGGCTCGATCGCAGTCGCAAATTGAGGTGGGGCAGCAGGTAGATAAACACCACCGTTGCCCCATACAGATCGACCTCAAACAGGTTGCCCTGGCGAAACCTCAGGCGATCGCCCAGCCCCGCCTGCTCGGCCTCAGTTTGCGCCCGCTCCAGCAGAGTTTTGTCTACATCTACACCGACACCGCTGACCCCGTAGTCGGCGGCGGCTCGAATCAGCAGCCGACCGTCGCCACAGCCCAGGTCGTAGACCACATCGGCTGGGGTCAGACTGGCCAGCTTGAGCATGGCGGTAATGGCATCTGCCGGAGTCGGCACAAAGCCGATGTCAGGCCGAGGAAATGCTGGCATTAGGCAGGGTTGAGGTTAGCCCAATGGGCTTGAATATCCTGAATCGTGAACAGCGCCTTAAAGGGCAGGCTGTGGCTTTGGTACAGTTCGGCCCCGCCCTGCTGGCGATCGACTAGAGCCAAAATTTGGTTGACATTGTATCCCGCAGCCTGTAGCCGTTCAACGGCCTTGAGGGCCGATTGGCCGGTGGTGACCACATCTTCGAGCACGGTAATAGCACTGCCCGGAGGCAGGGTCAGCCCCTCAATGTAGGCGCGGGTGCCGTGGCCCTTGGCCTCTTTGCGAATGATCAGCGGAAACAGGGTGCGATTTGCGTAGACCCCCACCAGGCTCACCGCCGTCACCAGGGGGTCAGCCCCTAGGGTCAACCCGGCCACAGCCACCGTTTCTGGCCGCACCAAATCTAGCAGTAGGCGACCTACCATCAGAGCCCCCTGAGGGTGCAGCGTGACCAGTTTGCCGTTGATATAGTAGGTGCTGCGCTGCCCTGAGGTCAGCACAAAATCGCCCTCCTGGTAGGCTCCTTGGCAAAACAGATCCAGCAGCGGCGATCGCAATTTAGCCGTTTCCAGGCTCAGTAGATCCACTGAGGGGGTTTTCAGCAGTAGCTCATCCATGGGCAGGTAATTCCTTAAAAATGCTCCGTTTTCTGGCGATCGCGCTATAAAGGACATGCACTGGGTGATCGGTTCGGCTCAAGTTTGGCCAGGCCGGGGGGTCAACGACCCTAGGGCTGACTCAATTTCAAGACAGTGCACCGCCAGAACCGCACCAATCCACTGAGTTGAGGAGGCTTGGCCATGGGCATTCAATTAAATCATATTTCTGGGGTAACGCTGGCGCTGCTAGCTGCGGCCGCCGTGATTGCGCCCGTGGGGCACACCCAGGAAACCTCGCCCCAGACGGTTCCTGAGGCCCTAGATGACCTGATGACCACCTACTCCGGTGATTACTTTAGAAACCGGGGTATTGGCCGACAGGCCCGGCGAATTGTGGGTTTTAGCTTCCCGGAGCGCGAGCTAGACTGGGATGCCAATGCCACCGCAGCGGCGGTGCGGGATCTTTGGATGCTGCAATCGGCGGCTGATCCCACCCTGCGGGTACCTGATCTGGCCAGCCCGTTCAATACCAGCCTGCTGACTATGCCCAGTGCCAGTCGTCCCACCGTTGGCTCAGAGTTTATCTTCGAGTCGTTCTAGACTCTAGATGATTAATTGGGCGGGTGCAGCTGTCGCAAACTGGGTTGGTTGAAAAATCCAGGGTGCAGGAGTTGAACCTGCCTGAGGCGAATTATGAGTTCGCTGCCTAATCCGCTCGGCCAACCCTGGGATGATTCTCCCGTCAGAACCCAAAAAGGAAATTCAGCGGGAAAGCATATACTATTGTACGAACTGATTTTAAACCAAACTTTAGCTTAAATTTTATTCCAGCCTTAAATTTATAATTAGAGTATGACTAAGCCTAGCGGCTGTCCGTTGTTACTCTCCAAAAAATCATCCTTTGCCCCTGCCATGAATCCTGCCGTAGCGTTTACGTTAATTTTACTCTCGCTGATGATTGGCTCTGGGGTGGTCAGCGCATCTTGGGGGTTTACCCTGGGGCGACAGGCCTTGACCGGCGTGCGTCAGCCAGAAACGCGCCCAACCAGCGGTGCCCCAGTCAGCCGCGAGGGGGGCAACCCCGGTCAGGGTGCGGTCATCCTGGCGGACGAAGCCGAAATTTTACAGCAGGTAAAAGCCCGCATTAGCGGTGGCCAGTAGCGATTAGCGCTGGGCTATGTGTGTGTTTCCCCACCTGTTGATCGTTGTTATTCCCGACGCAATGCCCCCGGCTGCGATCGCTTCTCGGCTGCTAGCGGTACTGCTGCTAATTGGCATCAACGCCTTTTTTGTGGCCGCAGAGTTCTCAATTGTGTCGGTGCGGCGATCGCGCATTAGCCAACTGGTCTCCCAGGGCGACGTGCAGGCCAAAACCGTACAGCAGCTCCAGCGCAGCCTAGACCGCTTGCTGTCGACCACCCAATTTGGCATTACCCTCTCTAGTCTGGCCCTGGGCTGGGTGGGCGAAAGCACCATGGCTGTCACCCTGGCCTTTTGGATTACCCAGACTCCTCTGACTGCGGCCCAAAGCCAGGCCCTGGCCCATACCCTAGCCATTCCGGCGGCTTTTGTGCTGGTGGCCTACCTGCAAATTGTGCTGGGAGAACTTTGCCCCAAGGCGGTGGCCATGGTCTATCCCGAGCAGGTGGCTCGGTTTCTCGGCCCCCCCAGTTTGACCATTGCCCGCCTGTTTAACCCTTTTATCTGGGTGCTCAATCAGTCGACTCGGCTGCTGCTGCGCCTGGTTAAAATTCAGTACAGCGACCAGGTGAGCTATACCCGACTCACCCCTGAAGAACTCCAGCTGATTATTCGCACCACCGCTGAAACCCCAGGACTAGAGGCCGAAGAACGAGAGCTGCTCAACAACGTGTTTGAGTTTCGGGAATTCACCGCCGGAGAAGTTATGGTGCCCCGCACCCAAATCAGCGCTATTCCCCTAGCGGCAAACTTTGGCAATCTGATTGGGTTAATTGCCCAAACTGAGCATTCCCGCTACCCGGTGATCGGCGATTCTCTCGACGACATCCAGGGCATGGTGGAGCTAAAACAGTTTTTGCAGCCCCTGGCCCGCCAGGAGATCACTCCTGAGACACCGATTGCCCCCTGGGTCAAACCCGCGCGCTTTGTGCCTGAGTACACCCCGCTGCACGAATTGCTCACCACTATGCAGCGCACGGGTCAAGAAATAGTGATGGTCGTCGACGAGTTTGGCGGCACCGCCGGGCTGCTTACCCTGCGCGATCTAACCACCGAAATCATCGGCAAAATTCACAAACCAAACGACCCCGATCAGGAACTCGTGCAGCTGATTGACGAGCAGTCGTACCGGATTAAAGCCCACACCGACCTAGAAGAAGTCAATGATTTACTCAACCTAAACCTTCCCTACGCCGATGATTATCAAACCCTGGGGGGGTTCTTAATCTATCAAATGCAAAAAATTCCCAACGCGGGCGATCAGCTGATTTTTGCCGATCGAGAATGGGTGATTTTATCCACCGATGGCCCCCGCTTAGAAGATATCTTGATGCGGACGATCGAGGCTTCCCCCCCAGCTCTCCCGCCGTTGCCAGAGCCGCCCTCCACAAATGTTTCTTAAGCTTGCCCCCGTCCTCAGAACCTCCCAAGACACCTCCCAAGACACCTAAGCAACTGCCACAGTGTTGTGGGCACAGCCAGACATCGTCTGTATGGTGAAAATAGGGCATGGCACAGCTCAAAACCCGATATCCTAGTGCCTCTGAGAGAACATCTGAGGGAGCAGGGAGTTATCTTTCTGTGAGCCCCTGTTGCTATTCTTTACAGAGTGAAGCATTGTGATACTATCTGAGTAATTTTACCTGGCCGTCCCAGTTCCCCACTCGCTCTGACGTTCGTAACCTGTTGGCTGTCGGCGTATCTTCGTCTCCTAAAGGGAGGACAGGCGTGCAAGATTCAATGTTGTCATCTGCCTTAGACATGCACCTATCTCGAAATCTGCCCGATCCCGTTCGTGTTGGCGTCATTGGCGTGGGCAACATGGGTCAGCACCACACCCGCGTACTCAGCCGGTTCAAGGATGTGGAGCTGGTTGGCGTCTCTGATGTCAATGTGGAGCGCGGCTTAGATACCGCAGGCAAGTACCGAGTGCGCTTCTTTGAAGACTACCAGGAGCTGCTCAAGCACGTCGACGCGGTCTGTGTGGCGGTGCCTACCCGTCTGCACCATGCGGTGGGGATGGCCTGCCTCAGCGCCGGGGTGCATGTGTTGATCGAAAAGCCCATCGCCGCCAGCATTGCCGAGGCTGAGTCGCTGGTCAATGCCGCCGCCGAGACCAACTGCATTTTGCAGGTGGGCCACATTGAGCGGTTTAACCCGGCTTTTCAAGAGCTGCACAAGGTGCTCAAAACCGAAGAACTGCTGGCCCTCGAAGCCCGCCGCATGAGCCCCTACTCCCAGCGGGCCAACGATGTGTCGGTGGTGCTCGACTTGATGATCCACGACATCGATCTGCTGCTTGAGCTAGCTGGCTCTACGGTGTCTACCCTGACCGCTAGCGGCAGCCGCGCCTCTAACTCAGGCTATTTAGACTATGTCACCGCCACCTTGGGCTTTAGCAACGGCATTGTGGCCACGCTGACCTCTAGCAAGGTCACCCACCGCAAGATTCGCAGCATTACCGCCCACTGCAAAAACTCCCTCACCGACGCCGACTTTCTCAACAATGAGATTTTGATTCATCGGCAAACCACCGCCGACTGCTCCACCGACTACGGTCAGGTGCTCTACCGCCAAGATGGACTGATCGAAAAGGTCTACACCAGCAATATTGAGCCGCTCCACGCGGAGCTAGAGCACTTTATCAACTGCGTGCGGGGCGGTGAGAAACCCTCTGTCGGTGGTGAGCAAGCCCTCAAGGCATTGCGGTTGGCCAGCTTGATCGAGCAGATGGCCCTAGACGGCAAGCCCTGGCACAGCCTCGATCTCGATCTAAACGCCGTGGGTAAAGAACTGTCGGTGGTGGTCTAGGCGAGCGATCGCCCTTGACCCAGCCTGCACGGGTATTCAAAATCCGCCTGAGGACGATTAGTACTCTAATACTAAATCTGCCTTGACTAGCCCCGGTTGGGCTGGACAAACCCCGTTTGCCCCTACGCAATCTGTCTGTTTGGAATCGGGGTTATCCGATTCGGATTCTGTATCAGGCGGAAGTCAGCCAACTTTTCCTAAAGTCTGAAGCCTAGCACCTGAAGCCCTTAGCCAGGATCGTCATATTTCTGCCAGCCCGTCTAGGGCACCACCTGGATCGGGGTGCCTACTCTGAGGTAGCTGTACAGCGTCTGAATATCCGCCTCAAACATGCGCACGCAGCCGTGGGAGACAGCCTCGCCAATCAGCGTTTCTTGGTTAGTGCCGTGGATGCCGATGTGGTAGTGGTCCTTGACCAAAAACCCAATCCACCTAGAGCCAAGGGGATTGCTGGGGCCGGGGTGAACGGCTTCTTTGGTGATCGGGTGCTGCCATACTGGGTCGGTGCGCATGTCTTGTACCGTGAAGTCGCCCGTGGGAGTTTGCCATTCATCCTGGCCAATGGCGACCGGGAACTCATCTTTGACCGCATCATTTTGGTAGAGTACGAGCCGTCGTCGACTGAGGCTGATTACCACGCGGGTGTTGGCGGTGATCAATGTTTCGGGGGCCTGGGTGATGACTGGCCCTAGCCTGGCTAGGCGGGTGCGCTCAAAGGGCTGATCAAACTGCCAGCGGGCTTTGACTTGGTCGCGCCAGGCTCCGGCAGCCAGCAGCCCGGCAGCGGCGTAGCACAGCACCATCAGGCAGCGATTTAGAGGCGATAGCGCTTCCATTGACCGGGGGCTCAATCGGACTGATCTCTAGCATACTGCCCGCGCCGGTTCTATTCGGCTGTTTTGACCAGGAATGCGGGGCCAGGCATGCAGGGCAAGTAATGCGAGGATTGATATGATTGAAGCGCAGACATTGTGCTGGGGTTGGAGACTGTGGCGGTAAAACCAGATTGGTTACGGGTAAAGGCCCCCCAGTGGGAGCGGATTGGTGAAGTGAAGTCGATTTTGCAAGATCTGGGCCTCAACACCGTGTGCGAAGAGGCCTCTTGCCCCAACATTGGCGAGTGTTTTAAGGCCGGTACGGCGACGTTTTTGATCATGGGGCCAGCCTGCACCCGCGCCTGCCCCTACTGCGATATCGACTTTGAGAAAAAGCCGGTGGCCCTTGATCCCACCGAGCCAATCCGGCTGGCGGAGTCGGTGCGGCGGATGAAGCTGAGCCATGTGGTGATTACGTCAGTCAACCGCGATGACCTAGACGACGGCGGCGCGAGCCAGTTTGTAGCCTGCATTGAGGCGGTGCGGCAGGTGGCCCCGGCCACCACCATTGAGGTGCTGATCCCTGACCTGTGCGGCAACTGGCTGGCGCTGGAGACGATTTTGGCCGCCCGGCCCCACGTGCTCAACCACAACACCGAGACGGTGCCCCGGCTCTACCGTCGGGTGCGCCCCCAGGGCGACTATGGGCGATCGCTCGAGCTGCTGCGCCGCAGCCGCGAACTGGCCCCCTGGGTCTACACCAAGTCGGGGCTGATGGCGGGGCTGGGCGAAACCGATGCCGAGGTGCAGCGGGTGATGGATGACCTGCGGGCCGTAGACTGCGACATTTTGACCCTGGGTCAGTACCTGTCGCCGGGACCAAAGCATTTACCCGTGGCGGAGTTTGTCACCCCGGCGCAGTTTGACGCCTGGCGGCAGGTCGGCGAGGGGAAGGGCTTCTTGCAGGTGGTGTCGTCGCCGCTGACCCGCAGCTCGTACCACGCCGAAGATGTGCAGCGGCTGATGGCCCAGAACCCCCGTTAGGCAACTGCGGATGCTTGAATGCATACCTGGGCTCAGCAACCCCAAAAAAACAAAAAGAATACCCAATGAACCTACTGAAACTACGTCTGCGGCCTCAGTCTATAGCTCTGGTCACTGCTCTTGTGGCTGTTATGCTGCCTGGGGCCATCGGGCCTGGGGTCACGGCCCCAGCGCCAGCGGTGGCGGTCGCCCCAGCTAACCTCGCCGTAGCCGAGGAACTGCTACAGCTCGTCAATGCCGAACGCCAGCGGGTAAACGCCCCACCCCTGACGCTCAATGCTCAACTCACCACCGCCGCCCAGCGCCACTCTGAGGATATGGCCGCTAGCCGCCGCCTCAGCCACACCGGCTCTGATGGATCGACGATGCGATCGCGCATTGACGCCACCCAGTACCAATGGTCGACCATCGGCGAAAACGTAGCGATGGGCCAGCCCACCGCCGCCGCCGTCATGGCCGCCTGGATGAATAGCCCCGGCCACCGTCAAAACATGCTCAACCCGGCCTTTACTGAGTTGGGCATTGGCTATGCCAACGGAGCTGGGCGGCCCTACTGGACCCAGGTGTTTGCTAGACCTCGCTAATGTTGCTGAATGCTGGGCGTTGGGCGATCGCCGAGTGGGCAGTCTATTCAGTGACGTATCACCAAATGATTAAGTGGTTATATAAGGATGGGATCGGGGTATGCTAGGAGCAACCGATTGCAGTTTTTCCTTTCGTCACCGCTACATCCCCTCAGGCCAAATATGTCTACACCATCGCCCCACCGCCCCAGGGCAACCTCAGTCTGGGGCCGCTATCTCCCGGTTCTAGACTGGGGTTTGCACTACAACCCCCGCGACTTGGTGGGGGATGTGATGGCCGGCGTTATTGTAGCCGTGATGCTGATTCCCCAGGGCATGGCCTATGCTCTGCTGGCTGGCCTACCGCCCCAGGTGGGTCTCTACGCCAGCATCTTGCCCTTGATGCTCTACGCCGTGCTCGGCACTAGCCGCGCCCTGTCCGTCGGTCCAGTGGCCATGGTGTCGCTGCTGGTGGCCACCAGCATTGGCCAGGTGGCTGCCGCAGATAGTGCCGAATATCTAGCTGCCGCCCTGGCTTTGGCCCTGATGATTGGCCTGATTCAGCTATTTATGGGGGTGGTGCGGCTGGGGTTTATCGTCAACTTTCTCAGCCATGCGGTGATTGTGGGCTTTACCAACGCCGCCGCCCTGGTGATTGGCCTCAGCCAGATCAGACACCTTATGGGGGTCAAGCTGCCGCCATCGGAAAGTTTTTTTGCCACCGCCCGTCACCTGGTGCAGGCAGCCCCCAACGTCAATTGGGTCAGCCTCGGGCTGGGGTTGGCTAGCGTGGCGGTGCTGCTGTTTTTCAACCGCAGCTTGCCCCAGTTGCTGGGTCGCCTAGGCCTATCTCAGGCCTGGATTACGCCCCTGAGCCGAGGGGGGCCGCTGGTGGTGGTGGTGGCCACGGTTTTACTGGTGTGGCGGCTGAACCTGAGCGATCGCTTTGGGGTGGCGATTGTGGGCGCGATTCCGCCGGGATTGCCGCCGCTGTCGGTGCCCACCCTCGATTTGGCCCTGGGGCAAAGGCTGTTGCCCACGGCTCTTGCCATTAGCTTTGTGGGCTTTATGGAGAGCATCGCCGTCGCTAAGTCGCTGGCCAGCAAGCGGCGGCAGCGGATCGACGCCAATCAGGAGTTGATTGGTCTGGGGGCGGCTAATCTAGGGGCTGCCTTTACTGGGGGCTACCCGGTGACGGGGGGCTTTAGCCGGTCGGTGGTAAATTTTTCGGCTGGGGCCAATACGGGGCTGGCTTCGATTGTGACCGCCAGCCTGATTGCTCTGGTGGTGCTGTTCTTTACGCCGCTGTTTTACTACCTGCCCCAGGCTGCCCTGGCGGCGGTGATTTTGGTGGCTGTGATCAACCTCTTAGACTTTAAAAGTTTGGGGCAGCTGTGGCGGGTGTCTCGGGCCGATGCGGCCAGTTTGGCGATTACCTTTATGGCGGTGCTGACCATTGGCATTGAGGCCGGAATTTTGGTGGGGTTTGTGGCGTCGGTGGCCTTTTACCTGTGGCGCACCAGCCGCCCCCACATTGCTGAGGTGGGGCGCGTGGGTGATAGCGAGCATTTTCGCAATGTAAAACGTCACCCGGTTCATACCTGTGCCGGGGTGCTGGCCATCCGCATTGACGAGAGCCTCTACTTTGCCAACACCAAGTACCTAGAAGACTATTTAATTCAGACGGTGGCCGAGCATCCCACCGCCACTGCCCTGGTGCTGATTTGCAGCGCCATCAACCACATTGATGGCAGTGCCCTAGAAACCTTAGAAACCCTAGTAGAAGACCTGCGAGAAGCGGGGGTAACCGTCTACCTGAGCGAAGTCAAAGGCCCAGTGATGGATCAGCTAGAGAAGGCGGGCTTCATTCACCACTTGGGCGGTAAAGACAAGGTATTTTTAAGCACCCACCAGGCTATGACCACCCTAGAACGCCATGAAACCGTATAGCAGACTGCATTATTGCGCCATGTAAACAAAGGTAAGGATACGCATCAACTCCTTTTATCTCCATTGCCGGAGTTGCACTATGTAGGAGGACTGATGAGTAAATATCCTCATTGCGATCTGATCCCCGGAGGGCCTTGCCATGACCACTACAATCGCCAATCGAGTTCTGACGCGGCACTACACCATTGACGACATTCGGGAAGAAGCGAAGCAGCTAGTCGAGTGCGGCACCCTAGATCGGTGCCAGCCGATCTGCGCTCTGTGCGGCTACATTGCCGCCCGCGAGTGGCCATTTATTGAGGCCGAGCTAGAGGACTACGACTATTTTTTGCGCGATCGCATTGGTGACCTGCTCACCCACGAAACCTGGAGCAACGACTGAGGTTATTTCCCGAAAAGAACTTCCCTGCATCGGGCAAACAACCGTTTGCCCCTACGGTAGAACAACTCGTAGGTGAGGTATTTCCTTGGTTGGAAATTCCCTCACGACTGCGTTAACGACTGCGGCCCCCGTAGAGGGTAGCCGGATGCTCGCCAGAACCATGCAGCAGCCAATGCTGGCCCACCTGACTGATGGCAGCCATGATGGGCTGTACTTCCTGACCCTTGGGGGTCAGAGAATACTCGACCCGAGGCGGCACCTCAGGAAAAACCGTGCGCTTGACTAGGCCATAGCTTTCTAGCTCCCGCAGGCGGGCGGTCAGCGTCTTAGTGCTGATGCCGGGCAGGGCCGACAAAAATTCGTTGGTGCGGCGATTGCCCTGAAATAGCTCCTGCAAAATCAGAATGGCCCACTTGCCGCCAATATATGACAACACCAAATGAACCGGACAATCGAGCTTTGTACCATGCTTGATGGAAGGCATTGGCATCACTCCGGTATGGGGAGGTTATTTCCCATTGTGAAGGATTATTTTGGGGACGATGGTTACTGTGGTATCGGATGCCAAAAATTTAAGCTTCTCTTTGGATCTGCCTCAGTTACCCTGTGGGCCTCCCCTGGGCTAAGTTTGAGGTGGCGGGGCGAAGGGGTAAATCTTCCCATAGGCATAACTAAGCTGGGGGGCCACTGTTCAAGATTGAGTCAAGATGGAGTCAGGAATTGAACCAGTATTGGTGGGCATAGGGTCTTGGCTGTGTTTCTGGGGCGCTTGGGCAGAGGTACCCCCCAACTGACACCTGAGTCCGACCTCAGCCTAAAAAATTAAGGATGATAGGGTAGGGGATAGGCATGCTAGCCTAGTGCTTCTGTCTTGCTGTCGGTTTTTGATCCGTCCCGTATTGAGTGTGGCCATGTCGACCCCCAAGCCTTTTCGTAACCCCAACCGCTCCTCTGGGTCGGAGCCTCGCCCATATTCTGACGGAGCCCGAGGGGGCAAGCCCCAGCGGCACGACGGCAAGCCGCGCTACGAAGGCGGCAAACCCCGCCAGGGGGGAGAGGGTAAGCCCCGCTACGGCGACGACAAACCCCGCTATGGGGGCGATAAGCCCCGCTACGGCGATGACAAACCGCGCTACGGCGGTGATAAAGGCGGTAGGCCCGACAAACCGCGCTACGGGGGTGATAAGCCCCGCTATGGCGACGACAAACCGCGCTACGGCGGTGATAAAGGCGGTAGGCCCGACAAACCGCGCTACGGGGGTGATAAGCCCCGCTATGGCGACGACAAACCGCGCTACGGCGGTGATAAAGGCGGTAGGCCCGACAAACCGCGCTACGGCGGTGACAAGCCTCGTTATGGGGGCGATAAGCCCCGTTATGGCGACGACAAACCGCGCTACGGCGGCGATAAGCCCCGCTATGAGGGCGCTCGACCCCAGTCTAGAGATGACAAGCCGCGCTATGGGGATAGCAAGCCCCGTTACCAAGGCGGCAAGCCCCGTTACGGTGGCGAGAAACCCAGCTACGAGGGCGGCAAACCCCGCTACCAGGGCGGCGACTCACGCCATGACTCGGCGAGAAATCAAGGTGATGCGGCTCCGGCCCACAAGCTGGTGGTGGGCACCCAAGGGTTAGGTGACAGTGACGACATTCAGGATCAAACCGACCTGATCTACGGTCGCCACGCCGTTGAAGCGGCCCTGCAAGCCCAACGCCCGCTCAACCGAGTGTGGGTGAACGATCGCATTCGCTACGATCCCCGCTTCTTGTCGCTGATCGATGAGGCCAAAGCTGGTGGCGCGGTGATTGACGAAGTTGACACTAAGCGGCTCAATCAAATCACCGCCGGAGCCAATCACCAGGGCATTGCCGCCCAGGCGGCCTCCCATGCCTACCACGACCTCGATGACATGATCGAAACGGCGTTGGGGGCAGCCAAACTGCCGGTGATCATTGCCGCCGACGGCATTACTGATCCCCACAACCTGGGGGCGATTATTCGTACGGCTGAAGCCCTAGGGGTTCAGGGGATGGTGATTCCCCAGCGGCGGGCGGTGGGGGTGACCTCTACGGTTGCGAAGGTGGCCGCAGGGGCAATGGAACACCTGCCCGTAGCCCGGGTCGTCAATCTCAAGCGCGCCCTCGATACCCTCAAAGAGAAAGGCTTTTGGATCTACGGCCTGTCCTCAGAGGCGAGTCAGTCGGTGCATCGCACTACCTTTGATCGCCCCACGGTGGTGGTGGTGGGCTCTGAGGGCAGTGGGCTGAGCCTGACGGTGCAGCAGAGCTGCGATGCTCTGATCTCAATTCCGCTGCGGGGCACTGTTCCTAGCCTAAATGCATCGGTAGCTACAGGCATGGCCCTCTATGAGATCTATCGTCATCAGTGGGTGGCGCAGCTGCAAATTTCCTCTTTGCAAAATCAAAAACAAGACAGTATAAACAAACATGGGCTAGCGTTATCCCAAGAGGATATGGGGACGTAGTTCCTTTTTAACAACCGGGCAGATTAGGACAGATCTATGAATAACTTTTTGGGTCGCTTGTTAAGGAATATTTTTGGCCGCCGCAAAGCCTGGTGGGTTGAGATCAAGACCACCCACCCAGCCTGCACCTACTACTTTGGCCCCTTTGACAGCGAATTTGAGGCCACTACCGCCAAAGGTGGCTACATCGAAGATCTCGAACAAGAAGGGGCGCAGAATATTCAGACCGTGGTGCAACTGTGCAGTGATCCCGAGCAGCTCACTATTACCGACGAATGGGATATCCCGGTGGGTGGGTTTTCCTCTCCGGTCTTTAGCGGTCGGCCCTAGGCGGCTATGCTCTGGGCGACTATTGAGGCTAACTTTGCGGTCTGGCGCTGATCTGCCCATTGGTGGCGGGCGGCTTTACCCAAATGTGCTGCTTTGGTTTGCCATTAGCTCCTGCTGATGGCGGCTGAGCCAGTCGTCGATATCGGCCAGCAGCGGGCCAGGAATTTCCCAGGGCAGCAGGTGGGCGGTGTTGGGGTAGCAGCGGCTCTCGGCACTGGGTAGGTGGGCGGCGGTTTCGAGACTGGCGGCGGCGGTAATGTGGCAGTCTTCGGCTCCGCAGAGCACCAGACAGGGTACGGAAATCGCCCCTACATCGGGCAGGCGATTGTAGCGCCGGGCCAGGGCCCGGTTGAGGGCGCGGTGGGCCCCGGGAGAGGTGCCTAGAAAGGCTCCAAGTCCTTCCTTGGCGAGACGGTGGTAGGCATGGGGGGTATGCTGCCGCAGCAGATAGCGGTAGAGCGATCGCGGCCCCAGCCCCGCTCGCACTAGTCGATTGCCGGGCGCGATCGCATTGAGGATTGACCCCAGGCCAGTATTGACCAGTTCTACCCAGGTGGTGGGCGGATGCGCCCCGACCGGGCGGGCGGCGGTGGCAACGAGAATCAGCCCGGCCACGCGTTCGGGGTGACGCAGGGCCAGCTCAATGGCCAAAATGCCCCCCAGCGACCAGCCCAGCACCAGACAGCGCTCAATGCCCTGGGTGTTGAGTAGCTCCACGAGGTCGGTGAGACTGTCTTCGAGGTCAAAGGGCGATCGCGTGCGGCTGCGGCCATAGCCGCGCAGGTCGGGGGCCAGGGTGCGGTAGCGATCGCACAGCCCTGCGGTAAACACGCCCATGGCGTTTGCCGATCCCGGATGCCCGTGGAGACAAAGAATAGGAAAGCCTGATCCCTGTTGTTGGCAATGCAGTTTCATGGTGGGTAGCGATCCCCGCTGTGGGCTGGCCCCACTTACCATAGCTCAGGTGCCCCCGCCGAGGACATCTAGTCTGGGGCAAGGGTGAGCTCGGGGTCAGCGGCGGAGCTATGGCAGGGATTGGCCGCTGAGTTGGCCCCATGGGCTAGGGCCAGATGGCTCTCCTGGGGGGGATTGAGATCAATCTGGCCCGCTGCGCTGAACTTAGGCATGGGTGCGGTGTCTGCCTGGGCCTGGCCCTCGACGGTTGGGGGCAGCTCACTGGCCGATAGGCAATAGTTGACAGGGAGCCCCTTTGGGCTGGCGCTAGTTGCGCGATCGGGGGGCGTCAGCTGGATGGCCTCCCCATTGGCCTGGGCCCGGTGGCCTAGGGTCGGCGCGGCCGGAACTGGGGGCGCTGGGGCTGGATCGGCAGCTGCCGCAGCGGGCTTGGCCAGATCTGTCTGGTCTGAGCTGGCCATCCCCTCGGGGCCCATATCGCTCAGCCCCTGGTCGCTCTGGAATGGGCGCTGGGATCGGTGGCTATCTACAGCACGGGGCGGACTGAGACGGGGGGCACCGGAGTGCAGCGGCAGACTCTCAGGCAGCGCAGTCGCCTGGGCCGGTCTGGTGGGCTCTATGGGCGTGGATCTAGCCCCTATGGCAGATGCCGATGCACCAGGGGCTAAATCGAGAGTTCTGCCTTGGTCTTGGTGTGCGCCATCGCCGGGCTGGCTGGCGCGATTGCCAGGGCTTTGGCGCGCTGGGGTGGCTGTGCTGCCGCTGGGTTGGTGAGCGGTCGCAGGGGCGGCGGTAAATGCCGGAGCGGCGATCGCAGTGGTCAAAATTCCTCCGGTATCCGCAGCGGGGGCCGGTGAGAAGGCCGGTAGCTCCGCCTGGGGAGCGGTAGCTTCAGGCTGACTAGCCCGTGTAACTCGGGTGCCACCGTGGAGCCGGGTGGCCGTCAAGCTTGGGCTGGCAGGGGGCGATAGCACAGTGGCCCGGCCCTGGGTGCGGCGACTGTGGCCCTGGTGGCTACGGGCCAGGTTGGCAGTTGCCACCCCTCTCAGGTCAGTGGCTGTGCCGAGCTGGGGAAGGCTTAGTTCCCCAGGGCCGGAGGGGGAAGCCTGGGGGGTGAGCCGCTCAGGCGGAGAGGGCACAGCATCCCCTGGGTTGGCCGTGATCTGCCCTGCGGCAGCATCAGAGGCGGCATCAGCACCAGCGAAGACTACCGGACTGGGCTGGGGCCAATCGGCCTGAAGAATTGAGCCCTGCCGGCTGGAGGCCGGAGGACTGGCAGCCCGGGGAGAAGGGGTCACCTGGGCAGCCGGCACCGTGGCGACTGGGGTACTGGGTGCCAGGCGGGAACCGTGCTGGGCCCGCAGGCGCTGCACGCGCGATCGCAGTTGGTTGGTCTGGGAAGGTGGTGACCCAGCTGAGCCCGCCTGGGTTGGCAATGCCGGGCTCAGCTGGGCCTGTTTAGGCAACCCCTGCCCCGACCGAGCTGATGGTCGAGCCGTAGGCCGGGGGGCCGCCACCCTGGAAGGCACTGTTGCCTGGGCAACAGCGGCTCCGTCCGGTGGGGCCGCATTGGGGTTAGCGGTATTGGATGGTTCGGTGCTACAGCCAGCTAGAGCCAGCAGGCCGCCGCACGATGCTAATGCCCAGACACGCATAGTTCAATTTCCTTAGGGGTCGAGCCGCCTAGCAGGGTGATCTGTCTAGGCGGGCAAATTGTCCTGGTTCTCTCTACAGTGGTAGAAGCCTGGATCAGCACATTCCTGGGACACAACCGTAAAGATTCCATTGGCATTGCTTTAATTTTTAGTTTTATTCGAGGGTCTATGGGGGGTGAACTAGCGGCGCTGACGGCGGCCTGTCTGTGGGCCGTGGCCACGGTGATGTTTGGACGGTTGGGGAAGGCACTGTCGCCCCTGGTGCTAAACCTGGCCAAGGGGACGATCGCACTCAGCTTGCTGGCCCTGACCCTGGCACTGGTGGGGCAGAGTAGGGCCGGGCTAGATCGCTCGGCGGTGGGGATACTGGCCCTCAGCGGCGTGGTGGGCATTGGCCTGGGCGACACCGCCTACTTTGCCGCCATCAATCGGCTGGGGCCTCGCCGGGCGCTGCTGCTAGAGACCCTGGCCCCGCCCCTGGCCGCCCTGCTGGCCCTGGTGGTTTTACAGGAGACCCTCGGCCCTCGCGCCTGGCTGGGTATGGGCCTCACCCTAGCCGGGGTGGTATGGGTGATTGCTGAACGGGTGCCGGGGGCGACGGGGGTGGCCAAACCCGACTGGCGGGGCATTGTCTACGGAGTGCTGGCTGCCCTGGGCCAGGCGACGGGGGCGGTGATGTCGCGGGCGGTGCTGGCCGATACTGAGGTGGCCCCGATGTGGAGTTCGCTGCTGCGGCTGGGGGGCGGGGTGATCGTTATTTTGGCGATTTTGCGCTACCAGGGGCCGATCGCTGGGCCGCTGCGGCCGCTGCGATCGCCCCGGCTGCTGGCCGGTGTCGCCCTGGCGTCGGTTTTGGGCACCTACCTGGCGATTTACCTCCAACAGACCGCGCTCAAGTATGCGGCTACGGGGGTGGCCCAGGCGCTGACCTCTACTAGCCCCCTGTTTGTGCTGCCCCTGGCGGCGGCCCTGGGCGAGCGGGTTAGCCCTCGGGCCGTGGCCGGCGCGGTGGTGGCCCTGGTGGGGGTGGGTATTTTGGTCAACGGCTAGGGGGTTGGGGGTTGAGAATGGTTGAGCGATTGAGGCCAGACTGTATCCGTATCCGACTGTATCCGACTGTATCCGACTGTATCCGACTGGAGTGGGTTGACGGCTGGCTCCTGGCCGTTAATTTGGGGCATTATCTGGCCCGCTCTGGGGTGGCCCCACCAGCTGGTCAAGGTGCTGGGGGTCAACGGCATAGGCGGCTCCAAAGCCCATGACAAAGCGACCGCCCTGGGGGCTGAGGCAGAAGATCTGAAAGTCTTCGAGCGATCGCAGCATGGCAATAATGTCGCCAAAGCGCTGCTCAAAGCGATCGGCGATCGCCTCCCAGGCGTCGGTGCCCCGGGGCAGCAGGGCGGCGCGACAGTCGTAGCTAATGCGCTGGCGAGCAAACACCTGGGGCGCTGCGGCTTCGTCTTCGATCAGCAGCACGCTGGCCAGTTCGGTAGCGTGGAGGTTGGCGGTGTGGGCCGACAGACCGCTGGTAAAGATATAGATCTGGTAGCTGTCATCAATTACGTAGGGGGCATAGCTGGCCTGGGGCTGACCGCTGCCAGCGACGGTGCTCAGCATTAAACTGCATACCCGCTGGGGTAGATCTCGGTAGGCCGCAAGCACTGCGTCAAAACTGGGCATCGGAGAGAAAAATATCGGATCTACAGGGCTGAATGTTAGCGCTAGGGGGCGGGTTAGCGCTACAGTGATTGAATCCTGGCACTCTGGTATTATGTCGCGTTTGTCTCGTCAAGTTCAGCCAGCTGAGACCTATCTGGCCAAATTAACCGAGGCTGACTTGGCTGTTTTGGCTAAGGGCAAGATCTTGGTCAAGGGTGGCAAGGGCCAGTACGGAATTATGGCCGCCACCTCGGCGACCCAGGCGACGGCCTGGGCGGTGTTGACTGACTACGGCAATTTTGACAAATTTTTGCCCACGGTGGTCAGCAGCCGAGTGGTCGAGACCGAGGGCGATCGCACTGTGGTTGAGCAAACCGATCGGCGGCGCATTTTGCTCTCCACCGTGGAATCTAAGGTGCTGACTGAAAACCTGGAGCTAGACGGACAGCAGATCAGCTTTCGCCTGATCGAAGGCAACCTTGAATATATGTATGGCCACTGGCGCATTGATGCTCCTCCGGCGGCGCTAGGCGATCGCGTCGGCTGCCTACTGTCGCAGCAGGTGCGAGCTGAGGCCGACCTCGGCCCCTTTAAGTCGATGTTTTACAGCCTGTTTGAGACCAGCCTGGTCGATACGATCAAGGCCCTACGAACCGAGATGGAGCGTCGCACAGCTTCACCCAATCTTTAAAGCTAACCACCCTTTAGGTAGATTTGCGTAGGATATCCAGTGAGCGATGGCTGCGATCGCAGCTTGCTTGATACTGAAAGGGTACTGAAAAGGCACTGGCAGGCGGTCTGTTATTGGCGGCCCAAGGTTGTGGCAAGCGGTGGCTGCTCTCAGCTTGCTCAATTCTCAGGAGTATTCCCTATATTTCACCGCGACCATCCTGCTTTTTAGTCAGGTGTTTCGCCGAAGCAAATGTAAGGAAATCATAAAGACCACTTAGATTCACTACCTCAATGTGGGTACTCTCAGAATAAGTGCAGTGCCAGTTCACTACTTTGGTCGCTCTTTCCGGTCGTTTGTTTTGGTGTTTGGGTCATGCAAGCTTCGTTTTCTCCCAGCCTTGGCCACCATGTTCTAGACGCTGATAGTCATCTGCTCTTCTACAAAATTGTTGCTGCCCCCGACGGCATTCGTTTGCGAATCTGGGAAAGTGCCACCGACCTCGATCAGAGCCCGGCACCTTACCTCTACATTCTCAATTTGCGGGTGGGCTCGTTGAGCGAAGCTAAAAAGCGGCTCAAGGCCCACCTATCCCTCAACGGCGGCACCCTAACGGCGGGCCAAGATCTGCCCGCCAAAGGCAAGGTGCGGCTGATGCCCCACGCCACCTGGAATGGCACCGAAGACAACGGCATCTAGCCCGGGCGCAGCTTGAGGTCTGACCCTAGCGCAGCTTGAAGGAGCGGCTAGCCCAGGCCTGCTGCGCCGGATAGTAGCTGGCCACCAGGGCGATCGCCATCCACCACAGGGTGCTGATCTGGGGCCGATACATCACCGTGTCGGCAATGCCCTGGCCGAGAATGCCGGTAATCGATGCGATCGCCCCCATCAGCCAGTAGCCCTGCTGATCTTGGGTTTCGCGCAGCCGCTGAAGCTGTACCCAGCCCTGGTGAAACACCAGCAGCAGCAGCCACAAAAACGCCACCATGCCGACGATGCCCGCCTCCACTAGCACTTCGAGAAACACCGAGTAGGCGCTCAGGGCCGTGTAGCGGGGCCGCTGAAACAGCGGGTACACGGCGTTAAAGGCGTTATTGCCGGGGCCAATGCCCAAAATGGGGCGGGCGCGAATCATGTCGATCACCGCCGCCCACACGTTCATGCGAAAGTTGTTGC
>RECJ01000180.1 GCA_007694115.1 Leptolyngbya sp. DLM2.Bin27 | reverse complement strand
CAATGTGGCGCACAGTGGGCTTGACGTGGGTGAACATGCAGTAAAACTCCTTTCGCGGGCTGGGGTAGTGAGGGACTGCGGCCAACGGGTCGAGTCAGAGGGATGGAGTTGACCCGTAGACAAGCTTTATCTGACTGTACAGGAAATATTTCGTAACGAAAGCAAAATCGAGTGCATCTTTCCTGTTTGTACCAGAAAACCTTATTCGATAAGGCTTAAGGGGGTTTAGGCGACACAATTTGCAATAAACAAAGCTCGACTTTGTTTACAAAACTTACATCACTCTGCGATCGCTCCTCTCATGTGCGTAACAAAACATTAACTAAGCTCTGGTGAAGGAAATATGCGGCCTGGCTCAGTTCCTTGACCCTCTAGCGGACTGGAATGTGTACGCTGAGGGTGAAAGCTCATTTGGAGATCGAGTTATGGCGTTAAATCGTCCCTTGGCTACGGTGTTAGCCCTGGCCACCTTGGTGCCCTTGGCCGCCTGCGGCAGGGGCATGGATGCCATGCATGAAGGCCACGGCGGCAGGCACGAAGGCCACGGTGACGCCATGATGCACGGCGGCCACGGTGAAGACGGCCATGCGATGGATCTTGGCCCCGCCGATGCCACCTACGACCTGCGCTTTATTGACGGCATGATCCCCCACCACGAGGGGGCGGTGGTAATGGCCGAGGCGGCACTAGAAAATTCTCAACGACCCGAAATTCGCCAGCTGGCAGAGGAAATTATTGCAGCCCAGGCGGTAGAGATTGCCCAGATGGAAGAATGGCGGGCCGAGTGGTATCCAAACGCTCCTGCCGAGCCGGTGATGTACCACGCCGAGATGAACCACGACATGCCCATGAGCCCAGAGATGATCGCAGCCATGCGCATGGATATGGATCTGGGCGCAGCCGACGAGGAGTTTGACCTGCGCTTTATCAATGCGATGATTCCCCACCACGTCGGGGCGGTGGAAATGGCGGAAGATTTGAAGGGCAAGAGCAGTCGCCCTGAGCTGCTGGCCCTGGCCGACGACATCATCGCCTCTCAGCAGACTGAAATTGACCAGATGGAAGCCTGGCGGCAGCAGTGGTACGGCCGATAGATCACAGCAGTGCAGCCCTGGCAGAGGTCATGAATTTGTGACCTTCGCCAGGGCCGATCTCGAAACTGTCCTGAGCACACTTGCAAAACGCCGAAAGCATCACCTAAGAGTTTCCACCGATTCTCTTGGTTTATGTACTTTGAAGCATGCGAGTGAACTATGAATATGCAACCTGCTCAGTTTGGAAAAGCTCTACTACTGGCCACGGCAATGACTGGGGCTGTCCTTGCCTCAGATGGTTTTAATCAAAAAGCTCAAGCACAGTTCGCGAATTTGACCTTTGCCTGCAGCAATCCTGGACCCGGCCTAGAAGTATTTTCCGGCAGCGCCAATGCATTGATTGCTAGCCCTAGCCCAGGTCTAGCTGAGTTTCCAACTCATCGAACCATCGCTGTTTTTGGTAACGCTGCTCAGGCAAGCGGAAGAAGGGTCAGTGGCGAGTTTCGGTGTCTTCAAGCTATGCAAATTTTGAACACTGTAGCCAATGGCCGCCCTGCGGGCCTAGGTCTTACTTTCGAGACCTTGACAGATCAGGCCGGAACCACCACTGGAGCAACCATATGTCTTGTACCTGTACAGATCTTAGGGACTCGCACCTGTGTAGTCGGCAGCATTGTACTGTTCAATATTTTTCCTAATACGGCAACAGAGGCTAGAGCTGTAGATGTTATCCAAGCTCTAGGTGGCCCCGGCCCATTTGTACCTGGTGTTCCAATGGGGCCAATTGTCCGCGGACAGCTTTAGAATCGACCTGCTAAGCTAATCTGAGCATAGAGTTGGCCTAGCCCACAGCTAGGCCAGCCACTGCTTCACCCGCGCCAGGCTTTTCCAGTCGGGTTTGCGGGTGAGGCCATCATCAATGCTGTCCATCACTTCTTTTTTGAGATCGTCGGCCACGGTCATCACCTGGTTGGCAATTTCAATGTGATCGCGCACGCCGGGTTTGCCCGCATCCAGCATGGCCACCGCCAGATTTACCCGCCCCTGGGGATCTTGGGGATTGAGTTTAACGGATTTTTGGGCGGCTTTGAGGCCGGCGGCGGGCTTGTCGGTGAGCAGGTAGAGCCAGGCCAAACAGGCCCAGGCGGCGCTGCTCTTGGGGGCGCGATCGCACACCTCTTTAAACACCGGAATCAGCTCAGCGGGATCTTCACCGGCCTTATAGCGCTCGATACCCTCATCGAACAGGGTCTCTACAGTTTGAGTCATGGTCAGTCAATGTCTGGGCCAACATCTAGCTAACCACGAATGGTCGCCAGACAGGAAATGAACAGGGAAAAGGGGTAAGCGGTGTAGGGTCTACGGCAAACCGTAGGCCCTACACCGGACACCGCGAACCGTGCACCGCAAACCAGAACTACGCCCCAAAGGACTTACCGCAGCCACAGGTTTGCACAGCATTGGGGTTAGTGAACTGGAAACCACCGCCAATTAGCGCGTCGCTATAGTCAAGCATGAGGCCATAGAGGTAGAGCAAGCTTTTCTTGTCGCAAATGACCCGAAAGCCGTCGTAGTCATAGACTTCGTCATGCTCATTGATGTTGGTCGGGTCTTCAAAGTCCATGGTGTAGGACATGCCAGAACAGCCGCCCTGGCGAACGCCCACCCGCAGACAGAGATCTTTCCCCCCCTGCGACTGCTGGAGTGCTTTAACATGTCGGAGGGCCGTTTCCGACATCAAAATTCCTTGGGTTTGTTCGGTGACTTGAGCCATGTCAGCCTTTCGATGTAAGTACAGCTTTAAACCATCATAGACAGAGTCGCCCCAACCGAGGCCAGAAACGACTTAAATTGTTTTGAAATCTAACACTTTTGCGCCTCGGCCTCAGCTGTTTTCCCCAGGAATTTCTATAGTTAGTAGCAAGTTGATAGCAGCCAGCTAGCCCCGAGCGTGAGGGCTGCGAGCGGCGAACGGCGCGGCTGCCAGGGATCGCCCCTCTGGCAAGGATTTGGCATCACAGCTAGGCCACCGCGTTACGGCAGGCGATTGGCGATTAAACTTGACTATGCTGACCAAAGCTATTCCCGGCGGCCAGTGCTGACTGGGGTTCTGCTCAGTTCTGCATCAATCTGCTTCCTCCATCGTTACTCCCCTCGTTATTCTTCGCCCATGACCCGACTGAACCGCATTACCCTAGATCGCCTCAAGCGGCTGCCCCGTATAGCCAGTGTGTGGGAGGGCGATCGCCGCTCGGTGGGCGGGTGGATGGATGACGACGGGGGGTTGCGACAGCGTCACACCGAAACCAACGACTGCATTCTCTGGATCGACAGCGGCCACGGCGCGGTGCGGGGGCTGACCATAGTGCCCACCAACTGTGGCTACGAACCCGTGGTGCGGACGCTGCTCCAGGCGATTGAGTCGCCCCAGGGCAATCTGACCCCAGCCCGGCCCCAAAAGATCGTGGTAAGCGATCGCGAGATTCAGTTTTATCTGCGGGGGGCGCTCCAGGGACTAGACATTGCCATCGACTACGCCCCAGAGCTGCCGCTGATCGACGAATTGTTTAACGCCCTGCAGCAGTCGGCAGAGATGACGGAGGCCGAGTTACCCCCCAGCTACGCCGAGGCCATGATCGACAAGGCCATGGAGATCTGGGAGCTAGCCCCCTGGAACAGCCTCAACGAGCAGCAGGTGCTCGCCGTTGAGATCAACGCCTGGGACATTGAAACCCTCTACGTCTCAATGTTGGGCATGGGCGGGGTAGAGTACGGTCTGCTGATGTACCGCACCCTCGATTCGCTCAAGCAGTTCCGCCAGCGGGTGCTGCTGGAGCAGCAGTCGCCCAAGCAAATGCAGGAGACTTTTTTAGAGCAAGACTGCCTGTTTCTCAACTTTGAGCTGTTTGACGATGAACCCCTACCGATAGATTCTCAGGCCGTGAGCTGGCTGGCCCCGGCCCCGGAGGCGGTGCAGCCCGACTTTGGCAGCATTCACCCTTTAGAGGGCATGCGCAGCCAGCTGGCCGACGAAGAGGGGGCCACGTTTTTAGTGGCGATGGAGGCAATTCAGCGCTTTGTCACCCGCTACCGCTCTCAGCTAGAAAAGCCCTCATCAAAGGCCATTCAGGGCAACTACAAAATTCCTAACCCCGAGCAAAATAGCGGTTCCACGACCCTCAAGATCACGGTTAAGACCCTGCCCGAGGTCACTGCCGAACTGGCCGACCAGACCGATGAGGCCCTCGGCCATGCCCCCCCTAGCCTACCCGGCTTTCCGGTGCTGCGCGACGACTACGTGCCCGAAGGGGCAATTATTATTCTCACCCAGTACCGGCGACAGGTGCTGGCCACCGTCGGTCTCGACCCGCTAGTTACCTTTCAGCCCCAGGGAACTGTCTTTCAAAAGCACGCATCGCCAGCAGATGTCTTTCAAACCAACGGGGCCACCGAGCCGCCCGACCTGCCGGTGGTGTTGATTCAAACCTCGCGCCCCAAGGCTAAAACCCTAATTCAGCAGCTACAAGCCGCCCAGGGGGTGCAGGCGGTGTGCTTTAACCCCGGCAGCGACCCCTTTAGCGGCGACGCCTTTGAGCTGGGGCTGCTGCAAACCGGCGACGGCGAGCTACATCTGTTTGCCGAGTACGAAACCAACGGCAGCACCGATCGCAAACTGCTTGAGCGTTGGCACCAGTGGCAGCATGACTGCAACGGAGCCTGCGCCGTGGTGATCGCCAGCGGCATTACCGGCAACAGCAAAGGCAAACCCGGTGTCAAAGACATATTGGGCATCTTTGAAGCTCGGTGTAAAACACCGAAAGACCTGCACCTACCGCCGCTGATGTTGCAGTATGCAGCGGAATGGGAGGGGGATTGAGTGGATGGGTGAATGAGTAGGGGCAGACCCAAGTGTCTGCCCTGACATTGACGGGAAGACGGGTGAATGGGTAGGGGCAGACCTAGGTATCTGCCCTAGCGAGGAATAGTGACCAAAAGCGATGGGTTTCAAGCCCCGCCCTTTAGGGCGCACCCTTTTGGTCTTTAATGTACTGCTTCAAAACTTCGATAGGAGCACCGCCAACCGACCCGGCGAAGTGGCTGGGCCTCCACAGCGATACGTTGCCTTGGGGTTTAGGTAGCCCAGCTTGGCCATACCGCTAAAGGCTCTAGGCGGCGTGAACGCTTGCGAGTTGCGGTGGCACGGATAGAGGCCAAGCAATGCGATATCCGCAAGGACGTTAACTAAAAGCTGGCGACTCGCCTGGTGCAAGAAAACAGTGTGGTGGTGCTAAAGGATCTGAACGTCTCAGGCATGGTGAAGAACCGCCGCCTTTCCAGGGCGATTAGTCGCGCTGGGTGGCGGCAGATTAGAACCATGTGCGAAGCCAAGGCCAACATGATTAACGACCGAGAGGTTCGGGTCATCAGTCGATGGGAACCTACCTCAGATCGGCAGACGGGTAGAGGCAGACGGGTAGGGTGGGCAATGCCAGCCCTGTCAAGGTGAGGCAGATTTAGGGGCCGATCCCTCGAATTGGCCGCTGAGCCTAGGACTGAAGTCCAAGGCTCAAAGCCGAAATCCTCTGAAGAGGATTGGCAGCCGAGTTCCCCAGGCTGCTTTAGCAGACTTTCGCTATGAGCCAGGGAGTTCACTCCCTGGTGGTTGTGGCCGGAGTCCCTTAGCCTATGAGCATTTCGGGAATAGTTGAGCCACCTTGACAGGGCTGGGTGGGCAATGCCCACCATTAACTCGTGAGCCATTCAAAAGATTTTCTTGACTACAGACATGATTGCTAATCCCTCTCTCGACTGCACCAGTGCTTTTATCACCCTATCTAGCACTAAGTTTGAGCCTTTGGTAGAGTTCTACAGCGCTCTACTGGGGCAGGCGGCCCAGCCCTACCAGGCCGATCGCTATGCAGAATTTTGTCTGCCGGGGCTGAGGCTAGCGATTTTTAGGCCCAAGGCCGATCAGGCGACCCAGTTTGAGGCCCCCAACAGTGGGGCGATGAGCCTGTGCTTAGAGGTCGCAGATTTAGCGGCGGCGATCGCCCATCTCACTCACCTGGGCTACCCGCCGCCGGGGCCAGTGATCACGGCTACTCACGGGCGCGAGGTCTACACCTACGACCCCGACGGCAACCGACTGATTTTGCACCAGGGGGTAGCACCGGAGGCGTAGCGGCTGGCCAGGCCAGCCGGGGTTAGACCTAGATTTTTGCCCGAAGATTTCGAATAATCGTGGCAGTATTGAGAGGGATCAGCCCCTCAGGGCTGCCCTGACAGCGTATGCCGGTAGACGGGCCAACCCATGAGTTCCCAAGACCCCAACTTTCCTGAAGAAATGCCCTCTGTGCCGCCCCTCGGCCCCCCAGAGCAGATGGAGGCAGGGATTGGCGACGGCAGGGGCGAACCTGGCCTAGCCTCCAATTCTGACGAGGTTGCATCCCCAGATTTAGATCCACAGCTGACACCCCAGGCGGAACCAGTCTATACCTCCCAACAGCCGCCGCCGAGGGCCGCCGCCCACCCTAGCCGCACTAGGCAATCGCCTGCCCCCGCTGAGAATCGGTGGGCCGATAGCAATAAGTCTTACCAACCGCAGCAACTGGGGATAGTCGACCAACTGCTGCTGCTGCTGGCGAAGGGCACGACGGTGTGGAAAAAGGCTCTGCACTGGGTGCGATCGCAGCTGCCCGCCGACCTCCAGCGCAAACTGTCGGATGAAATGCTCACGGCGATCGCCCTGGGGTTGTTGATGCTGGGTTTGGCCCTGTGGAACCCGCTGGGGGCGGGCGGTGGCGAACGGGCCGGGGCCTCAGAACCGCAGCCCGCCATCACCGCAACAGAGCCTGGGCCAGAGGGTTTACTCGCTCAGCCAGTCGCCGCACCAGCCAGGGCAACTGAGCCCCCAGAGTCTCCCGCAGTGGCCCCCGACCCCACCCCTGAGCAAAGCCTGATTGCCGACATTCAAGCGCGGGTCAGCCGCATCAGCCGCTCCTACGGGGCCGGGCTGGTGCAGTCGGTGGAGGTCAACCTGCCGGCCAACACCCTGGGGGTGAACCTGGCCGAAGCCTGGTACGGCCTGCCCACCGCCCAGCAAAACGAGGTGGCCCAAGACATCTACACCCAGGCCCAGGGGCTAGAGTTTGGCACCCTGCAACTGCGCGACCCCGAGGGGGTAGTGGTGGCCCGCAACCCGGTGGTGGGGCCAAATATGGTGGTGCTACGACGACTGCGATCGCCCTAGCTGAGGACATTTCATGGGCCTGTCGATTGACCTGTCGATCGTCGCTACTGGTCACGACAGCCTCACCGATTGGAGATACCTAGATGGTTTGGCAAAAACTGGCCTGGCAAAAACTGGCCTGGCACTCTATGGGACAACGGTTACAGCGTCAGGGCCGGTCTCTGGCCCTGGGCAGCCTCACCCTGGGCGCTGCCCTGCTAACCGGGCTGCCCGCCCAGGGGGCCGAGGCCATTTTTCTGCGCTACGGCCCCCTAGAGCGATCGATTCGCACCAGTTCCCTAGAGGCACTGGCCAACGACGGCACCGTCAGCCGAGACCTGGCGTTTTACTTCAACCTGGCTGAGCTGAGCGACCTTCAAATCGCCGAGCTGCGCCAAAGCCTCGATCGCCCGGTGGCGGTCGATGGGGTGCTGTTATCTCGCTTTTTTTACACCAATTTGGGCGCAACCCTGCTCGAACAGGTGGGGGCGATTCTGCGCACCCGCAGCGGTGACAATGGCAAGCTGGCCCTGCGGGCAGCGCTGATTCAGGCCGCCAACTCACCGCAGGGGCTGTCGACCTTGAACATGCTCCGGGCGCTGCCCGTCGATATGCAGCTCAACGTGACCGATGCCCTGGCCGTAGCCAGCGCCGTCGAGCGCGTGATCAACGCCACCAATAGCTCGGTGGCCGAGCTAGCCGCCCTGACGGCTCAGCAGGCCACCCAAACACCTCCACTAGACTACGCAGCCCTCACCGATTTAGCGGCTCCTGGCCCCGCCAGCGTGCAAATTCAGCGATTTGATTTGACCGATGCCGAACGCCAGCGCCAGCTCTACATCAATGTGGTGCGTCCTACCGCCTGGCGGGGGCAGGCTCCCGTTGTGGTGTTTTCCCACGGGCTGTCGTCTAGCCCCGAGGCCCGCCATCGCTGGGCCAGCCACCTGGCCTCCCACGGCATTGTGGTAGTGCTGCCCCAGCACCCCGGCAGCGATGCCCAGCAGGTGGCCAATTTTCGGGCGGGGCTGAGGCAGGAGGTGTTTGAGGTGCAGGAGTTTATCGACCGCCCCCTCGACATTACCTTTGTGCTCGACCAGCTAGAACAGCTCAACGTGACCGAGTTTGAGGGCCGTCTCAACCTGGCCCAGGTGGGGGTGGGGGGCCATTCCCTGGGGGGCTACACAGCCCTGGCGGTGGCCGGGGCTGAGATCAATTTTGATCACCTAGAGCAAGCCTGCGATCGCCGCTTTATTCACCTGAATATATCGCTACTGTTGCAGTGCCAGGCCCTAGATCTACCTCGGCAGGCTTACAACTTTCGCGACCCCAGGGTCAACTCGGTACTGCTAATCAACCCAGTCAACAGCAGCATCTTTGGCCCCGAGGGGCTCGCCCCAGTCACGCTGCCGGTGATGATCCTGGCGGGCAGCCACGACCCCGCTACTCCGGCGGTGTTTGAGCAGTTTCGCACCTTTCCGTGGTACACCAGCGACAACCTCTCCCTAGCGCTGATCGAAGGTCAGGCCCACGTAGATCTCTCGGCCCTCGACGCCGGACTCTCGCACCTGCTGACCACCCTGCCGGGGCTCACCCTGGCCGAGCCAGAGGTGATCGATCGCTATATGAATGCCCTGGGGCTGGCCTTTGTGGGCCGCCACGTGGCCCGCCGCCCAGAGTATAGCCTGTATCTGCGATCGGGCTACGCCAGCTACCTCAGCCAGAGCGAGGTCTTTCATCTGTTTATGGTGAATGCCGCCGTGGAGATTGACCAGCAGTTGATCACCCCCCTAAACGACAGCTTGGCTCCCGTGGAGATTCCTGCCGAGGCACCGGAGGCAGAATAGGGCTCCCTTAGTTCCTCAGTGGGATTCACGGTGTACGGTTCACGGTTCACGGCAGTCCTTGAACCGTATACCTCATGCCAAATTCGAATCGTATAGCCCCGATGCCAAACAGGCGGCTTGCCTAGGGGCAAACGGTGTTTGCCCAGCCCAACCAAGGCTAGCCAGGCGGATTCAGTATCAGACCGGTCCCAATTAGGCGATTTCTAGGCAAGAAGATACCAGCTTTAATCCAGCGACTATGGCTGCTGTAGGGTAGGCACTGCCAGCCCTGTCAAGGTGGGGCGGATTTAGGGGTCGATCCTTCAGATTGGCCCCGAGCCAAGGACTAAAAGTCCTTGGCTCAAAGCCGAAATCCTCTGAAGAGGATTGGCAGCCGAGTTCCCCAGTCTGCTTGAGCAGACTTTGGCTATGAGCCAGGGAGTTCACTCCCTGGTGGTTGTGGCCGGAGCCCCTTAGCCCATGGGCGTTTCGAGAATAGGTTGGCCACCTTGACAGGGTCGGTCGCATCCTAGGGCAGGGTGGCCACCAGGTAGATCAGCGCCGATCGCCAGTTGACCACCTGCCCCTGGAGCTGCCGCTCGCAGGCTTGGTGAATAGTGGCCAGATCTTTCTCTGAGAGGTGCTGGGCCAGCTGGTCGCGGTAGCTGGGCGGTTGGCCCCCCACGGCAAACCACCGCTCTAGCAGGGCGGGGGAAATATAGATGCTGCTGTGCTGCACCGCCTCGGTGATCTGCACGGTGAAGCCAGTCTTGAGAAACAGCCGTTCTACGGTTTGGGCCTGCCAGTTAAAGCGGGGGTCAGTAGCGGCGTTGGCGATGCTATTCTCGGCCTTGCGCCAGCGCTTGAGCTGGGCTGGGCTCAAGGCGGCCCCATCCACCAGGGCCGAGATCCGCTGGCTGTGGCGGGGAATGGTCTCGGCCAGCACCACCACGCCGTCGGGGGACAGCAGCTGTTGCACAATGGCGACAAAGCGATCGCGGTTGACCGCCTGGCCAAAGGCGTTGCGGCCAACAATGCGCTCAAAGCGGATGTCGGGGGTGTGGGCAGGCAGGTAGGCGGCCAGGGCCTCAAAGTCGGCGTGCACCAGCACCGGGCGGGCTAGCTCGGACAGCTGGGCGGCCTGCTCTTCGAGGGCCACCTGGTCTTGGCTGCTGTGAACCCGGGCGTAGACACTGCCCTCGGGCACCCGACGCAGGGCCTCCCAGGTGAGCAGGCCGGTGCGGGCGTTGAGGTCGAGAATGCGGTGGTGGCGCTGGGGCGGAGCCAGATCAAAGATGCGATCGCGCACCGCCCCTAGCTGCTCGCCGGTCTGGCTGAGGGTGCGCTGGAGCCAGCGATCGCGGGCCGGGTCGTCGGGGCTGTAGGTGAGAGCCTCGGGCAGCGCCCCGCCACCGTCGACCATGGCCGCCAGCTGGGCCTCGCGCCGCTGGGCCACCTGGGTTTGAATCTGGGCCTCATAGCCCTGGTCGGAGGGCTGATAAAACACCTGGCCCTGCAAACCCCTGGGCAGATACTGCTGGGCCACCCAGTGCTCGCGGTAGGAGTGGGGATAGAGATAGCCCTGGCCGTGGCCAAAGCCCTTGCTGTCGCGGTTGCCGTCGCGCAGGGGGTTGGGCACATCGCCCTCGCGCTCTTGCTCGACGGCGGCTAGGGCATCAAAAAAGCCCATGGTGCTGTTTGACTTGGGCACCGTGGCTAAGTAAAGGGTGGCCTGGGCCAGCGGGTAGCGCCCCTCGGGCAGGCCCACCCGGTCAAAGGCGGCGGCGCAGCTGGTGACTACAGTGACGGCGTGGGGGTCGCCCAGGCCAATGTCTTCGCTGGCCAAAATCACCAGACGGCGAAAGATAAACCGGGGGTCTTCGCCCGCGTAGACCATGCGGGCCAGCCAGTAGAGGGCCGCATCGGGGTCAGAGCCGCGCACGCTCTTGATAAAGGCGCTGATGGTGTCAAAGTGGGCGTCGCCCTCCTTGTCGTAGAGCACCGCCCGCTGCTGAATCGACTCTTCGGCCACCGCCAGGGTGATGTGGATCTGGCCAGTCTCAGCGGGCGCAGTGGTTTCCACCGCTAGCTCCAGGGCATTGAGCAGGGCGCGGGCGTCGCCGTTGGCCACGTTGACTAGATGGTCGAGGGCGGCAGGGTCGAGAACGACCGGGCGATCGCCGTAGCCCCGCTCGTGATCCCCCAGGGCCTGCTCCACCACCCGGTACAGATCTGCCGGGTCTAACGGCTTGAGCTGAAAAATCCGCGATCGGCTGACCAGCGCCTTGTTGACCTCAAAGAACGGGTTCTCGGTGGTGGCTCCGATCAGCACCACCGTACCGTTTTCGACCCAGGGCAGCAGGGCATCCTGCTGGGCCTTATTGAAGCGGTGCACCTCGTCGACAAAGAGAATCGTGCGCCTGCCGTACTGACCGCGCAGCTCTTGGGCGGTGGCGATCGCCTCGCGAATGTCTTTCACCCCAGCCAGCACCGCGTTCAGCGCAATGAAATGGGCGCTGGTGGTGTTGGCGATGATCTGGGCCAGGGTAGTCTTGCCCGTGCCCGGCGGCCCAAAAAAAATCAGCGACGACAGCTGGTCAGCCTGAATCGCCCGCCGCAGCAGTCGCCCCGGCCCCACCACCGCGTCTTGACCGATAAATTCATCTAGGTTGCGGGGCCGCAGCCGCGCCGCCAGGGGGGCATCTCGGTCGATCTGGGTCTGGCGGCTGTGGTCGAAGAGATCCATGGGGGCGGGGGCAGCGGTGGGAGGGGGCAAGCTGCTTTCCTATGGTACTGCTTGGGTCGAGGGGGAGGGGAACGGCATCGGATGTCGGGTGTTGGGCCAAATCTGAAGCGTATGACCCCGCCGCCAAATCGGCGGCTTGGGTAGGGGCAAACGGTGTTTGCCCAGCCCCACCGGGGCTAGCCAAGGCGAATTCAGACTTAGGTGTCAGGGAAAACCGCAAACCGTCTTTTAAATTTTCTGGAATTGCCTAGGGCAGTTCGGTAGTCTAGACCTAGAGCGTCTGCTGGTGATCTGCGCTAGTTTACCGCTAGCTATTTTTGGCGTCACCCAGCGCCACCAACCCTCTACTGGGAGGACAGGTTGTGAGCGTCACCGACGAACTCTTTCACCGGGCCAATGATGTCTGCCGCCGCCGAGCCTACGAGCAGTGGCAGCGAGGGAAGAGCAAGCAGCAAATTCTGCGATCGCAGGTCGGCTTTCGAGATATTTCCTCCACCCGTCCCGGCCCCTGCCAGGGCTGCACCAACTACCACGGCATCGCCTACGGTACCAGCCGAGCCAGGCGCAGCCTGCTGGTGTGCGCTATTCACCCCCAGGGGTGGCAGGGGGGCGGGGGATGTGCAGATTGGCGATCTGAAAGCTGAGCGCCCATGGGTGATCAGCTTTCAGATCGTAAAATTCCTCGCAGCTGATGGCTGATGGCATCCACGGCAAAGGTTAGGGCGACAAACACGGCTAGGGTCACAGTTACCCCCCGGTAGTTAAAGCTGCTGATCTGCTCGGTGAGCAGGCGACCTAGCCCCCCGGCTCCCACTAGACCAACGATCACGGTTTCGCGCAGGCAGACCTCCCAGCGGTAGAGAATGTAGGCCAGAAAGCGGCCTAGGTTTTGGGGCCAGATGCCGTAGGCCACCACCGCTGTCGGGCTAGCTCCCAGGGCGCTGAGGGCGCGCACGGGGCGATCGTCGAGGTTCTCATTCACCTCGGCCATCAGCCGACCGAGGATGCCGAAGTTGTGCAGGGCCAGGGCCAGGGCACCGGGCAGCACGCCGGGAAACAGCATGTACAGCAGCACCAGCGCCCAGATCGGGGCGGGGATGGCGCGGCTGACCAGCAGCACCAGGCGGCTGAGGATCAGCAGCCCGTAAGCTCCCAGGGCAAAGCCGCCGTTCTGCCCCACCGGGCGCAGCAGCCCCCCCGGCAGCAAAAAATTTTGGGCGGCGGGCAGCGAGATTAGGATGCCAAACATGCCCGCCAGGGCAATCGCCACCATCGACATAGCCACCGTCAGCCAGGCCAGATTGGCTAAGTTCGCCAGTTCTGCCATCGAGGGCAGCGGGGGCAGGCCAGTGCCGAGTAATTCTCCCAGCAGGCGCTGGGTGCGCGGTGCCCAGAGGCTGGTGATGTCGAGGCGCAGCCACCACCAGCCCAGGGGCAGGGCGGCGATCGCACCCATCCACGACAGGCGCAGCAGCCAGTCTTGGCGGGGCGCTTTGAGGGGGGCTGGGTTGGGGTTGGCCCCAGGCTGGCGGTTGATGTCGAGGCGGCTGGTGAAGCCCATGCGGCGGCGCACCACCGCGCTCCAGGCATCCACCGCGCCGTTGAGCACAATCAGGGCGTAGAAGCCGGTCCAGAGCTGGTCGTAGCGCAGCGATTGCAGGCTCAAGAAAATCTCGTAGCCCAGCCCCCCGGCCCCGATGATGCCCAGCACCGCCGAAGACCGCAGCGAGCACTCAAACCGATAAAAGGTGTAGGAGAGCAGGTTGGGCAGCGCCTGGGGCAGCAGGCTGTAGACAAAGGCGCTCAGGGGCGGCACCCCAGCATTGATCAGCGCCTTGAGGGGAGCCTGGGGGGTTTCGTCGAGAATGTCTGAAAAAACTTTGGCGACGATCGCACCGAAGGGAATGGCGATCGCCAGCACCCCCACCAGCGGGTTGAGACCCAGCACTTGCAGCAGCAGCAGCCCCCAGATCAGCTCGTGAATGGCGCGGGGAAAGGCCAGCAGCCCCCGCACCCCCAGCCACAGCCCTCGGCGCAGACCCCAGCGATCGCGCGGCCACAGCGTCTGCCACCACACCGCCGCAGACAGCAGCCCACCCACCAGCCCCAGGGCCACACTCAGGGCGGTGCCCAGCACGGCGTAGGCCAGGGTGACCAGGGCGGCGCGGCCCATCAGCGCCACAAACTCAGCGCTGAGGTCGGGGTGCAGGGCGGCCACCAAAAACTCGCGCAGCTGGGGCCAGCCGCCCAGGTTGACCAGGTCAACGCCAGGCCGCCCCAGGCCCGCCTGGTAGGCCGCCAGGGCCAGGGCAGCGACAACCGCTAGACCCCATGCGGTTTTTGGGTTCCAGAGGCTCGGTCTCGACGGTATGGTGATAGTCTGTTGGGTGTTAACCATGCTCAGGTCGTCACAGCGCCATGGACGTCATTCCCCAGCTTCCCGATTCTTTGCTGCAAGGTTGGTTTCAAGTTGCCTTACCCTCTCGTTCTGTAGACACCCTTTCAGTCAATATTTCGGTAAATCATCTTCTGCGCCCCGTCAGCTTCAGCGATGGGGACAGCTTCAGCGGCTATTTTACCGAAGTTGCGACCGAAGGCTTGATCGCCAGTGCGCCCGGTGCAGCGGGTCTGGCAGTGACCACCGATGCCCTTTCCCCAGTGCTAGCCCAGCAGTTTGACCAAGACATTTTGGGCGACATAGTCGACATTTGGAACAATTTTGTCGATTCAGGACAGATTTGGGCAATGCTCTTCGGTATTGTGCTTGGCTATATGATCCGCAACCTGACCGCCTTTTAAACCCGCCCTGATGGAAACGCCCCCTACCCAAACCTGGAGTCAGCGCTTTGAGACAGCGCTGCACCCTGCGATCGCACTGTTCAACGCCAGCATTGGCTTCGACATCCAGCTGCTGGAGTACGACCTCACTGGCTCAGCCGCCCACGCCAAAATGCTGGTCAAAACCGGCATTATCAGCCCCGATGAGGGCGATCAGATCGTCACCGGCCTCGAAACCATTCGCCAGGAGTTTCGCGCTGGCGACTTTACCCCCGGCGTCGAGGCCGAGGACGTGCACTTTGCCGTGGAGCGGCGGCTAACGGAGCTGATTGGCGACGTGGGCAAAAAGCTGCACACCGCCCGCAGCCGCAACGACCAGGTGGGCACCGACCTGCGCCTCTACCTGCGCGCCCAGATCGAAGCCATTCAGGCCCAGCTGCGCCAGTACCAGCAGACCCTGCTGGGCCTCGCCACAGACCATGTAGAGACCCTGATCCCCGGCTACACCCACCTACAGCGGGCGCAGCCCCTGAGTTTGGCCCACCACCTGCTGGCCTACTTTGACATGGCCCAGCGCGACTGGGAGCGTCTGGGCGACCTGCAAAAGCGGGTGAATATTTCGCCCCTGGGCTGCGGTGCCCTGGCGGGAACGACCTTTCCCATCGACCGCCAGTATGCCGCCGAGCTGCTGGGGTTTGAACGGGTCTACGGCAACAGTTTGGATGGCGTGAGCGATCGCGACTTTGCCATTGAGTTTGCCTGCGCCGCCAGCCTGATCATGGTGCACCTGTCGCGGCTGTCAGAAGAAATGATTCTCTGGGCCTCGGAGGAGTTTAGCTTTGTCACCCTCAACGACAGCTGCTCCACCGGCTCCAGCATCATGCCCCAAAAGAAAAACCCCGATGTGCCCGAGCTGGTGCGGGGCAAAACGGGCCGGGTGTTTGGTCACCTGCAAGGGCTGCTGGTGATGATGAAGGGCCTGCCGTTGGCCTACAACAAAGACCTGCAAGAAGACAAAGAGGCGATCTTCGACACGGTGCACACCGTGCGCGGCTGCGTCGAGGCCATGACCATTTTGCTGGCCGAGGGGGTCAACTTCCAGGTGCCGCGCCTGCGCCAGGCGGTAAACGAAGACTACGCCAATGCCACCGACGTGGCCGACTACCTAGCCACCAAGGGGGTGCCCTTCCGCGAGGCCTACAACCTGGTGGGCAAGGTGGTCAAAACTTCCCTGGCAGCCAATAAGCTCTTGCGCGAGCTCACCCTCGACGAATGGCAGACCATCCACCCCGCCTTTGAGGCAGATATCTACGCTGCGATCGCACCCCAGCAGGTGGTTTCGGCCCGCAACAGCTACGGCGGCACCGGCTTTGACCAGGTGCGCCAGGCAATTGCCCGGGCGCACCTGGCCCTGGGAGAAGGCTGATGATTAGCCTCTGCATGATTGTCAAAGACGAGGCCGCTAACCTGGCCCAGGCGCTGGCCAGCGTGGCCGACATTGCGGGCGAAATCATTGTGGTCGATACCGGGTCAAGCGATGACACGGTGGCCATCGCCCAGGCCCACGGGGCCCAGGTTCACCGCTTTAGCTGGAATGACGACTTCGCCGCCGCCCGCAACGAATCGCTGCGCCACGCCACGGGCGACTGGATCTTGGTGCTCGACGCCGACGAGGTGCTGCTGAGCGAAACCGGCCAGATCCTCCAGCGCCTCGACCAGGGGCAACGGTTGGGCGATGTTGCCGCCGCCGACGTACTAGCAGTCAACCTGCTGCGCCTAGAGCTAGGCGCGCCCCAGGCCCCCTACACGCTGATCACCCGCTACTTTCGCCGTTTGCCCGAGATCAGCTTCCACCGCCCGTACCACGAAACCGTGGACGACAGCATTGCGGCTTTGCAAAACCAAGACCCTCGCTGGCAGGTGATCACCCTGGGCGAAGCCGCCCTCCACCACACCGGCTACGACCCGGTGGTCGTGGCCGAGCGGGCCAAATTTGAGCGCGCCCGCACCGCCATGGCCACCTACCTCCGTGACCACCCCAACGATGGCTACCTGCTCAACAAACTAGCCGCCCTCTACGTCGAAGAAGACCAGCCCCAGGCCGCACTGCCCCTGCTTAACCAAGCCCTAGAGCAGCCAGACAGCCTCGACGAGATCACTCGCTATGAGCTGCATTACCACCGGGCCTTGGCCCAGGTCAACCAGCCCCAGCAGGCCGCCAAAGACTACGAGGCCGCCCTGGCTCAGGCGGTGCCGCCCCGGCTCAAGTTGGGGGCCTGGATCAACTTTGGCAGCCTCAAAAAGGCCCAGGGCGAGCTAGATGCCGCCATCGACCTATTCCAGCAGGCGATCGCCGCCGAGCCCAACCTGGCCATTGCCCACTACAACCTGGGGGCCGTTCACCGAGCCAGGGGATATTTAGACGATGCGATCGCCGCCTACCAGCGGGCAATCGCCCTCGATCCCCACTATCCCGAAGCGCACCAAAACCTGGGGGTAGCGCTATTTAAGCTGGGGCAGGTGCCCGAAGCACTACAATCCTTCCGGCATGCCATTGATCTCTACAGCGCCAGTGACCCAGCCACCGCCGCCAGCCTACGCCAGGGGGTAGTAGCCCTGGGTATACCGCCAGCGCTGCTCAGCCAAGCGGGGCTGATGTAGCCCCCAGCGGCAACCCCAACTGCTGAGTGCAGTTGGGGTGATCTACTACTTCGATTTACTACTTCATATAGCGAGAGTCACCCCAGTCAAATTCTTCACCTCCAGAAGTTTGGGGCTTTTGCCACGACACCTCAGCCCCGTAGGTGCCCGGTCGCCAGTGGGGTGCGTGGGTGCCGTCGCCCCGCTCGGCACTCGTCATCGCCACCGAGGAACTGTCTCGGTAGCGAGATCGGTGAGAGCTTTCTGCCACGGGTTCGGCGGTGGGCGACGGGCTGCCGATACCGATCACCACACGCAGGCGATTAATGGCCCCATCCCAGCTCAGATCGGGCTGTTTGAGCATTTCCCGCAGGGCGTTGAGCGCCCCTGCCGCTGCGTCATCTTCAGGTTGCAGCGGCTTTGAGGCACGAATAGGGTCAACCTGCACCGCCGCAAAGGCTTGGCGCACCGCACTCTTGATCTGATTGTGCAGCTCGCGCTTAGCCTTTTCGTACTGGTGTTGCCAGCCCTTTTCACTAGAGGCGTAGAGAGAGGGCAAGCGATTCAGGGCAAAGGTTTCAACTTCAGCCCGCTTGAGATACTTCAGCACCCGAGGCTGCATGGTTTTAACTTGTTTTTCTACTTCTTCAGCTACCAATATCTCCATCACATTCATGTAGCCTTGCTTAGAACCGTTGTGAACGATTTTCATAATCAACCCCATTCCTGTTAGATAACCCTTGTCCAAATGCAGAAGTAGATCTCTGCCTAGGGAACAACTGCCTGTAGCACGACGAGACACCATCGAACCTGATGAAAATTGGCATTGCCAGGTAGCCCTGGCCTGCCGAAGTAATGCAGCTGATGGGTTAAGGGTGACTGAGACAAGCTAGAACGGAAAAGCCGAATGCCAGAGGCGCTATTGACACCATCATAGCCCCATGAATTTCGGAAACCTACGGAAAACTCGCTGGCAACGAGTCCCACCTTTCCCCATAGAAAGCCCAGATGCCTATTCAGCTATCTTGCCAAAAGCCCTGCCATCATGGCAACCGTAGTCGATCAAAATGCGATCGCTCGTCTCAAAAGCTGCTATTGCCGGGCGGTAGCCGCCCGGCAATAGGCTCAAGCAAGCGATGGTGCTAAATTGACCAACAGCGCTTCGAGCGCAGCCGCTTTAGAGCGATCACACCGTCAGCAGTTCTGCCTGCTGGCGATTAAACGACAGCCGCTCGTTTTCGACATCGACCACAATGATGTCGCCCGCCGTAAATTCCCCGCGCAAGATTGCCTTAGCAATCTGGGTCTCTAGCTCGCGCTGGATGGCGCGCTTTAGCGGTCGAGCACCGTAGACGGGGTCGTAGCCCACCTCCGACAAAAAGTCGAGGGCCGACTCTGAGAGGGTAATGGCCATTTTGCGATCGGCCAAGCGCTCTTCGAGGCGCACGATTTGCAGTTTGACGATCTGGCGCAGCTGCGACTTGAGCAGCCCGTGGAAGATGATCATCTCATCGACTCGGTTGAGAAACTCAGGCCGGAAGTTACCCCGCAGGGCCTCCATGACGCGGGATTTCATCTCTTCGTACTGGCTGTCGTCGCCGGCCACATCGAGAATGAACTGGGAGCCGATGTTGCTGGTCATAATGATGATGGAGTTTTTGAAGTCGACCGTGCGGCCCTGGGCATCGGTGACGCGACCATCGTCAAGAATTTGCAGCATGACGTTAAACACGTCGGGGTGAGCCTTCTCGATCTCATCAAAGAGAATTACCGCGAAGGGACGGCGGCGAATGGCCTCGGTCAGCTGCCCGCCCTCGTCGTAGCCAACATAGCCTGGAGGGGCACCGATCAGGCGCGAGACGGCGTGCTTTTCCATGTACTCCGACATGTCGATACGCACCAGGGCCTCTTCGGTGTCAAACAGGTAGGCGGCCAGGGCCTTGGCCAGCTCGGTTTTGCCCACCCCGGTGGGGCCGAGGAAAATAAAGCTGGCGATGGGGCGGTTGGGGTCGGCTAACCCCGCCCGCGATCGCTGAATCGAGTCGGCCACGGCGGTCACCGCCTCCTCCTGGCCAATCACCCGCTCGTGTAGCTCGTCTTCGAGCAGCAGCAGTTTCTGCATCTCCGACTGCACCAGCTTGCTGACCGGAATGCCCGTCCACTTGGAGATGATCTCGGCGATGTCTTCTTCGGTCACCTCTTCGCGCAGCAGGGTTTTGCCGGTGGTCTGGGTGGCGGTGAGCTGGGTCTCGGCGGCTTGAAGCTGGCGCTGGAGCTCGGTGAGCTTGCCGTACTTGAGCTCGGCGGCCCGATTCAGGTCGTAGTCACGCTCTGCCTGCTGAATCTCGATGTTGACCTGATCAATCTCTTCTTTGATCGACTGAATGTGGTCAATGGTGTCTTTTTCCGACTGCCACTGGGCGTTGAGGGCGCTCTGCTGCTCCTTCAGGTCGGCCAGCTCTTTTTCAATGCGATCGAGACGCTCCAGGGAGGCGGCGTCCACTTCTTTTTTCAGGGAAAGCCGCTCCATTTCGAGCTGGAGAATCTTGCGATCGACCTCATCGAGTTCCTCGGGCTTGGAGGTGATCTCCATCTTGAGCTTGGCGGCGGCTTCGTCCACCAGGTCAATGGCCTTGTCGGGCAAAAAGCGATCGCTGATATAGCGGGTCGACAGGGTCGCCGCCGCCACCAGGGCACTGTCGGAGATTTTCACCCCGTGGTGCACCTCGTAGCGCTCCTTCAGGCCGCGCAAAATGGAGATCGTGTCGGGCACGGTGGGCTGATCCACATACACCTGCTGGAAGCGGCGCTCTAGGGCGGCGTCTTTTTCAATGTATTTGCGGTACTCATCCAGGGTGGTCGCACCGATACAGCGCAGCTCGCCCCGGGCCAGCATGGGCTTGAGCAGGTTGCCCGCATCCATCGCCCCCTGGGTAGCACCCGCACCCACTACGGTGTGGATCTCGTCAATAAACAGAATAATCTGCCCTTCGGAGTCGGTGACTTCCTTCAGCACCGCCTTGAGGCGCTCTTCAAACTCGCCCCGGTACTTGGCCCCGGCAATCAGCGAGCCCATATCTAGGGCGATCAGCTGGCGGTCTTTGAGGGACTGAGGCACGTCGCCGCTGACGATGCGCTGGGCCAGCCCCTCAGCGATCGCAGTCTTACCCACCCCCGGCTCGCCAATCAGCACCGGGTTGTTTTTGGTGCGCCGCGAGAGAATCTGGATGGTGCGGCGGATCTCGTCGTCGCGACCAATCACCGGGTCGAGTTTGCCCCGCCGGGCGGCGTCAGTGAGGTCGCGCCCGTATTTTTCTAGGGATTGGTACTTGCCTTCGGGGTTTTGATCGGTCACTTTCTGGGTGCCTCGAATGTCTTGAACGACTTGCTTGAGCTTGGCTTCACTGAGCCCCAGGTCTTGAAACAGCGCCTTGCCGAAGCGGCTGTCGCCAGGGTAAGCCAAGATCAGGTGCTCGATGGAAATATATTCATCGTCGTAGTCTTTTTTATATTTGTCGGCCCGATCAAGCAGGGTGTCGAGGGATTGGCCCAGGTACACCGACGAGCCTGACCCAGATACCTTGGGCTGGCGGTTGATAAAGCCCTCGGTGCGATCGCGCAGCTGAGTTCCATTTACCCCCAGCTTGACAAAGATGCTGCTGGCCAGACCCTCCTGGTCGAGCAGCGCCAGCATCAGGTGGTCGCTCTCAATCTGCTGCTGCTGGGCCTGCTTGGCGATATCCTGCGATCGCACAATGGCATCCCAGGCTTTTTCGGTAAATAAATTTTGGGTGGGTTGCATGGCTCCGCTCTCCCTCAGTAGTCGCTGCTAAAATTACGGTATGACTGCATTGTAGAGAGAAGCGCTGCCCTAGCAGGGTCGGTGTTCACCCCGCTTCTGAGGTGGAATGCCGCCTCTAGCTCAAACTTTCAGCATCTAAAGCTTGTGAACCCCACTGCTTGAGAAGTTGTAGAACTGGGTAGAGTTCATTATCGGGATTCAGCAAAGAAAACAATCGAGAATTGCCATACTGAGCCACCGGTTGCCGGGTCGCCTGGAGAAATAAAAACTCATTCCCATTGGTAATTAAACCAAAGGTTGGTTTAGCTAGATTGGGGTTGCTGAGCATATAGGCGAGCGCCTGGGGGATAGCTCGCGCGACGGCAAAATCACTGCGCTGAGACTCAATTACCAACAGCCAAAACTGCTGCTTTAAGACCAACACGTCAAGGCGTCCTCGAATGACAGTACCGTCATCCTCTAGGTCTAAATCAATGCTGGTTTCGGTTTCAATGCGAAAGGGTTGGCGATAAAACCCAGCCAAATCAAGCAGCGGCGACAACACTACCATCTTGACGCTGTTTTCTAACATGGGGGGGTCTGACCTCAGCGCCATAAAATTCGCTTTGACGCGATCGAGCAGCTGTTGTTCGGCCTCACCCAAGGGCGGCGTTGCCTGCTGCCACTCCCCAAAAAAGCCGGGATCTGGGGATAGCTGTAGCCCAAGCGCCTGTTTGAGGTCGCCTAGGGTGGCTGTATTGGCCGCAATGGTTTGCACCATGGTCTACGCGCTGAGGGGTTATGCCAATTCTAATCTTAAGCAACAAACCCTAAAACCAAAGCCCAGGGAAGACTACGCTGCTCCCTGGGCTTTAGCATCAAACTGTCCGCCCCCTACCAGGGTCGCCAGTTGCCCCAGTCTTCGTTAAAGATCGACGTGTTGGGGAACTTCGTCGGGTTGCCGCTGGCCTCTAGCTCAGCCCGCAGCGCCTCTAGCATGGGGCTTTCGGCTAAGGGGTTGACCACTAGTTCGTAGGGCAGCACGCCGTTGCGCAGCGAGAAGTCGATGGTGTGGGCGGCGGCGGCCCCCACCGACCACTCAAAGGAATGCACCCGGTAGGCGGCAGCGGCAATGGTGCTGGCGGCGATGCTCTTGCTAGCCACCAGCATATTGTCAACCCGCTGGGGAATCATCGCCCGCAGCGGAATCTGGGCCGGGTAGGCCTGGCCGTGGGCCTGGCGCACGCTGGGGCGCTCAATGTTGCCAGGGGCCTCGGGCGGATAGTCACGCATGCAGGGGTGAAAATCAATCGCATACTGGGCGATGCCGACCGAGTCGGGGTAAATGCGCGATCGCCCCCGAATGTGAAACTCATTGGGGTCAGCGCCGGGCATAAACGTGTCGATGGTGTCTAGCCCCGCCAAAAAGCGCCGCATGGAGGTAAACGTGCTTTGATCTAGATTCTCGCGGTAAAACGCAGAGTTAAAATCATTCCACGAAAAATCGATTTCACTGATCATAAAGCCGCTCTCGTAGCCCGGCGAGGGCCGACCCACAATCCGCCGGGCCTCGCGAATGTAGGGGTACTTTGACAGGCCGTGGGCGGTGTTCATGGGCGAGTCTAAGCCCTTCATGTAGAGGTTGTAGGGCTCGGGTTCTTTCCAGGAGTCATCGATCTGCGAGTCAGTGGTGCCCGTGGTCAGCCAGTAGAAAAAGCCGATCGCATTTTCTTCGCCCCGCCGCAGGGTTTCGGTGCGCAGGCCCCCCAGCCAGCCCCCCGGCGCTAGCTGGCCGCTGGCCCGCAGCTGGTCTTCGGTGAGAATCAGGTTATCGCGGCTGGTGCCGGGGCGGTAGTCGTTGCCCCAGGTCCAGTTTTGCATCGAGATATCGCCGGGCACCGGGCGCGGCGAGCCAAAGATCCGCTCCCCGGTGCGGCGGGGCTGGGCGCTCCACAGGCGACGGTAGGTGAAAACGAAGTCAAAGTGGTCTTGGGGGGTGAGCAGCTGGGGGCGCTCCTTTTCCCAGCTGTAGTAGGGCTCGTAGATGCTGTAAAACTCGGGCACATCAAAGGTCTGAGCCTCGGCGGTGCGCTCCATGGCAAAGGTGTAGGTAAAGCCCTGGGTGCAGTAGGGGTCGCGCTCGGTCACGGGCGACGAGGGGTTGAGGGGCGACCGAGGGTCGAGGCCCAGCTCGTAGGGTACATCAGCCAGCACGATCAGCTCGCCGGTCTCGGTGGCTTCGACCACAAACCAGTCGACTCGGCTGGGGGCTGCGCCCTGTCTAGCCCCAACCCCCGCCGGCACAAACTGAATAATTTCCTTCGAGAGCCGGGCCGAGTCTTGATAGGTGTAGGCGTCTTCGATGATCTCTGAGAGAAAGTCGGTGTTGAGCGGCGCGGTGCCCGGTGCCGGACTGTGGCGAATGGCGACCACCTCGTCAATGTGGGTGCCGTCGGCATTTAGGCTCAGATCTTTGACCACGGTGTTGGGGAACCACCGCAGTTCGCCACCACCCTCCCGTTCGGCCTCGGCCAGCATCTCCATCAAAATGGCGTTGGCATCGGCGGGCATAAAGCAGGCAACACTCACCCAGCACTGGCCGGGGTTGAGTTCGCCATACTTGCGCTCAATGCGATCGCGCAATTCTAAATAGCCCCGCGAGTAAAACAGCTGGTTGCGCTGCTCCCGCGATTCGTCGAGGGCGGTAGTGCCCTGGGAAGAAATTTGCCCACCCACCCAGTCGGTCAGCTCGGTCATACAGACGGTGTGGCCCATCCGCAGGCTCTCGTAGGCCGTGGCGGTGCCCGCCAGGCCACCGCCAACAATCAGCAGTTCACATTCAACCACCTGGTCGGGGGTACGGGGCAGCTGGGCCACCCGGGGCGACACCGACTCCTGGGCACGGGCATTGCCAATGGGCAAGGGGGCTGTACCCGCTAGTAGGGTCGTGGCCAGCAGCGGAGCCGTCAGAGCGCGAAAAATCCGGTTCATAGCGAATCAAAGAGGGCGAATCGATTGCATCCTTTAGCTTATCGGCTGTTTGGCAGATTCTGCTAGATGTGGCGAAAGGTTGCAGGTTGAGGGGAGTGGCTGCGATCGATTGCCACAGCCTTTGATGCTCTAACAACGCGCCCTAGACTATTTACCTTTTTAGCAGTGATCGTCAAGGTGCTAAAGAACAGTAGCGATGTCCATGCGCTAACTAACAGACAACTGACTAAGCCCTAACGCTCCAATAAACGGGGCCGAAACATCCAACGCCGAGCTAAAAGAGTTAGTAGCAGTGCAAGCATAGCCTCTACCCCCAACTCAGCAATGATGGTGGCATCGGGCACAATTTCAAACATCACGTTTCCAAACCCATGATAGAAAACAGCCGCAAACGTTACTCGCCCCGTCGCATTGTATAACCATCCATAAATTGGGCTTCCAATAATAATTGCTAAGTTAAATTCCCAAAATGCTGGTGTACCTACGCCTAAACCAGCTTGATAAGTATTGGCAATGAAAAATAAAGGCAAGTGCCAAGCCGCCCAGAAAACACCAACCACTAGACTGGCAAGGACAATAGGCATACGGCGTTGCAGACCCTCCTGGGCGTACCCCCGCCAACCCGGTTCTTCAACGAAGCCAGCCACAAAACCAATGAACAAAAAGAGACCTGGCCCGACATCAATTAACCCCTGGGCTTGAAGCGTCGAAGCATCGAGCAGGACTGGAATGATAGCCAGAACAAAAATTAGGCCAACTATATAGAGATACCAACGCCAAGGTAGCAGCCAAAGATTAAATGACCGTCGAAAAAAATCTAAAACAGTACAATCTAAGTTTCTATCCCAATTTCCTGCTGCGATCAGTAATGCCGCTACGATCAAAGGTCCCAACAGGCCGAGGAATGACAGTGTCGCTGTTCGAAACTCAAGCAGTCCCTGACCAGTCGTAGCGGCAATGCCGAGAAATGTCCAAGTCCATGCAATCACTCCAAACAGATAAAGCCATGGTGCAGGTTGATTCCTTCCCCTCATCGGTTGCAGCATTTGCCCTCCCTTTTCAAGCCCCAGCCCCCAGTTTGCACCTCAGCCCCATCTGTAAAACGACAACATTCCCCAGGGGTTTTAAAAACCCCTGGAGGCTACACAACCTCAACCTCAAGTATCAAAACTCCCTGGATACTAACCCAGTGGAGCCGCCTGCAACGATGGCTCGACCGCGCTGGCTAGCTGCCGCAACATGGCGGCGGTGGTGTCAAAATCGACACAGGCATCAGTGATGCTCTGGCCGTAGGTGAGCTGCCGCAGGTCGTCGGGGATCGCCTGACTGCCCGCCTTAATATGGCTCTCAATCATCACGCCGAGAATATTGCGAGAGCCGCCGCCCACCTGGGCGGCAATGTCTTCGAGCACGGCCAGCTGGCGGTTGTGGTCTTTGTTGGCATTGGCGTGGCTGCAATCGACCATCATCCGGTGGTTGAGCTTGAGCTTGGCCATTTCTTCGGCAGCTTTGACCACGTGGTCACCGCTAAAGTTGGGGCCGCCCTTGCCGCCGCGCAGTACCAGGTGGCCATCGGGGTTGCCAGTGGTAGTGACAATGCTAGCCAACCCGCTTTGGTTAATGCCCAAAAAGTGGTGGGGGCGGCTGGCGGCCACCATGGCATTCATGGCGGCTTGCAGGCTGCCGTCGGTGCTGTTCTTAAAGCCAATGGGCATCGAGAGGCCTGAGGCCATTTCACGGTGGGTTTGACTCTCGGTGGTGCGCGCGCCAATCGCCGTCCAGGCGATCAGGTCGGCAATATACTGCGGCGTCACCGGGTCGAGCAACTCGGTGGCGGCGGGCAGCCCCAGCTGGGCCAGGTCGAGCAGCAGCTTGCGGGCCAGGCGCAGGCCGGTGTTGATGTCGTAGCTGCCGTCGAGGTGGGGGTCGTTGATTAGCCCCTTCCAGCCCACATTGGTGCGGGGCTTTTCAAAGTAGACCCGCATGATAATTTCGAGCTGGCCCGACAGTTCGTGGCGCAGGTTGACTAGCTTTTGGCCGTACTCGTAGGCGGCGTCAATGTCGTGCACCGAGCAGGGGCCAACGATCACCAGCAGGCGGCGGTCTTCATTGTAGAGAATGTGGCGAATGCGATCGCGCGCTTCGGCCACCAGCGTTGCTGCCTCTGCCGACATTGGCAGCTCGTGATGCAGCAGGGCGGGGCTGACTAGGGGACGAGTCTCAACAACGTGAAGATCCTGAGTTTGGTGCATTGAGATGGAGCCTATAACGTGGGCTCCGCTGCGGAGCCTTGACTTAAAAATGGTAGCTTACCTGACCTCCCGCAACGAAGCCGAAGCGGTAGAGTCTAGGCCTAAATCTTGGCAGAAGCTAGGGTTTCTGTAGTCTGGCCAAGGGATGGCAGCATCTCGATTTCAGCATTGTTGTAGAGCACCATCGTCGTCGAGGGGTTTTCTTCAAAACCAATGCGAGCATAAAAACCCTGCTGGTGAGTGGTCATCAGATAGACCCGCTCCACCCGGCTCATGTGGGGGTGAGCCGCTAGGGTTTCGACCAGCTTGCGGCCCAGACCGCCCCCCTGATAGTCGGGCGAAATCACCACATCCCAGATAGTGGCGCGAAACACACCGTCGGAGGTGGCGCGGGCAAAGCCGATCAGTTTGGCTCCATCCCAGGCAGTGGCGATCGGGTAGCTGTGGGCAATGGCGACCGCCATATCGGCCCGGGTGCGATCCTTCGCCCAAAATGCTGCTGCCTGAAACAGAGCCACCAGCTGATCTAAGTCAGCCTCAGCAAACTGGTCGGCATATTTAAATTGAATAGCGCTGCAATCCATCGGCAAACTGCTTCCTATCCCAAAGGATATAAGGGTCTAGGGCAATAAAAACCGCCCCTCCCACAGAATAAACAGATTTTTTAGATAAGGGTGATACCAAACCATCTATTCCCTTGATATTGCTAGGAAGCTCTGACAACTGTATACAGAATTACGCAGTTTGCCGCTGGCGAGACTTCCACACCACGCTCGACAGTAGATTGGTCACCGTGTGGGCCACAATCGGCACCAACAGATTGCCGGTCAGCACCGCTCCGGTGGCCAGTACCAGGCCGACAGCGGTGGCCCACACCACGTAGGTCCACTGCTGCAAACTACTCAGGTGCAGCACCCCAAAACTCGCCGCCGACACCGCAATACCCAAACTATTCATGCCAATGGCGGGCAGCATGACCCCGCGAAACAGCAGTTCTTCGCTCAGCCCCGGCAACAGCCCCAGCCAAATCAAGTCGGGCCACTGCAAGGGCTGTAATACCAGAGCCAGGTAGGTGTCAGCGCTCTGACGATAGGCGGGCCACAGGCGATACACCACGCCACTGGCCAGGGTAATGGCTAGCCCCAGCCCAACCCCTAGCAGCCCATCCTGCCAAGTCAGCCGCACGGGCATGAGCTCCGCCGGGTCAAAATACAGCCAGGCTTGGGAAATCAGCAGCAGCATCACCGCCGTCACCCCCAGGGCCGCCAAGACCTGCATTCGAGTTAGGGGATCAAGCGGCGAGTCAGGCTGCGGGTCAGGGCTGGAGGGCGGCTGGGTCACGGTAGCTCCGGGCTAGGGGTCTCTAGGGGCAAGGCATTGCTATCTTAGCGAAGCGGCCTAGGGAATTAGATTTAATTTGCCCCCGGCCGCCAGCCAAAACCATGGGTTACTCCGCTGCCGGCGGGGTTTTGTGAAAGGGCCAGGTGAAGTAAAAGATCGTGCCTTGGTCGAGGTTAGAGGTGAGCCACACGCGCCCCCCTTCAGCTTCGACAATTTTTTTCACCACCGCCAGACCAATACCGGTGCTTTCAAAGTCGTCTCTGGCCCTGAGGGTTTGAAAAATGGTGAAAATTTTGTCGTGGTACTGAGGGGCAATGCCGGGGCCATCGTCGGCGATGGCAAATTCTAGCCACGCCCCTCGGTCTTGCCAGGTAACGCTGACGGTGCCGCGATCGCAGTGGTGGTGCTTGATCGCATTGTTGATCAGGTTGGCAAATACCTGGCCCAGGGGCGTTTTATGGCTGTATAGAGTCGGCAGGTCAGGGGCGATCGTCACCTCAAACTCAGCCGTTGGCCCCAGCGAATCGACCACATTGGCCAGCAGCAGGTTGAGATCAACGGCCACAATGCTGCGCTGGCGACGGCCCACCCGAGAATATTCCAGCAGGCCGTTGATCAGCCCCTCCATCCGCTGCACCCGGTTGCGCAGCAGCTCTAGCTGGTGGCAGTTTTCCGCCGGTATTTGGCCCTCCAGGTCTTCGCCGATCCAGTCGGCCAGATTAGCGATTGCCCGCAGCGGCGCTTTGAGATCGTGGGAGGCCACGTAGGCAAACTGGTCTAGCTCGGCATTGCGACGCTCCAGCAGAGCGGTGGTGTGGGCCAGCATCAGGTTCGTGTGGGCCAGTTCGTCGGCCCGGTGCACCAGCTCCTCTTGCACAGCCTTGCGATCTTCTATATCTTCAACGATCGCAATTAGCCCAGTAATGCCATCGGCGGCGTTGCTCTCCACCGATACCGTGACCAAGGCCCAAACGGGCGATCCGTCGCTGCGCAGGTAGCGTTTTTCAAACTGACAAGAGGTTTGCTCGCCGCTGACCATCTGCTGAAAATAATGCTCGTCCTGGGCTTGGTCGGCCTCGTAGGTAATCGATTGGAAGGGTTGATGGATCAAATCTTCGGGCTGATACCCCAGGGTGTCGCAGAGCTTTTGATTGACCTGTATCCATTGACCCTGCAAATTGAGGCGGGCCATGCCCACCGCCGCCTGCTCAAACACCCCCCGAAACCGCGTCTCGCTGGCCCGCAGAGATAGCTCTGCCCGCTTGGCGGCGGTGATATCTTGCATCACTCCCACCATCCGCTGGCTACACCCGTCTTTGATCTCAACGACCCGGCCATAGGCGCTGACCCAGTGCCAGCTGTCGTCGGGCCAGCACACTCGATACTGCCCGGTAAATTCAGCCTGATTGGCAATCGCCCGCTCGATCAGCACCGCCATCGCTGGTAGGTCGTCGGGGTGTACCCGCGCCGCCCAGGTCTCAGCCGTGTGGGTCGCAGTGCCGGGAGCAAAACCCAGAATGCGCTCGGTTTGGGGCGACCAAATTTGACTGTTGGTATCTAAGTGCCAATCCCAAGTGCCCATTTGAGCCGCGCTCAGGGCTAGGTTGAGCCGTTCGGCGCTGTCTTGAAGGTTGTCCTTGGCGGCTTGTAGAGCCTTGCGATCGCGGCGCTCTTGGGCTAGCAGCGCCTCAATCTGCTGGTTTGCCATTTCGAGCTGAGTCGTGCGACGCTGCACCCGGTCTTCTAGAGTGCGGTTGAGTTGACGGACCTCGGTTTCAGCAGCCCTTAGATCGGCCTCAGCCTGCTTGCGATCGACAATTTCCTCCTGCAACGCCTGGTTTAGATCGAGCAGCTGGGTCGCATTGGGCAAAGCCAACGCCAGCGGCAGTCGGGGCACGAGTTCTAAAGCCGTAAACAGCGATACCACAGCGGTGATCGCCTTTATCCCCCCCGACACCCAGTAGGTCGGAAACCACAGCGTCCACACCGAGAGCAGGTGAGTAGCCCCACAGGCCATGATAAACGCTGAAAACAGCCAGAACAGGGGCTTGAAGGGCACGTCAGGTCGCCGCTGCACAAAGTACACCAGCGATCCGGCGATCATAAAATAAGCCAGGGCAATCAACCCATCTGACAGCAGATGCAACCATACCAGCCCCGGCTGCCATAGATAACAATGCCCGTGAGGGATATATGGCCCTGACAGCAGAGTCTGCCAATCCTCAACCATGGCCCCATCCTTCACCATAACGATTTGCAAAGTTTCACTACGTATGTCCCAACCAACGGTGGACAAAGGTCAATTTCCTTCGCATAACCTGACTTTGGTAGACCAGAGTCTATCTTGAGATAGATACCCCGATCCCGGCAGGTCTGCCTGAGGATACGTGTCAGCGCCCTGCCCTTGCTCCATAATCGGTAAAATCTGAGCAAAAGCTATTTGTTCAGCACTTTCTTAATGCCTCGATTAGAGGTCTACCTATGACAGATATTCGCATTGTATTAATCGAAGACCACGACCTCACCCGGCTAGGCCTAAAGGCTGCCCTGCAGCGAGTGCCCGGTATGACCGTAGTCGGCGAAGCCGCCAACGGCAGCCGAGGGCTCAGCCTGCTGGCAACTGAGCATCCCGATGTTGCTATTGTTGACATTGGCCTACCCGACATCGACGGCATTGAACTCGTAGAGCGCCTGCGCCAGACCCAGAGCGGCCAGGAGGGCGACCCCACCCGCGTGCTCATGCTCACCATGCACGACAGTGAAGCTGCCGTTATGGCCGCCTTTGCCGCTGGTGCAGACTCCTACTGCATGAAACAGACCGAGCTAGATGAGCTAATTGTAGCGGTGCGCGAAACCCACGAAGGCAACTCCTGGATTGACCCAGCGGTGGCCAGTGTGGTGCTGCGCCAGGTGCGCCAGGTGCCAGCCGGGGCGATGGCGGCCAGCAACCGCACCGTGGCCATTGAAGCCGTAGAGCCTGAGTTCGAGCAAATTTTAGAGTCCTATCCGCTCACCGAACGCGAGCTGGAAATTTTAGAGCTGATCGTAGGCGGATGCAGTAATGCTGAGATTGCCGAGCGCTCATACATCACCGTGGGCACAGTTAAAACCCACGTGCGCAGCATTCTCAACAAGCTAGGCGTTGACGATCGCACCAAGGCCGCCGTTCGTGCCCTGCGATCGGGCTTAGTCACCTAAGCCCAACACCGTTGTTTCACGACCGTCTGTAACCCTGGTTTACGGCTTGTGGTCGGTTGTCAAATTTTAGACTCTCTCTATGAAGAAAAGCACTCAATCCGCCCCTGTACCAACCCAGGGCCAGCTTCAGCGAAGTTTATCCCAGCAGTTTCAGCGGCTATATCGTCAGCAGCTCAACCACTGTCCCGGCAAAATCACCTGCCAGGTCATTGACGAGAAGGTCATGCTGGTGATTGAAAACTCAGTTACCAAACCCGAGCAGGTGCTGGTTGAAAATGGCGAAGCAGAGCTAGCAAAACGAGTCAGAGAAGACCTTTCCACCGCCCTCCGCCCCCAAATTATCGAGCTCATTGAGAGCACCCTAGAGCGCGAGGTGATCGATGTCTTGACCGATGCCACCCTGACTACAGGGCGCACCAGTCTGGTGGTGATTCTCTCCAGCCCTCCCCACCTACGCCCCACCACCAAAAAAGAAACCTAACTAGCCATCTGAGGCAGGCTGAGAAAACGACCAATCATCTGCTCTAATGCCTGAATCAAAAAGGGCTTACTGATATAGTCATCAAATCCAGCGGTGAGGATCTTGCGCTGGTAGTCCAGTCCAGCCAGGGCCGTTACCGCCACTACCGGAATATTTCGGGTATTGCTATCCGCCCTCAGCTGCTGGATTAGACCATACCCATCAATTTCAGGCAAATAAATGTCTGACAAAATCAGCTGAGGGCGATGTTGCTTAGCCGCAGCTATGGCCGCTAGCCCATCAGCCACAAAATAGGTTCGACAAGACAGCTGCTCTAGGACATAGGCCATTAGAGTGAGGCTGTCGTCGTCATCATCAACCACCAGCACCAGCGGCGGTTGAGCATGCAAATCACAGGAAGCAGCGGGGGTCTGCACAGCTATAGGCAACATAGACTCCTCGATTGGGGTTAGGAACGACAGAATAGCCCATGAATAACGCGCTAAAGAGGCATTCCGTCCGTGGTCAAAGGAGCACGTGTGAAGATTGGCTTTTGGCACAGTCCAAGTCTGCCGTGAACTCTAAACCTGAAACCTGGAGGTAAGAGCTACAGCCGAGCTGAATAGAGGCGTGTTTTTTAGGTTTGCTTAAGCTTTCGGGCATTCTAGCACAGCCTAACTGAAGCTAGCAGGTCGGTCTTTGCACTAATTTCGACAGCGGCCAATCGGGCAGGTTTGTTACACTGTGAGGGTTCTAACGGTATGCTCCTCACCCCATCAAGGATTCTTTGGTATGACGGTTGCCCCCTTGCCAACCCCGCTGCTTAAAACCCGCGACCTGCTGCAAAATGACTACTCGGCTCCGCGCGATCGCTTCGACGGCGCTTGGGAAGCCACCTTGTCTACCCTGCTGGGTCTAGGTCGAGCCGCCGGGGCCGACTTCGTAGAATTTTTCCTAGAGCGCAACAACTACATTAGCTGCCAGGCCGAAGACGACGCCATTACCAGCCTCTCCCCTCGGTTAGTCACCGGGGCCGGAGTCAGAGTGTTTCGGGGCGAGGCCGACTGCTACGTCAGCACCAACGACCTCACCTTCAACGGGCTTAAAGCCGCCCTGGATCAGGCTCTAGCAATCATGGGCCTCGCCCTCCCCGGCCCCCATGCCAACCTAGCTGAGATCAACCTTGAGCTGCTGCGCGACTACGCCACCATCAAAGGTAAAGATGCCTGGCTCGACCATTGCAGCTCGATGAAAGAAATGGGCGAGGTGCTGCTGGCCGCCAACAGCGCCCTGGCCAAAGCTGCCAACCACGTGCAGTCGCGCCGGGCCGTCTACTTTCGCGATTGGCAAGAAGTGCTAGTCGCCGCCAGCGACGGCACCTTCGCCCGCGACATTCGCCTCACCCAGTCGGTGGGCTACAACCTGCTGTGTGCCGACGGCGAACACCGCTCATCCATCGGCCAGCGGGCGGGTGACACCAGCGATCCCGATTTCTTGCGCACCTGGGACTACCAAACCGTAGCTGCTGACGTAGCTGAGTCAGCAGGCAAAATGCTCTATGCCGACTACGTCGAGTCAGGCACCTACCCAGTGATTATGGCCAACAAGTTTGGCGGCGTGATCTTCCACGAAGCCTGCGGCCACCTGCTCGAAACCACCCAGATCGAGCGGGGCACCACCCC
>RECJ01000309.1 GCA_007694115.1 Leptolyngbya sp. DLM2.Bin27 | reverse complement strand
TGCTCTACCCGGTGCACCCCCTGGCGCTGCACCTGGGCAAAATGCTGGCGGGCATTGTGCGCGGCCTAATGACGGCCAGCTCGGTGATTTTGGTGGCGATTATTTTCACGGGGCGGTTTTGGAGCTTTATCAACCCGCTGTTTTTGCTGCTGGTGGTGCTCAACTGCGCTGTGTTTGCGGGGCTGGGGGTAATCGTCGGGCTAAACGTAAAATCCCTAGAGAGCGTCGGCCTGTTCAACAACTTTTTGATTGTGCCGATGTCGTTCCTTGGCGGCACCTTCTTTGACCCGGCGACGCTGCCGGTGGCGCTCAAGGCGATCGTCTACCTGCTGCCCTTGACCTACACCACCATTGGCCTGCGGGCGGCGGCCTACAAGCCTTTGGTGGAGTTCCCCTGGTTTACGATTCCCGTTTTGGTGGTGGTGGCGGGGGTGCTGGCGGCGATCGGGGCGCGACAGTTTTCGACCCAGCAAGATTAGACTTCATGTATCGACTCTACGACGCCCATGTGGGTCGCTGGCTGCAAGCGGTGGCCAGTCAGCCCCGCCACGTGCTGATCGCACCTGAGGCTAGCGAGGGCGCTGCGGCGGTCAGCCCTGGGGTTGGAGCCTGATGCTAGGCCTGGGCGCGATCGCAGCGATCGGTGCTTTGGGGGGCGGCCAGGCGCTACTATAAATCAGCGCTATTCACTTCTGGAATAGCCCATTGGTCAAGGGTAAGGAGCGATCGCAGTGGCGCAGATAGAGCAAATCACCGGCACCGGCATCCCTGTAGTGGGAAACGACATTGACACCGATCGGATCATTCCGGCACGGTTTCTCAAGTGCGTCACCTTTGACGGCTTGGGCGAACAGGTGTTTGCCGACGACCGGGCCGCCCTCAACGGCGATCATCCCTTCGATCAGCCCCAGTACAAGAGCGCCAGCATTTTGGTGGTCAACCGCAACTTTGGCTGTGGGTCATCCCGTGAGCACGCGCCCCAGGCGATTGCCCGCTGGGGCATCAAAGCCGTGTTGGGCGAAAGCTATGCCGAAATTTTCTTTGGCAACTGCGTAGCCATCGGCATTCCCTGCCTAACGGCCACCGCTGAGGTGGTCAACCGCGCCCAGGCTTTTTTAGAGGCCAACCCCACGGCTGAGATCAGCCTCGATCTAGGTGCTCAAACGGTGACCTTTGGCGGCGAAACGTTGGCGGTGACCATGCCCGAGGGGGTGCGTCAGGCCTTTTTGGCGGGCACCTGGGATGCCTGCGGCCAGCTGGTGGCCAACGCCGAGGCCATTCGCGCTACGGCGGCCCAGCTGCCCTACGTAACCTGGTAATTTTGCCGCAAAAATAGGCACTCTCTAGGGAGAACACTCACTCTCTGCGCGGGCCGCTGCTATGGTTTCATCTGCTGTGCGTTCTCTCACCCCCTGGTTGCCGCCCGAAACGGCTGGCCTGTCGGGGGCCACGGCTTCTACGTTGGGCAATCCGGTGCTCAACCATACGGTGTGCCGCATGGTGCCCCTGGCGATGGAGCGGCCTGGCCTGGAGCGGGTGCCAGCGGTAGCCATAGCCCTAGGGCAGCTGGTCAAGCAGAGTCTGGCGCTGCGATCGCCCACGGGCGGCTGGCCCGCCGACCTGCCCCAGACCCCAGAAAATTTGGCCCCCTACCTGAGCGAAGAAACCGGGGAGCTGCTAGAGATTTTAGCCGCCGTTGAGCCTGGTCTAGAGTGCGATCGCACCCTGGTGCCCGTGCCCACCCTAGTGCCCCACCTGCTGTGGATGCTGGCCAGCAGCGGCTACGAAATTATGCGCCTGATTGAAGGGGTGCAGGCCCACATCCACAGCCCCGAGGCGCAGGGGGCGGCGTACGTTATCCGGCTGGTGCCGGTGCTGGTGATCACCGTAGATGGGGCCAGCTACGCCCTCGACCTGGTGACTCAAACCGACCCGGTGCCCACCCTCTACCTGCCCGAGAGCAGCGAGATTCGGCTGCTAGAAAACGACCTCGACAGTCAGCCCCGGCCCTGGGGTGACCTGCTAACTAAAATTGCTCAACAGGTGAGCGATCATCAGCCGGGCCTGGCCGCACTGCTGGGCGATGGCGGCCAGGTAGACATTCTGCAGCCCTGGCAGCCCTGGCAGCCCGCCACCCTGCACCTGCATCTGCACCTGGCCGAAATGGCAGTCCAGGGGCAGGCCCAGCCCGCCCTCGCCGCCAGCGCTGTGCCCGAGGCCCTCTACCTGCCGCCGCCGAGTTGGTCGAGTACCCCAGCGACCACCCCCAGCTTTACCCTAGACGACTTTGCCAGCACCCTGGTCGACGGCCCCGGTGACGCCACCACCGGAGTGCTAGGCGACTGGCTCACCTTCACCGATGAGCGCTGGGTTCAGACCTTGCTGACGACCTCTGCCCAGCGGCTAATAGCCCAGCATTTACCCCAGCTATGGTCGGGGTTGGCAGGCGATCTGACCGCCGAGCAAAGGAGCCACCGGGAAACAGTCTGTAACCGCATCACCTACCGGGCCGCTGACCTGGTGCAGGGAGCCAACGGCCTGTTTAAGCACACCTTTGTACACGAGCCAGTGCTGGTGGCCGACCTGTGGCCCCGGCTGCGCTGGTACCTGGCCCAAAGCTCAGAACGGGTGATGCAGCTGCTGGGGGGGGTGTCGGCCCAGGTGCTGCCCCCCGGCCTCAGCTGGCAGCAGGGCAGCCTCTATCTGCGCCCGCTGATGCAGCTCACCACGCCCCAGCGCAGCTGGATTGTTGACCTCAGCCGAGGGCGGCTGTTGCCCACCAGCCCCCAGGCCCTACCCGGCGATGCCGCTGTGGATGTGACCGACGCCCCCTGGCGCGGCCAGCTGAGCGTGGCTGAGCTGGCCACGCTGGTTGACCATGACTTAACCACCTTCACCCCGGCCATTGCCGCCCTGCGCCAGGGCACCCCGATTCACCTGCATCGGCTCGATGCCGAAGCGGGCTGCCAGCTGGGCCAGCTCACCCTAAACTGGTGCTTTACGCTATAGACAAAGCTGTAATCCTGAATCCTGCTTGGTTACCCCCGGTTCCGGAAGGCGCACAGTTCCGGAGGGCGCACAGTTCCGGAGGGCGCACCGCCGTTCGCCCCTACGGGTTGGCCGGTTGGGAGTCGGGGGTAGGGAATTCGACTTCGGTATCAGTACCTTTGAGAAACGTCCGTCATTCCAGTTTTCACGGGAATCTAGCCAAAGCAGCAGTCTTGCGAGTGGATTCCCGTCTGCGCGGAAATGACAGCCATTCGCTGCCATCGTTGTGAATCATCCAGGCCAGGGCTCTGATGATATTTCTCTGGGGATATTTCTCTGGGGATATCTCTCTGGGGATATTTTTGGGGCGCGTAGCTCCGCGACTAGGACTAGATCGCCTAGAGTGAGATCAAACCATGGCGCATACAGGGCGTTTGATACCGTGTCTCCAGAGCTGACTTCAGGGCCAATCTATCTCTACAGCATTTGCCCCCGACCCTCCCAGCCCCTCGTGTTACCCCTAGGGTTAGCTGAGCCCACCCAGTTAATTGCCGTAGACGATGTGGCCGCCCTGGTCGAAACCGGCGTTGACCTGGCCACCCTGCAAGCCGATGAACCCCGGCTGCTCAACGCCGTACTCAGCCACGATCGCGTGATCTGTGAGCTGTTTCAGCACACGCCCCTGCTGCCGCTGCGGTTTGGCACTCAGATTGCCTCGATTGACCACCTCAAGGATCACCTCTCAAACCAGCGGGCAGACTACACCGCCAAGCTGGCTATTTTGGCTCCCAAGGTCGAATATCAAATCAAGCTCATTGCCCGGGAGGTGGCGCTGCCGCCCCTAGCCACCGGGCTGACCGGGCGCGACTACTTTTTGGCCAAAAAGCAGCGTCTGCAAGACCAAACCACGGCCCAAGCCCAACAGCAGCAAGAGCTGGATCAGGTGCTTGACCACATCCACAGCGCCTACGGCGACAGCATCGAGGCCGAGGCCCCGGAGGGAGAGGCGCGGATCTATGTGCTAGTCGACCGGGGCGACACCACGCTGCCCCAGTGGGTAGAAGCGGTGCGATCGCAGGCTCCCCAATGGGATCTAATCCTCAGCGAACCGCTCCCCCCCTACCACTTTGTCTAGCCCCCGATTTGCTTGAGCCTCGGCCCCGGTCTGCGCCCTCTACGGCCCCACCTGAAACTCGGGATAGGCCTCCATCGCGTGTTCGCCCAGGTCTAAGCCCTGGACTTCTTCGGCCTCGGCGACGCGAATGCCGATGGTGGCCCGCAGCAGCAGCCAGCATGCCAGACTAAAGATCACGGTAAATGTCCCCACGGCCAGAATGCCCAACAGCTGGATCAGCAGCTGCTGAATGCCGCCACCCATAAACAGCCCAGCCAGGGGGCCATCCCCTGGGCCATACCAGGGGTAAACCCCAGGGGTAGCGCTAAACAACCCCAGGGCAATGGTGCCCCACACCCCGCAGACCAGGTGAACCGAAACCGCCCCCACCGGGTCATCAATTTTAAGCCCGTCTAGCAGCGTCACCGAAAACACCACAATCACACCGGCCACCAGGCCAATCAGCGCCGCACTGCCCAGGTTGACGTAGGCACAGGCGGCAGTAATCCCCACGAGGCCCGCCAGCACACCGTTGATAATCATCGATAGGTCGGGCTTGCTCAGATAGATCCACGAAGTGACGGTGGCGGCTAGGCCCCCCATGGCGGCAGCGATGTTGGTGGTCACCACAATGTGGCTAATGGCAAAGGGATCGGCGGCCATGGTCGAACCGGGGTTAAAGCCAAACCAACCCAGCCAGAGAATCAGGCAGCCCAGGGCCGAAATGCTCAGGTTGTGCCCCGGCATCGCCACCGGGCGAGCCTGAAACCGCCCCCGGCGCGGCCCCAGCAAAATCGCCCCAATCAGCGCCGCCCAGCCGCCCACGGAATGCACCACCGTAGAACCAGCAAAATCGTAGAAGCCCAGCCCAGCCAGCAGGCCATCACCCCAGATCCAGTGGCCCGTAATCGGGTAAGACAACCCCACCAGCAGCAGGCTAAAGATAAAAAAGGCCAGAAACTTAATCCGCTCGGCCACCGCCCCCGACACGATGGTGGCGGCAGTGCCAGCAAAGGCCAGCTGGAAGAAAAACTTGGCAGCCAGGGGCACCCCGGCCCAGTTGAGGGCGCTAAAACTGCCCCGGTAGGCCTCTCCCGTAGCCGGGCTATTGTCGGCCGCCTGGAGCAAAAAACCCGAGAAGCCAAACAGCGGGTTGCCGTCGCCAAACATCAAACCAAAGCCCGCCACCCAGAAGGCTAGGGTCGAAAGGCCAAACACAATCAGGTTTTTAGCCAGCAGGTTGACGGCATTTTTACTGCGGCAGAACCCGGTTTCGAGCATGCAAAACCCGGCATTCATAAAGAAGACCAGAAACCCAGCCACCAGCACCCACACCGTATCGAGGGCCACCTGCAGCTCCGCCATATCGGCGGCCTGGGCCAGGGCGGCGGGGCATAGGATCACTAGACTCCCCAGGGTTATCCAGGGCACGTAGCACCAGCGGCCCCCCCGCTGACCGAGGGGCCGCCAGGGCTGGTGTGAGGCTCTCATCTGCTGCTGCAACATAACGACCACGTGTCTCCCAATTAAATCTCTTTAATCAGCCCATAGGTTGGCATGAATTAAAGTTCATGGTGCAAGTTTTTATACCACCATTCCACCGACAGGAGCCAGTCATCGGCGATCGCAGTTTTCATCTCCCCAGGCCAGCGGCCAGCCAGCCCCCCTTGGCCCCTAGTCAGCCTCTGGGTCGTAGGTAGAGGCCACAGACAGCTCTGTCAGCTGAGCCGGGTCTACGGGCGATGGGGCCTGGGTGAGCAAGCAGCGAGCCTGCTGGGTTTTGGGGAAGGCGATCGCATCTCGAATCGATTCTTCGCCGGCCATCAGCATGACAATGCGGTCGAGCCCGTAGGCAATGCCGCCGTGGGGCGGGGTGCCGTACTCAAAGGCTTCGAGCAAAAAGCCAAACTTGTCGTGGGCTTCTGCTGTAGAGAGGCCAATGGTTTCAAACACCTGGCTCTGCACCTCGGGCTGATAGATCCGCAGGCTGCCGCCGCCGATCTCATAGCCGTTGAGCACAATGTCGTAGGCCACGGCCCGGGCGGTTTTGAGGTCGGCCACATCCTCCGGGTGGGGGGCGGTAAAGGGGTGGTGCAGGGCTTCGAGCCGCTGCTCATCGGCGTTCCACTCAAACATGGGGAAGTCGGTGACCCACAGCAAATTCAGGCTGTCAGCGGGAATCAGGTTCATCTCCTTGGCGATCGCCTGCCGCACCCGGTCTAGGGTGGCATTGACAATCGGGGTTGGCCCCGCCCCAAACAGCAGCAGGGTGCCCTCGGTAGCCCCTGTACGGCGCAGCAGTTCGGCCATTTGATCAGGGCCGAGGTTGTCTTTGATCGCCCCGATTGTATCCACCGCGCCGTCGGCCCGCACCCGCACGTAGGCCAAGCCCTTGGCCCCGGCCGCAGCGGCAATTTTAAACACATCGCCGCCGGGTTTGATCCGCACATTCGAGATCTGGTCGTTGCCGTTGGGAATCGGCAGCACCTTGACGATGCCGCCGTCGGCCACCGCCCCCGAAAACACCTTAAAGCCGCAGTCTTTGACTAAATCCGACACATCCACCAGCTCCAGGCCATAGCGGGTGTCGGGTTTGTCGCTGCCGTAGCGATCCATCGCCTCGGCGTAGGTCAGCCGGGGAAAGGGGCGGGGAATATCAATGCCCTTGACGGTTTTGAAGATATGGGCCACCAGCGCTTCGTTCAGCGCCAGAATCTCATCCTGGGTCATAAAGCTCATTTCCATGTCGAGCTGGGTGAACTCAGGCTGGCGATCGGCGCGCAGGTCTTCGTCGCGAAAGCAGCGGGCGATCTGGTAGTAGCGATCGACCCCCGACACCATCAGCAGCTGTTTAAATAGCTGGGGCGACTGGGGCAGGGCGTAGAACTCGCCGGGGTTGACCCGCGAGGGCACCAGGTAGTCGCGCGCCCCTTCGGGGGTCGAGCGGGTGAGAATGGGGGTTTCGACTTCAAAGAAACCCTCTTGATCTTCGAGGAAGCGGCGAATGGCTTTGATTACCTCGTGGCGAATGCGCATGTTGTTGGCCATGCGATCGCGCCGCAGATCTAAATACCGATAGCGCAGGCGTAAATCTTCCCGCACGGTTTCTGCATCGGCGGTGGACACCTGAAACGGCAGGGGCTTGCGGACGGCGTTCAGCAGCTCAATGGTGTCGGCGTAGATCTCGACTTCGCCCGTGGGCAACTTGGGGTTGATGGCACCCGCCTGACGCTGGCTCACCCGGCCCTGAATTTTGACCACGTACTCATTGCGCAGCGGGTCAGCCTGGGGATAGGATGCCGGAGTACGCTCGGGATCGCTGACGATCTGCACCACGCCCGTGCGATCGCGCAGGTCGATAAAAATCACGCCCCCGTGGTCGCGGCGGCGATCGACCCAGCCGAACAGGGTAACGGTGCTGCCAATGTCGCTGGCCCGCAGGGTGCCGCAGTAGTGGGTGCGCATAGTGAGCTGCTTATAATTTCAAATTTCAAAACCTTCCCATTATCTAGGATAGTGGGTGAGCTTGAAAGCTAATCTTGAGAGCGAATTTCTCAGCCAAATTCTGCCCATTGATCGAGAGAGCGTGACGGTATGGCCCAGGTGCGGTGTGGTCAGCGGTGGATTGCCGATGTGGAGGCGATTGTATTTGACAAAGACGGCACCCTGGCCGATTCCCACAGGCTGCTGCGCCACACGGCCTGGGCTCGAGCCGAGGCCTGTGCCACAGCGGCGGGGTTAGGCGACGGGGTGAAGCAGGCCCTGCTAACCTGCTTTGGGGTGTCGGCCCAGGGGCTTGACCCCGATGGGCTGATGGCCGCAGGCACCCGTGAGGCCAATCGCCAGGGGGCGGCGGCGGTGCTGGTGCAGGCGGGCTATCCCCCGGCGGCCGCGACCCCGCTGGTGGCAAAATGCTTTGCGGCGGTCAATGCCAAGCGCAGCGGCAAGGCGGCACAGACTCCGCCCTTTGAGGGCACAGCGGCGATGCTGGCGCGGCTGCACCAGAGCCCCTTAAAGCTAGGGGTGCTGTCGTCCGACAGCCCGGCCTATGTCCAAGAATTTTTAGACTACTACCAGCTGCTGCCCTGGGTAGACGATTGGCAGGGGACGGGGCCAGAAGACCCACCGAAGCCGGATCCGACGTTGCTGGTCAAACTGTGCGATCGCCTCCAGGTTTCTGTTGCTCACACCCTAGTGGTGGGCGACAGCTGGGCCGACTTTGCCCTGGTCAAACAGGCCCAGGCAGCGGGGTTTGTTTCGGTATCGCAGCCCTGGGGCCGATCGCCCGTGGCCGGTGCCACCTTAGTTTTAAGCCAGTGGGATGATTTAGGGGCAGAAGCGGGATCGGTTGAGCCTTGAACGCCTTGAATGCCTTGAACGCCTTGAACAATGGAGATCAAACGCTATGGTGTCGTGGGTTTTAAAAGAATGGCAGGTGGCCGTCACCGCCCTGCGGCAAGGCGAGACTATTTTGCTGTTGCGCAAGGGCGGCATTCGAGAAGCTAAGGGA
>RECJ01000182.1 GCA_007694115.1 Leptolyngbya sp. DLM2.Bin27 | reverse complement strand
ACTTTGCTAACCAAGTTTCGTTAACCTGCGCTTTAGAAACCGGTGGTAAGATCTCCCCGTCTGATGCAATGGAACGGCTAGATTCTCAGTGGCAGACGCTGCAAACTGCCCGGATGCGGCATCGCTTGGCCCAAGATTTGCCCCGTGTTGGGGCAGACGAGGAGTAGGGGAGATGAGGTGTCGGTTGTACGGTGCGAGGTGTACGGTGCCAGGCAAAACCGTACACCGTGAGCCGCAAACTGTACACCGCAAACCCGATCCCCAATCAAGAAACAACGTTGTTCGAGGTAACGAATGGAGTGGACGGAGTTTGCGGTGCGGCTGACGGTGGCATTTTTGCTGGGGTCGGCTCTGGGGCTAGAGCGCCAGTGGCGACAGCGAATGGCAGGGCTGCGCACCAATACCCTGGTGGCTACGGGGGCGGCACTGTTTGTGCTGCTCTCGGTACTCACCCCCGATGAGGCCAGCCCCACCCGCATTGCCGCCCAGGTGGTGTCGGGCATTGGCTTTTTGGCCGGGGGCGTGATCTTGCGGGAGGGGCTGAGCGTGCGGGGGCTCAACACTGCCGCGACTATCTGGTGCGCGGCGGCGGTGGGCAGTTTGGCGGGGGCGGGCTTTTTTGCTCCGGCGGTGATGGGGGCGATCGCAGTCCTGATCTCCAACACCGTGCTGCGCCCCCTCAGCTATCGCATCAACCAGGAACCGCTCCAGGGCACAGAGCTAGAGCTGTGCTACCTCTGTGCCCTTACCTGCCGCAGCGACGACGAGGCCCACGTGCGGGCAGCGCTGCTGCAATCGCTGAGCAAGATCCAAATGCGACTGCGGTCCTTGACCAGCGAAGATATTGAAGACGCCAAAGACAGAGTTGAGGTCGAAGCTGAACTGGTCACCCAAACCCGCAATGACCAGGCCTTAGAGGACATCATCAGCCGCCTCAGCCTAGAGCCGGGGGTGACGGCGGCGAGCTGGCGAATCATCGAGCAGGAGTTTGGCTAACCTATGTCTTAGATCATTGCCTAGGGAGTCTAAAACTGCGATAGAGCGCCTTCGCCTTAGCCATGGGCTTGCCACCAGGCCCGCAGGTCTTGCACAGCGGTGATTTCGTCGTCCTTGGCGGTCGCTAGAAACCCATAGAGCTTCGCCTTGGGCACCTGGGGAAACGTCGGGCTGAGCGCTACCTCGCTGTAAACGCCGTCTTGTAGCGTATAAACCCGCCACCCTTTGCCGTTGAAGCGCCAAAACTCAGGCACCCCTAGGCTGGCGTAAAACTGGTTTTTGGCAATGTCGGTGTGGGTAATATCTACCTCAACGACTAGATCGGGGGGGGGGTGGATCTGCGCCAAATACCACATTGCGCCCCTTCACCAGGGGTTGATTTTGCAGGTAGTAGGCGTTGTCGGGTTCGGCCCCTTTTCTAAGGCCAGGGTAGTTCATGGTGGTTGACCCCATGGTTTTAATCCGCAGACCCATGAGTTCAACTAGGGTCGAGATAAACCGTTCGATCAGCCGACCTGAAAACTCGTGCTTAGGTCACTGTTTTGGCCGTAGGGTGGGTAACGCAAGCTAACGCTACGACGACCTCCACAGCCGCCGCACGACGCCACCCACGGCCCGCTTCATCTGCTGCTTGCGCCGCCAGCGCTGAAACTCTTTGCGGTAGCTGTACTCGTTGGGGCGATAGATGCGCCAGGCATCCCAGGCAATTTGCAGGGCCCAGGGGCCAAAGGTGATGTAGATCAGCCAGTTCCACAGCCAGCCGCCGGTGACCAGCTGAAACACCAACACACCGCCACCGATGATCAAAAACTGGGCTAGGTCGTGGTGAAGGCGCTGGCGGCGCTGGCTATCGAACAGCTTTTGGTCGGCGAGTTCATACTTTTTGACATCCCACTCGCGCTCGGCTGCGGTGATCAGGTCGGCGGAGATACCCAGTTCGTCGGCAATCTCTAGGAGCTGGGTGCGGGAAAGTTCGCCTGACTCAGTTTGACGGGCGATCGCCAGGCTCAAAATCTGCTGGGCATCTTCGGCGGGGTACAAAAACTCGCCATCGCTGATATATGAATCGGTTATTAGATCAGCCATCGCCGCCCCCATCTACCAAGAGTCCCTTTCTTTTTATAAACAAAATTGGCGGCTCTGGGGGTGTGGTCAGGGTACGGAAAACCTATCGTCACAGACGCGATCGCCAGCCGTGGTGAGACTTGCGCTGGTTCGGGCATACTAATGGATGGATACGCATCTTAACCATCGGAGTGTGCACTATGACTCAACTAGTCTCGATTCGCCTAGAGGATGGCAGCGAGATTTATATGGAGGCCACCGAAGACGTGGTTACTCCAGGCTCAGCCCCAGCCCCCCCTGGCCCAGAAACCTACGGCGAAACCACCCGCACCGCCAAGGGGTTAGGCATGCCTAGCCAGGCCGTTCAGGCCCACGCGGTTCAGAGTTTTAAGGCCATTGAAGGCACCATTCGCACCTACACCACCTACACCATGAACGCCTTCAAAGACATGGCCACCGCCAATGTCGAAAAAGTCACCCTAGAGTTTGGCCTCAAGGTCGGCGGAGAGGCAGGAGTTCCCTACGTTACTAAAGGCACCGCAGAGAGCAATCTGAAAATCACGGTGCAGTGTTCATTTGACCAAAAGTGATGGATTTCAAGCCCTGCCCCTGGGGGTGTGGGCTGTAGTATATCTGTTTTGGTGGCAGGACTGTGCCGATGTCAATGGGCCTGTGAGTCAGTGTAAGACCTCGACCTGGGGCAGTTGGCGATGATCCGGTTACTGATGTCGACCAGTCCTAGCCCCAGTTCTAGCCCCAGTCCTAGCCATAGATGCCATAGTCAGTTGCAATGGCGCGCTCCGTTCCGAGATCCCCACAGCTGTGTAGGATGGTTAACAGCCTTTAGGATTGTATACAGCGGGCTGAGCGTCAGGGCTTGGGCTCAATTTTGACCCAACCCGAGCGCAGGCCAATGACGTTTTTTGACGCTAGTAGGGGGATTAGGTATGACGGTAGCCAGCACGCAATCAGTTCCGGCATTTTGTGAGGGCATTCAGCACTTTGGGGAACTGCTGCCCGAGTTTGCGATCTATGGTCAGGCGGCGGCGATCGCCCCAGGGCAAACCGCCATTACCTCCCCCAGCGACCCTGCGGCGGTCTATCAAACCCTGCTGGCCGCCGATGCCCTGCGTTACCTCACCCTGCAAGTGACCGCCAGCAAAGAGTCAGGCCACCCCGGCGGCTTTGCCAGCATTGCCGATGCGATCGCATCTTTAGTCATGCTGGGCCACAAAAACATCATCACCGAGGTCGGCCACCACGCCCCCGGCTTCTACAGCAACGTGTTCCTAGACCGTTCCCTAGAGGACATGGGGATCGAGACTGTGCAGCAATTATGCGATCGCTTCCGTGAAACCCACGGGCTGCTGGGCCACCTGTCGGGTCAAATCCCCGGTCTGCTCAACCCCGCCGGCCCCCTCGGCCAGGGCCAGCACTTTGCCATGGCCGGGGCCAAGCTGCACCCCGAGGTGCTGTTCCCCGTCACCATCGGCGACGGCGGCCTGGGTGAGCCCTACATCATGAGCAGCTTTGGCCACTTCAACACCGCCTACCCCACCGTCACCAACTTTCTGCCCATTCTGGTGTGGAATGGCTACAGCCAAGAGCACCACAGCATGGTCTCCACCAAGTCTAACCAGGCCATGATCGACTACTGGCGCGGCAACGGTTTCCATGAAGTCGTGCTGGTCGATGCCAAAGACTTTGACGACGCCAACCAGCCCGGCGACTATGTCGACAGCACCGCCTTCTCTTTTCCCCAGCGATTTGCCTTTACCCAGGCGGTGCTAGAGGCCACCGATAAAGCCGCCAAGCTGGCCCTGGGCGGCACCCTCACAGTGCTGATTGTCAAGCAGCTCAAGGGGGCTGGCGTCCACAAGCGCGGTGCCCAATCCCACAACCTCTACCCCGGCGACTCGCTCCAGCGCGACTACATCGCCCGTGCCCTCAATACCCGCGCCCTGCACCCCGAGGCCTGGGCCTTAGTGCGCACCAACTACGAGCGCGCCATGGGCGGCCCCGGTGCCAAAACCGCCGTCACCGAGTCGGTGCTGCCCCTGGCCGACCTGGGCACTCTGCCGCTAAATGAGTTCCCGGTGGGCGGCGACAAGCAGGTGGCTACCACCGCCATGGGTGCCCTGGTGGGCTACGTGGGCCAGCAAGATGCCCAGTTTGTCGTCACCAATGCCGACGGTAACGCCGCCTCGGGCATCAACAACATCAACCAGGCGCTCAAGATCATTCACCCCACCGCCGACCCGATCTACTTTCAGCAGCCCCAGGGCCAGGTGTACGAGCCCCTCAGCGAAGATGCCTGCGCCGGTCTAGCGGCAGCCCAGGCGCTCTTTGGGGGCCGCACCCTCTGGTGTTCCTACGAATCCTTTGCCATTAACGGCCTGCCCATCTGGCAGACGGTTACCCAGGCCATGGCTGAGCTACGCCGCCCCACCCCCTCTACCATCTGCCTGTTTACCGCCGGAGCCTTAGAGCAGGGCCGCAACGGCTGGACCCACCAGCGCCCCGAAGTCGAAAACTACTTTGCGGGCATGATGCGCAACGGCAACGTCTACCCCCTGTTCCCCACCGATGCCAACGGCATTCAGGTGTGCTTTGACTGGGCACTGGCCACCCGCAACAAGGGCGTCACCATCACCGCCAGCAAGTCGCCCTTGCCCATTCGCACCACCTTTGAGCAAACCCGCCGCGCCCTGAGCGAAGGTGCGGTTGAGCTAGCGGCCATACCCGGTGAAAAAACCGTGGTGTTTGCCGTCATTGGCGACATGACCCTGATACCTGTGTTTGAAGCCGCAGAGCAATTAGCGGCCAGCGGCATCGGCAGCCGCATTGTGTCAGTGGTCAACCCACGCCAGCTCTACCGCCCCACTGATGTCGCGTGGGACATGTGCTCTGAACCCGACAGCCATTTTCTTGACGAGGCCGGGTTCACTCGCCTATTCGGTGGCGATGTGCTGCTTGGTGTCACTGGCGGCTCAAGCGCCATGCTCGAACCGATCATGCTGCGCAGTACCGCCCCCCGCGATACCTTCTGCTGGCGGCGGGGCGAAACCACCGCCAGCGCCGGGCAGATCATGGCCCTCAACGGCCTAACGGCAGACAACTTTGTCGCCCGAGCCATGGCTCTGCTGGCCTAGAACGCTCAAATCCAAAGCGGGGGATGCCCTGATCCCCCGCTTTAGGTTTGTAGACTCCTACCGCTATCGGGGCTGCTGCGACCGGATATAGTTGAGCACCTCCGTAGACGGAAACAGCCGCACCTGCTCAAGCTGCGCATCTAGCGCCGGATCGTTGCTGTTGATCATTGTCGCCAGCAACCACTCCAGCGAAAGCACTTGAATCACAATCTCACTGGCGGCGGCGGCATTGGTTTCTCGGTAGCGGTCTAGCAGCGTCTGCAAGTCGTTGCGCGAGAAAAACATCGGCAGCGAGGCCTCACCGTTTTGATTGATGGTCAGATAAGGGCCATTGGCACCCTGGCGGGCGATAAACAGGGGCACGCCCTGAAAGTTAGACTCTAGCTGCAAAGCGGCGTCGAGCTCACCGCCAATGGGTAAGTAGAGCAGCGGCACCTGTTCAACGCTGTTGAGCACTGTCTCTTGGTAGAGGGTGCCCAGGTCAACCAGGGCTACCTGGGCACTGGGATCTTCCTGACGGGCACGGGTTAGAAACTCTTCGGCGGCCTCTCCGTCAATGAACACCACCGGCACTTTAATCTCTTCATTGTTGACCTCGGCAGCGGCCGTTAGCGGCTGGCCGTCAGAGTTCAAAATAATGAAAACCGGCACCTGCTCAAGTTTGTCGACAATGGCCTCTTCACCCAGGGCTTCGGCGGGCAGGGGCATCACCAGACCACCCCCTAAAAGGCTGCCGCTAATCAGGGCAGCAAGCAGAGGCAGGGGCCGCAAAATAGAAGAAAAAAGCTGTCGCATAGGAGTTTTTGTCGTGCGTAACGGCAGTGAGCTTTGGGCAAATAATCGCTAATGTCAATGACTATAGATACTACAAGCCAGGGCCGATCTGTGCAGACCCCTGTGACAGTCTGACTGCTCAGGCAGAGTGACTAACTCAGTCCGGCAAACCGCCTATACTCAAAATCGGGATGACAGGATTTGAACCTGCGACATCCTGCTCCCAAAGCAGGCGCGCTACCAAGCTGCGCTACATCCCGTAGACCGTGATCAGTCGCGATCAGTCATTAGTATAGCCTGCTTTATTGCCGAACCGTCACAGCCCCCTAGTCTAGCTTCACCTCACCCCCACCTGATCTTGAGAACTTTGCCATGGCGACGCCTGCCTACCCCCTAGAGCAACTCCCCGGACTCAGCTCAGCCCACGCCCAGGGTATGGCCCGGCTGGGCCTCACCAGCACTGACCAACTGCGGCGCTACGGAGTCTCTGTGGCACATCGCCAAACCTTGGCCAAGACCCTTCAGGTGCCCCTGCGCTACGTCACTAAGTGGGTGATCTTGGCTGACCTGGCGCGGGTGCCTGCGGTGGGCTGCCAGTTCAGCGGGTTGCTGCTGCACGCAGGCATTATCTCTGTGCCTCAGCTAGCGGCCAGTTCGTCTCAGCGGCTGTTTACCCAGCTGCGGCGGCTGCATGTCGCCACCATGCAGCGCAACGACCTCTGCCCCACCGCTGACCAGGTGGCCCTGTGGATTCACCAGGCCAAAGCCCTCAGTCGAGGCGCTTGACGTCACTCGACCTAAACCGGGGTCAGCCCTGCCTAGTCTGGGTACCAGAACATGCCTTTAATGCCCTCGGGGTCGGGCATAAACCCTAGCCCTTTATAAAACTCGACCACCTGGGGGTCAGCAAACAAAGTGACGTTGCTGATGTCTTCGCTGCGCAGTTTTTTGATTAGCTGGCGCATGAGTTCTTTGCCCAGCCCTCGGCCCTGGAAGTCAGGATGGACGACTACATCCCAGATGGTGGCGTTAAAAGCATGGTCAGAGGTAGCTCGAGAAAAGCCCACCAGGCGGCGGCGGGTGCCTCGCTGCTCCCACATTGTGATCACCAGGTAGCTGTGCTGAATGGCTTTTTTGACCTTGCGAATCGGTCGCCTGGCCCAGCCCACGGCATTGCACAGCTCTTCTAACTCGTAGAGGTCAAGGTCGCGATCGGTGCTAAACACGATAGTCGACCCTTCTCCGTGCTCAGGTAGGGCTTCTAGGACGCTGCCCCCAGATGCTGCCTCTCCAGACGAAGTGCCATCAGATCCGACAAAAAGACTTTTCCAAAAACCCATGCAAGCCCTGTCTGATAACGAGGTAGAACAACGTTCAACAGCTTATAATGATTAGCCCTAGACACTCCGGCGCAGTAGCTTAGGCGAGAGCTAAACTGAGGGCTAAACACCATTTCTCCCTAAGTATATCCCCTTCAAATGCCGATGCTCCTGGCCAGTTTTAGATTTATGCTGTCTGTCTGAATGGAGTTAAGGCTGCTCTAGGGGAGTCTTGCCCAAGCGAGCCGCTGTTCTGAGGCTGCGATCGCAACTCAGCCAGCGGCTGGGGCACAGCCGGTCTAACCCCATTGCCGGGCTGAAACTGGCGGCTCATCCATCCCTAGCCCTAGCCCTTGGTACCCCAATCGAGTGGGCCATAAGTCCGGCGGGGCTAGCCAAATGGAGAGTTTCCCCGACGACATCCGTTGCTAGAGCCCTCAGACCGGAGATAGATTCCCGATTTTCAAGTGTTCCTGAGTCGGCAAATGTTAACGTTACCTCCATGGAGTTCCGTCCTTCCCACCATGGCCGCTGGCTTAAACCCCTCTACGGTTGAGCTGTTGAAGCGCTTCAATCGAGCCTTTCCGCAGTTTTACGAACAGTTTGTCAGCAGTGAGATTCAGCTGCAAAATCTGCGCTTGGCCTACCAACTCTACAAGCAGCGCCAGGCCGTGTTGGATATCAAGCCCGAGGGCACCAAAAGTGCATTGCACTTTGTCTACCGCAATCAGTCATTTTTGCTCAGCGATATCTTTGGCGTGCTGGCAGCCTATGGGCTGACCATTCACAACCTCAGTCTCTACGGGCAGATTTATCCGCCCATGCTGGTGTTCATCAAGCTGGTAGTGTCTCGGGGAGGCAAAGCGCTGAGCCCCAAGACCGCCGAGAATGTCTGCCGGGCCATTCAAGAGACCCTGGCGGGGCATTTTGAGGTCGAAGAAATGCTGACCGTCGAGTTTAATTTAGATGCCGGCCTAGAGCAGGTCGAAACAGAGTTTTATGTCGATCCGGTGTTTCACCTACCGGCCCTACTGATTGAGGCTGCCAACCAGCCGGGGCTTTTCTACAAGGTGATGTACGCGATTTGGCAAGAAGACCTGCTGGTGGTCAACGCCAACCTGCTGGTGTGGCGAGGGCGCACTCGCTTGATTCTCTATTTACTCGGCCCTAACGAAAGCCTGATCCCAGATTATCTAGGCCAAAAAATTGCCGATGGCATACGCTACCGCCTGATGAGCTAGGCTAGAGTGGTGCAGCACTGGCCTGAGGGGCCATCATCGGCCTATGGCCACTACCACCGTCTTTGGCGTCTCCCACTACTATCAACTTGCCGGTAATAGGCCGCTCACGGCAGCGGGCCAACCTTTTCCACTGGTTTTTATCCATGGCTGGTTGCTCAGCCACAAATACTGGCAACCCGTGATCGATCAGCTCAGTGCTGACCATCTTTGCTTAGCCTACGATCTGCGGGGGTTTGGTGAGTCGCGCTACGGCCTAGCAGAGCATTGTCCAGGCATACCCGCCGCTGCCCAGGCCTGGGGAGCCTCAACGTCGCCCTATGGTCTGGGGGCCTACGCCCGCGATTTAGCGGCCCTGCTCGAACAGCTTAAGCTAGGCCCGGTGTGGCTAGTGGGGCACTCTCTGGGGGGCAGTGTGGCGCTGTGGATGGCCCACTGCTTTCCCCAGCTGGTGCAGGGAGTCGTGTGCATGAACTCGGGTGGGGGCCTCTATCTAGAGCGAGAGTTTCAGCAGTTTCGCCAGGCGGGGCAGTATATTGTGGGCTGGCGACGGCCCTGGCTGCGCCACACGCTGCTGCCGCTGCTGCTCACCCGCATGATGGTACACCGACCCTTGGCCTACGACTGGGGGCGCGATCGCTGCCTTGACCTGCTGCAAGCCGACGGCGCAGCGGCCCTGGGCAGCTTGCTAGAGTCGACTACCGAAGCCGAAGTGCACCTACTACCGCGTCTGGTGGCAGAGCTAACTCAGCCGGTACACTTTATGGCCGGTCGTCAAGACCAAGTGATGAACCTACGCTACGTGAACCACCTGGCGAGCTATCTAAAGTCATCGAGCCAGGGTCAGAATACGGTCATCGAAATCGAAAATTGCGGCCACCTAGCCATGGTTGAGCAGCCGCAGGTGGTGGCTAAAGCGCTGCGAGGGATTTTAGCGACCTCCTCTCGCCCTCTAGAAGCTAGCTCAAACAGCTAAATTGACGCGACGAGTTCGAGCGGGTGGCTTGGTCTACCAATGTGCCTAACCCACATGTGCCTAACCCACATGTGCCTAACCCACAAGGATCTGGGGCCAGAGCAGAGAAAATGACCTACAAAACAAAAGAGATGCCGACGACTGGCCGTGTTTCGTCTCGGCATCTCTTCTGGTTCGCTCCTCACACATTTGAATTATATGACCACTGTGGGGGATTGTCACCCCCTAGGGGCCGTTTGAATGAACAGTTTTTCTTATAGGTTTTGGTATCGTTAAAAACGTAGGCCGAGGCGATCGCCCAAAAATGCCCTGGGACAGGTTAGGGTTTAGGCTCTCCTCCGAATGGGATAGAACACAATCGCTAGCAGGACTCCGGGAAATTACGGGTTCTCTGTATTAGTATTGGATGACTTGTGAAGGCTTTGTGACCTTTGCTAATGGCATTGGCCAGAGCGATCGCGTCCTAGCCTCGGGGATCCTCAATTGGTCGTGGCCCATACCCTCTCATCCAACTGATGGCTATGCAATCATCTCTTCCCTCTGATAACGCCCGGCCATTTTTGACTTGGCAGCGCATTACTGACTGGGCCCACGCCCACTACCGGACGAGAACGTTTAACCAGAACGAGCGTATCCCCACCCGATCTGGGCTGCTCTACCTGGTAGAGCGCGGCGCCGTGCGGTTGGTGGGCTCTGCTGAGGGAGCAAGCGACGGAGAACCAGAGCTTGACTTTGAGGTGAGTGACGAAGAGGGCGCTTCGCCCCTGTCCATAGGCCTCAACGAAGAGGCTTTTCTTGGCTTTGTCGGGGCTGGGCAGCCCTTTGAGATTGTGGCCCAGGCTCCATTTTTGTTGCAGAGTTTTGCCCACGTCGACCAGACCACCGTGATCTGGCTGTACTGGAATGACCTAGACAACTGGCCCCACTTTCGCCGCGAGGTGCTCGATGCCTTTCGCTATCAACACCAGCGCAAGCTGCTGTGGCTCAGCACCCTAGGGCAGCGGCGCACCATCGATCGCCTGCTCGGCTTTCTCACCCTGTTGATCGAAGAGTTTGGTGAACCCTGTGAGTCGGGGTACTATCTGCCCTGGGCACTGACCCACGCTCAGATCGGCAGCGCCATTGGTTCGACTCGGGTCACCGTCACCCGACTGATGGGCAAACTCCGCCAGCGCAACCTGATCCATATCTACAGAGATGGGCTGATTGCCATTCCCGGCAACCCGTTGACAGTTCACGAGGTCTAGGAACCCGCCCAATCAAGCCTCTAGCTGGGATCATCCCCTAGGGGCTGCTGAGATTGAGGGGCTCTTGGGGCGAGGGGGCTGGCTTAGTGCCATTTTTTTCGGGGCTATTTTTTTCGGGGCTATTTTTTTCGGGGCCTGTGGGCTTGAAATTGAGGGGCAGGTTAGTAAACTGGGGCAAAATTTCGGTGGTAAAGGCGGCGGCGGCCTTAGACCGGTAGCGGCTAGGGTTGAAAATGACCGACAGAGTGCGGTTGACCACCACCGAATCGATTTTGGCTCGGTGCAGCACGCCCATCTGGAGCTCTTTTTCGATGGCGGAGTTAGACACAAAGGCCACCCCTAGCCCCGACTGGACGGCGGTTTTGATCGCCTCAATGGAGTTGAGCTCCATTTCGATCTTGAGGCGGCGGGTCTCAATACCGCAGCGGGTGAGCACCTGATCGATCACCTTGCGAATGGTGGATTGCGAATCTAGGGCAATAAAGTGCAACTTGTAGAGATCTTCCCGCTGCACCACGGCCTGGCTGGCCAGGGGATGATACATCGGCATGATCAGTGCGAGTTCGTCCTCGGCGTAGGGCACTCTTTCTAAAGAGTCCTGTAGTTCGGGAGGAATTTCACCCCCAATAATGGCTAGGTCAACCTGGCCATTGGCGACACTCCAGGCGGTGCGGCGGGTGGAGTGGACATGGAGCTGCACGGCTACGTCGGCATACTTCTGCCGAAATAGGCCGATCATCCGGGGTAGCAGGTAGGTGCCGGTGGTCTGGCTAGCGCCGATAATCAGAGTGCCGCCCTGCAGGTTCTGGAGATCTTCGATGGCGCGGCAGGTCTCTTGGCACAGGCTGAGAATGCGATCGCCGTAGCTCAACAGCAAATGCCCGGCCTCGGTCAGCTGAGCTCGCCGCCCGCCCCGGTCAAACAGGGGTACATCTAGCTGGCGCTCTAGGTTTTGTACTTGCAGGCTAACCGCTGGCTGAGAGACATACAGGCTGTCTGCCGCTCGTTTAAAGCTGCCCTCTGCTGCGATCGCTTTGAGAATGCGCAGCTGATCGAGGGTAAAAGGAAGGTCAGACATGGGCATTAACCCTAACGTACGATAATCCTGGGATGCCAACAAACCATGATACTAATACAGGCCATCTCCCCGATATCGCCGCAACCAACGTCGTTACAACAATTTTGGATAGACTTATGGCCTCCAGCCCTGTGTTGAATGAGGCCTGCCATCCTTAGATTACTTGGTTCAGGGCACGCGATCACAAAATCTTAGAACGGTATCCCAACAAATTTATGAAACGGCAGGTGATCCAGAATGTCTTAAATTTGCCCGGCATCGCTGGGATGGCGCTGATTGATGGACGCAATCGACCCTTCTTTTTTGGACCGGACATCAGCCTCAACACCCAGCAGCAAGACGCCCTCGCCCAGGGCATCCAGCAGGTGGTTGACACCACTCCTGCCCATTTTGAGACCTTTAGCTTTCGCTTTGCCAATCAGCTAGCCCACATCTACAAGCTGGGCCAGGGGCTGATTTTGCTGGTGCTCATCACCGACAATATATCGCTAGCTGAGTATGGTACTGCCATTAGCCAGCTCAAGGCCACCCTGATGGAAGCACCCCATAATGCGGTGTCTACCTTTAGGCTTTTGGCTGGCTGTGTCACGTTGGGCAGCAGTGCCCTCACACCCGCCGCCCCTAGCCCCGCCGCCCCAGAATCTGCCCCTGCCCCAGAGCCTGCCCAGGCTCCAGTAACGCCAGTCCCGGCCATCTCAAGCCCAGCAGCGCCAATTCAGGTTAAGCTATCGGCTGATTACCAAGCGGTGGTGGTAGCCCTCAACCACCTCAGTGACGGGGCAGCCCAGTACCTGGGCAAAACCATTGTGATCAACACCTGGCGACAATCTCGACCGGCTCACCCCTGGCTTGAGCAGTTTGAGCTGCAACAGGATGGTCATTTTGCCGTCACTGGCAGCGGCCAACCTCCCCTGACCCTAGAACAACGCCAGTGGATCAAGGACTGGGTCTCGGCATTTCTAAAGCGCGGTGGCAGAACCATCCGCAATTTTCAAACCCTGGTCAGCGGCCAAGCCCTCACCCCAGAGGAGCAGCGCCTGCTGCTGGAACCATCGCCGCCCCCAACGCCCTAGGGTAACGGCCTCGGCCATGGTTCGAATCTGTAGAACCCATGGCCCACCGGGATGGTTACAGGCTGGTTATTTCTACTTCCGTCATCTATTTCGCACCTCATCATGGCTAAAAACGTCCGTTTAGAACCTATTGCCCAAGAAAGCTCAGTTGCAACCAACAGTAATTTGCTGTCGGTGCTGATCAACAAAGATCTCGACGTGCTCAAGGAATGCGGCGGCAGGGGCATGTGTGCCACCTGCCATATCTACGTGCAGTCGGGCATGGAGTCGCTGACCCCCATCAATCGGCGAGAGCAGCGTACCCTGGAGGTGATTACCTCCTGTAAACCCAACTCGCGGCTGGCCTGCCAGGCTAGGGTGATGGGCAATGGGGTGGTAGTGGAGCTGCCGCCCGGGATGTACGTCAACTCGCTGCAAGACATTGAGGCGCTGATTGGTCGCCGAGCTGATCAAGATCTACTGCACCCGATTACCGGGGAAGTGCTAGTGGAGCAGGGCAAGCTGATTACTCGCTCGACTATGGCCCAGCTGGAGCGCACGGCTAGCTTTAGGGTGGGTGAGTTCTTTAACCAGAGTAAAGATCTATGAGCACTGGGGCCGAGGCTGGGTATAGTACCGAAGCTCGGAAAACATCTGTTATGGTAAGGCAAAGCCGTAGCTGAGTTTTGCCTTAACCCCTATGGACTCTGCCCTTCCCCTGAGTGCTCGCCACGAGCAGGTTCTCCAGGCTACGATTCGTCACTATATCGCCACGGCAGAGCCGGTTGGGTCACGGGCCTTGGCCCAGGAATATAACTTGAAGGTGAGCCCAGCCACGGTGCGCAACGCCATGGGCCTGCTGGAGAAATACGGGCTGCTCTACCAGCCCCATACTTCTTCGGGGCGAGTACCCTCTGATTTTGGCTATCGTCTGTATGTGGATCGGTTGATGTCGCCATCAACCCGAGTGAAGCGACAGGTCGACGCAGCCCTGACCGAGGAAATTGACTGGATGGGGCACAGCCTGGAGTCGCTGCTGCGATCGGCGACTCAGATTTTGGCCCAGATCAGTGGCTACCTCGCCCTGGTCACGGTACCCCAGGCCAGTACGGCGCTGATTCGCCACATTCAGCTGGTGGCGGTGGAGAGTGGGCAGGTGCTGATGGTGGTGCTGCTAGACTCGTTGGCCACTCAGTCGGTAGTTGTGCAGCTGCCGCCGATGCTGGGCAGTGAATCACCAGCGGTAGATGAAGCGCTGGGCCGACGGCAGCTAGAAATTTTGTCGAATTTTTTGACCCACCACCTGCGCCGACGACCTTTGAGCGATGTCACGACGCTGAACTGGGGTGATCTAGGCGAAGAGTTTGAGCACTATGGCGCGCTGCTTTGCCAGGCTCTGGAGGATTTGGCACTGCGATCGCAGACCGCCGGCACTCCCTATCTCGTAGTCAGCGGCCTAGCTGAAGTGCTGCGCCAGCCTGAGTTCTCTGACGCCCAGCGCATTCAGGCGATTGTGCGCCTGCTCGAAGAAGACCAGTCCCAGCTGTGGCCGCTGTTGATTGCTGCCCCCTCGGTGCCTCGCCCGGCGACCAGCGGCATTGACGTCAAAGTGTGGATTGGGGCTGAGAACCCGCTAGAGCCTATGCAGGGCTGCGCCCTGGTGGTCTCTAACTACACCCGCCGCAATGTTTCGGTGGGCAGCGTCGGGGTGCTAGGGCCAACCCGCATGGTTTACGAAAATGCTGTGGCTGTGGTCAAGTCAGCCGCTGACTACCTCTCTATGGCCCTCAGCGAATAGAACCCTCAGCAACCCTCAGCCAATAGAACCCTCAGCCAATAAACCCATAGGGAATACATCGAGCAGCGACCCAAGCCGGTAAGGGCGAGCCGTGATTATTACAGAACTACTGGCAATTTTGTCGATTGCAGCGGCAACCGGGCTGCGGCTAGCCCTGCCCCTGCTGCTGATTGGCCTCATGTCTGGCCCCCAGCTGTGGGTCAATGTGCCGCTGCTGTCTCAGCTGCCGCCGGCCCTGGTGCTGGGGGTGCTGGCCACCTGGTCTGCGGCAGAACTAATGCTGTCTAAAGACCGCTACAGTCAGCGTTTTTTTCAAATTTTGGAGCTGGTACTCAGCCCTGGGGTGGGAGCCCTGGCGGGGATTGCGATCGCCCGCACCGTAGGCCTCGACAGCAGGTTCAACCTGCTGATTGGCCTGATTAGCGCCCTGCTGGCTCTAGTGATTCAGCTGCTGCAAGTGGGCCTGTTTTTTCGCCCCCGCCGCCCACCCCTGTGGAGCTTTTTTGCGGTCGATGGGCTGTGTATTGTGCTGGCGGTGCTGGCCTTTGATGCCCCTAACCAGGGGGGCATGATTGCGCTGCTGCTGCTGTGGCTGGTGATTCGCACTTCTTACCTGTGGCAGCAGTGGCCCCGGCGCTCTAAGCCAAAGCAGTAGCGGCCCGCCAACCCTCCTGAACCGCTAGCCCCTGTCCCCATTCGCCTGTCTAGAGCCTAGAGAATACCGACGAAGTGCAACGGCCCACGACCGCTGACCAGCTCTAGCAGCAGGGCCAAGAAGCCAACCATTGCCAGTCGCCCGTTCCACACCTCGGCCACAGGGGTCAACCCCCAAGCCGAGCGATCTTGGGGGTAGATCTTGACCTTTTTGTCGGGCTGCACCACGTCGGAAAACAGCTGCCGGGGGGCCGCCAGAGCCTCGGTCACCATATCGGCCATATCGCCGATAAAGCGCGGATGAGTATTCAGGGCAGGTACCCGGTGAAACCCGTGGATGCCAGCGGCTTCAGCGATTTCGCGGTACTCGATATCGATCTCTTGGAGGGTTTCGATATGCTCGGAGACAAAGCTGATCGGCACTACCACCAGATCGTTGACCCCCTGCTGGGCCAGCTGCTCAATCGCATCTTCGGTGTAGGGCTGAAGCCACTCCACCGGGCCAACCCGGCTTTGGTAGGCCAGGGTATAGGGGTTGGGGCGGTTGAGCGATTTCATAATCAGCTCGGTGCAGTGCTCGATCTCGCGCTGGTAGGGGTCGCCGGCCTCTTCGACGTAGCTGACGGGCACCCCGTGGGCGCTAAAGAAAATGTGGGCCTGATCGGGACTATCGAGCTTGTCTAGCTCCTGGGCGATCAAGTCGGCCATGGCCTCGGTGTAGCCAGGGCGATCGTACCAGGAGGGGATGGCGGTGTAGACAACCCGCTGGAGGGCTGGGTCTTCGAGCCAGAGACGCTCTAGCAGGCGAAAGCTAGAGCCGCTGGTGCTGATCGAAAACTGCGGATACAGCGGCAGCACCACCAGCTTTTCGATGCCGTCACGCTTGATTTGGGCCACGGCCTCTTCGGTGAAGGGGTACCAGTAGCGCATGCCAATGTAGATTTTGGCTTCGGTGCCTCGGTCGGCTAAAACCTGGCGGAGCGCCTCGGCCTGCTCTTCGGTAATGCGGCGCAGGGGAGACCCACCGCCAATCTGCTGGTAGTTTTCTTGGGACTGTTTAGCGCGCGAACTAGAAATCAACCAGGCCAGGGGCCGCTGCAGAAAAGGAAAGGGCAGGCGGATAATTTCTGGATCGGCAAACAGGTTAAACAAAAAGGGGCGAACATCGTCGGGCTGCTCTGGCCCCCCCAGATTTAGCAATAAGACCCCAACACGACCCATGGCACTGTAGTGGCTCTAAAGTATGTACTGATATCACAACTATTCTACAAGCTGGACGAACGGTTCCGACGGGGATGGCTGCCCCTGGGTCTGTAGATAGTGCGATCGCAGCACCCAATACCCGCCTAAAAGCTGCCTCTAGGGGGCTCTAGATAGAGCATCGAGGCATCGGGTGTTGCTAATTCGGCAACCCCAGCTACGGTATTGGCCCTAAAACCCCAAACTTAAACCCTAAAAAATGCAGCTGCCACCCTCCCCAAAACTAAGCCTGCGTGGTAAAGAAGATTCGAGGATAACGATATGCTAGAAAAGATTGCAAGGGGTTTTTGCCTCTGGGCTAGCTTGAGATCGCTTCTGCTCAACCTCTGACGAGGTTTTGAGAGGTGACTAGAGCGCACCTGTAGGGCCAATCCCGACCCTAGGCAGATCCTACCCGCCAGAAAACTTCCTCGCCGATGAAAATCTTGCTTGTTGAGGATGACCTATCCACCCAAGACCTGCTGGTGTTCCACCTGACTGCGGCACGCTACACCGTAGAGAAAGCCACTGACGGCGTGATTGCTCAGGAACTGGCCACCCTGTGGAACTACGACTTGATCATGCTAGACCTCAACATTCCTCGTCTTGACGGTATTAGCCTGTGCCGTCAGCTGCGGGGGCAGGGGGTGTCAACACCCATTTTGATGCTCACCGCCCAGGCTGACGATGAAGATGTGATTGCCGGACTGGATGCCGGGGCCGATGACTATGTCACGAAGCCCTTTGAGGTGTCGCAGGTGCTGGCCCGGGTGCGCGCCCTGCTGCGACGGGGGACGCGGGCCAGCACCATTCCGTCGCTGGTGTGGGGGCAGCTGTGTCTTGACTCAACCCTGGCCCAGGTGACCTACCGTGGCCAGGTGGTACCCCTGACCCCCAAGGAATACAGCCTGCTGGAGCTGTTTTTACGCTACCCCCAGCGGGTGTTTAGCCGCAGCACGATTCTCGACCACCTATGGACCATCGATGACTCGCCCACCGAAGGGGCGGTGACCAACCTGGTCAAAGACCTGCGCAACCGCCTCAAACGCAGCGGCGTGGTCGAAAACGTGATCCAGACTGTGTATGGTTTGGGCTATCGCCTGCGAGATCTTCCCCCCGGCCCAGTTGGGGCTGAGGAGACAACGGCGGAGCCAGCCGGTGCCCTGGGGGCGGCCCAGGGCACCGGCCCGCCCCGGATCCCAAGGGCTTTAGAAGCGATCTCAGCTCGGTTTCAATCGTCGATACAGCAGCGCCTGGCGGTGGTAGAAGGGGCCGTGCGATCGCTCCAGGCGGGTAACCTGCCGCCCCTGCAGCGAGCGATCGCCTGCGAAGAGGCCCATCGACTGGCCGGGGGGCTCGGCACCTTTGGCTACGAAGAAGGCTCGACCCAGGCCCGCCAGCTAGAGCAGTTGCTCGGCAGCACCCAGCCCCTGGGGGCGAGCGCAGTCGATCAACTCTCTAGCTACCTGCTGGCGCTCAAGCAAGCCCTGGCCCTGCCGCCTAAACCCATAGAGCCCGCAGACAGATCCGGGGACAGATCCGGGGATAAAGCCGAGGCTACCAGTGCCCCGGCCAAGCCCCGGTGGCGGGGCATAGCCCTGGCCCTAGAGCCAGATTTAAACGCCTGTTTGCAGGCTGATGCGCCGCAGCGGGGCTGGCAGTTTGATCGCGCTACGGGGCTAACTGACCTACTTCAGCGCTTGGCCCAAGGCAGGGCCGAAGTCGTGGTGCTGTCCCTCAACCAAAGCGTTTCCCAGGCCGAAAAACTGGCTCCGCTGCGGGAGATCAAACACCGCTATCCGCAGCAGCCGGTGCTGGTGCTCACCGGCTGCGACAGCCTAGACGAACGGGTGCAGGTGGCCCGGCTCCAGGGCGATCGCTACCTGGTGGCCCCGGTGACTGTTGGCCAAATTTTAGACACCCTCGATCAGATCTTGCCCGACGCTCAAGCCCCAGAGTCGCGGGTGATGGTAGTCGACAACGACCCCATTACCTGCGGGGTGATTGGTGACCTACTCACCCCCTGGGGTCTGACCGTCACCAAACTAGAAGACCCCAGCCAGTTTTGGGAGGTGCTGCGCCAGACCGAGCCCGACCTGCTGCTGCTGGCCCTAGACATGCCGACCTTTAGCGGCATTGACCTGTGCCAGGTGGTGCGCCAAGACTGCCGCTTTGGCAACCTGCCAATTTTGATGGTGGCCGCCCATCCTGACACTGTCACCGTGCGCCAGGTGTTTGAGGTCGGCGGCGACGATCTGATTGGCAAACCCATTGTGGGGCCAGAGTTAGTGACTCGGGTGCTCAGCCGCATTGAGCGATCGCACCTGCGCCAGCAAATCGAGCAGATGCGCCACCATCAGGCCCTCTATTGGACCCAGCAAGACACCACCGACCCCCTCACCCAGGTGGCTAACAGCCTGCATTTCGATGCTTTTTTGCAGCAGCAGTGGGAGCGCCACTGCCAAGACCAGGCCCCGATTTCGCTAATTTTGTGCACCCCTGACGATCTGTGCACCTACTACCGGGTCTACGGCCAGCGGGCGGGCGATGCGGCCCTGTGCCGCCTCGCCCGCAGCCTGCACCACACCGTCAATCCCAACATTGATCTGGTGGCCCGCTGTGGCGATCGAGAGTTCGGCGTTGTGCTGCCCAATACCAACCTAGACGGGGCGCTGCGGGTAGTTTCGCGCATGCAGCAGGCGGTTACCGACCTCAAAATTCCTCACCCCAGCCCTGCGTCAGGGGGCTATATTACCCTCAGCCTGGGTATCGGCGGCACGACGCCCACCGGGTCTCTCTCTAGCAGTCATTTGCTCAAGACTGCCGAACAGGCCCTTAAAGATGCTAAAGCCCGAGGCGGCAACACCTTCTGTCTCTATCCCATGTGCTGAACTCAGCCCGTTTATCCGCCAGGGCCAGCCGCCGTGCCGACGCTAACCCGCCATGAAATTTTCCCTGCGAAATCTGCTGATTGTCCCTTTTCTGCTGCAAATTGTCGGCACTACGGGGGTGGTGGGCTATCTGTCGTACCGCAGCGGGCAGCGGGCGGTGAGCGATATGGCCAGCCAGCTGATGACCGAGAGCAGTGAACGTACCGAAGACAGCCTCAAGGCCTACCTAAAGGTGCTGGAGTTTGTAGCCCAAACCAACGGTTACTTGCTGCAAAACGGACAGTTTAGCAGCACCGATCTGGGCAGCCTAGAAGACCATTTTGTGCAGCAGCTCAGCCTGTTTCCAGAGTTGACCGGCATTGCGATCGCCAACCAGGCCGGGGCCTTTCTCAATGTGGCCCGATCGCCGTCAGGTTCACTGTCCGTGAGACGACTCAATATTGACGCTGTCGATGGCACGCTCTATCACTACACCACCGATGGCGAGGGCCAAGACAAAAGCCCCGTAGCCCCACTGCGCTACAACTACGACCCCCACCGCGACCCACCAGACCATCCTTGGTATGCTGCGGCTCAGGCGTACCCCGAGGGGCTGTGGCGGCTGGTGGTAACCCTAGAGCGCGGTGAAAATCGGCCCCGGCTGGCGATGGTGCGATTCATGCCCTTTACAACGCCTGCGGGTCAGGCCGGGGGGGTGGTCAGTACCGCGATTTTGCTGACCGAGCTAGGGGAGTTTTTGCAGGCTTTGATCCCCAGCCCCCAGGGGCAAATTTTTGTGATCGAACCCAACGGTGACCTGGTGGCAACCTCTACCAGCGAATTGCCTTTCAGGCTGGGTAAGGCCAGCAACTATGCCCAAAACGTGGCCGTGCCGCCCCGCCGCCTGTCGGTGACCCAGAGCCGCGATTCAATCACCCGCGCCGCCGCCCAAGACCTGTTAGACGCCCACGCCGACTTTAGCCAAATTCAGGGGCCGGTGTTTTCTGAGGTGCGCTTGGGAAACCAGCGCTATTTTGTCAAGGCCACACCGATGCAGGCTGAGCTGAACTGGATCTTGGTGACGGTGATTCCGACCTCGGAGTTTATGGCTAATATCTACGCCAACATGGCCCGGACTGCGCTACTGTGTGCCCTGGCCCTAATGGGGTCGATTGGCCTGGGGCTGTGGACCGCAGACTATATCACCCGGCCCATTTTGTCGCTGCAGCGGGCTACCCAGGCCTTTACCGACGGCATGGCGGTGGTGCCCCCGACCCAGCCCAGCCGCATTCAGGAGGTAGAAGCCCTGCGGCAGGGGTTTGACCAGATGGTGGGGCAGCTCGTAGGGTCTTTTCAAGACCTCAAAGACCGTGAGCATACCCTAGCGACCTTTCTCAACGCGGTGCCGGTGGCCCTCAGCGTCCATAACCAGCAGGGGCACATGCTGTTTCTCAATGCCAAGGGCAAAGAGATGCTGACCCAGGGTACTGCCCTGGCCGATGCCGAGCCGCTGGCTACCACCTATCGGCTGTATCGGGCTGGCAGCGATCAGCTTTACCCCACCGCCGAGTTGCCCGTGGTGCGCGGTCTGCGGGGCGAGACCGCTTACACCGACGACATTGAGGTCGATACGGGTCATCGCCGCATTCCCCTAGAGGTGCATACCATTCCGGTGGTTAACGATCTGGGGCAGGTGATCTATTCGATCAACACCTTCCAAGACATCAGCGAGCGCCGCCAGGCTGAGCGACTGCGCACCCACTACCAGCAAGAACTAGAGCGCCAGGTGGCGGCCCAGACCGCGTCACTGGTAGCCAGTGAGGCGACTAAGCAGGCGCTGATTAACGCGATTCCTGACCTGCTGATGCGCCTGGGCCGCGACGGCCGACCCAAGGAAGTTTATAACCTGGAGGCGGTCAACTGGATTGGCGATGCCAGCCGCATTCTGGAAACTAGCATGTACGAAAATTTGCCCAGGGCTCTGGCGGAGGGGCGACAGCGCTTAGTTGAGGTGGCGCTAGCTACGGGCAAGATTCAGCGGCAGGAGTACGAGCTCTGGTGGGATGGCAAGGTGTTCTACGAAGAGGCGCGCATTATTCCGGTGACCCAGGATGAGGTGCTGGTGGTGGTGCGCGACATCAGCGATCGCTACAAGATCGATCGTCTCAAGGATGAGTTTATCTCCATTGTTAGCCATGAACTGCGCACGCCCCTCACGGCCATTCGTGGCGGCCTGGGCATTTTGGCGGCTGGGGTGCTGAGCGATCGCCCCCAAAAGGCCCAGCAAATGCTGCACATGGCCCTCAACAACACCGAGCGACTGATTCGCCTGGTCAATGACATTCTCGACCTAGAGCGTCTGGCCTCGGGGCATAGCGAACTGGTGCTAGAACCCTATGCCATCGACGAGTTGATTGACCAGGCGGTGAGTGGGGTAGAGGCGATCGCAGAGGCGGCCCAGGTGAGCCTCCATATTGCCCCTACTCACGCCACGGTGATGGTCATGCCAGACGCCATTGTGCAGACGTTGACTAATCTGCTGGGCAACGCGATTAAATTTTCTGACCCTGGAAGCAAAATTTGGTTGACGGTGGCTGTGCCGGCGCTGCCCAGCCCTGAGACCCCCAGCCCTGAACCCGATGGCGGTGGCGAACCGCCGCCGCTGTATCTGCGAGTGGCCGTAAAAGACCAGGGGCGAGGCATTCCGGCCCATTGCCTAGAGGTGATCTTTGAGCGGTTTCAGCAGGTGGATGGGTCAGATTCGCGGCGGAAGGGGGGATCTGGCCTGGGGCTAGCTATCTGTAAACGCATCGTCGAGCAGCACGGTGGGGAAATCTGGGTGGAGAGCCAGTTGGGCCTGGGCAGCACCTTTTTCTTTACGCTGCCGGTCAAAGACCTATGAGCCACCTAACCGCCCTCTCTGGGCCTTCTATGAGCAACTTTGTAAATCTATGAGCAAGCGGATTTTAGTCATTGACGACGAGCTGGATATTCGCGACGTCGTTTGCCTCTCCCTAGAGGAGTTTGGCGGCTGGCAAACCGGCAGCGCTGGGTCGGGCCGCGAGGGCATACAGGCGGCCCTGGCTGCGCCTTGGGACGGTATCTTGCTAGATGTTTCTATGCCTGATATGGACGGCTTTGAGGTAGTGGCTCAGCTGCGGTCTCAGCCCAAAACCCAGGCTGTACCGGTGATTTTATTGACGGCTAAGGTCATGTCGAGCGATCGCGACCACCCGACCGCCCTGGGCATCGCCGGGATCATTGCCAAGCCCTTTGACCCTGTGACCGTATGGCAAGAGGTGGCCCAGATCTTAGGCTGGGCTATCTGAGGCAAGGTTAAGCGACTACCGATCGATTACAAACCTGGCCGGCGGCGTTGGCCCTGGCCAGGTTTGTGCAGAGCAGAGCAGAGGTCGCTAGCCCCTAGGCTGGGGTGATCATGAGCACCAGCGCCTTGCGGTCAAGAGCTTGCACCTTACCGGCATCACCGATATCTTTTACAATCCGCTCTAGCAACTCGGCGGCGCGATCGCGGTGCTGGTGTTCACGGCCCCGCAGGCGCACTAAAAACTTAACCGAGTCTCCCTTAGACAGCCACTCAACCGAGCGCCGAATGCGAAGCTGGTAGTCAGACTCACCCACGTTGGGGCGCAGCTTGACTTCTTTCAAAGACGGCTTAGAGCTTTGCTTCTGTCGCTTACTCTGCTGGTACTGGAGCTTACCGTAGTCCAGAATTTTGGCCACAGGGGCATCTTTGCCGTTGGAAACCACCACCAGGTCAAGGCCTACGTCCTCCGCGATGGTCAGCGCCTCGCGAGTATCCATGAGCCCCCGATTTTGGTTCTCATGGTCAATTAAGAACACCTGGGGTGAGCGAATTTGCCGGTTTACCAGTTGCGTCTTAGAAATAAGTCTTTCCTCTCATGATTCAACAGGGGGGCCAAACCGCTGTTGGCGAAACCGCCGCATTCAGCGCTGGTTGATGCACTTTACCCTAAATTGGGGGTGCAATATCCATCAGGATATCAATAGAATAGCCTAGCTTCCAAGGGTGAGATGTGTCGAAATATTCGGTCTTAACAAAACGGTAAATCCCTGGGGAAGCTGGGGTTGGCGACACCAACCCAGAGCATCGATCGAGACGTTGTAGAGGAGGCGTAGAGGAGGCCCATGGCCGCATATTTTGCCACCGTTGCTCGGGGTCTAGAAGCCCTAGCGGCCGCCGAGCTAGAAGGGTTGGGCGCTCAAAATACAGAACCCGGCTTTTGCGGGGTGGCCTTTGAGGGCGACCTGGCCCTGCTCTACCGGGTCAACCTGTGGTCACGGCTGGCCTTTCGGGTGCTGGTCAAGCTGGCCGAGGTGCCCTGCCGCGACGCCGAGGATCTCTACCAGGGCATTCAAAGCATTGACTGGCGGCCCTACCTCACCCCCGACCTCACCTTTGCCGTCGATGCCACGGGCAAAAACCCCAATCTCAACCACACCCACTTCACCGCGCTACAGGTGAAAAATGCCGTGGTCGATCAGCAGCGGCAGCAGTGGGGCGATCGCTCCACCGTCGACACCCAGCACCCCGAGGTGCGCATTAACCTACACATTCAAGCCGACACCGCCACCGTCAGCCTCGACAGCTCTGGCTCCAGCCTGCACCGCCGTGGCTATCGACCCGCCGTGGGGGCCGCCCCACTTAAAGAGTCTCTAGCGGCAGCCCTGGTGACGCTGACGGGCTGGCAGGGCGATGTGCCCCTGATCGACCCGCTCTGCGGCTCGGGCACGCTGCCCCTAGAGGCCACCATGATGGCCCTCAAGATCGCGCCGGGTATTTTTCGCGAAGAGTTTGGCTGTCAGACCTGGCCCAACTTTGATGGCGATCTGTGGGATCGCCTGTGGCAAGAGGCGGAGGCGAGCCGGGGCACAGATCTGGGGGTTTGGGTGGGGGGGTGCGATCGCGACCCCGACATCATTCATCAGGCCCAGCTCAACGCCCAGCGCTGCGACCTCGCCGATCAAGTCAAGTTTTGGGCCGCCGATCTGGCTGACCTAGAGGCCCCCGCCGACAGCGGCCTGCTGCTGTGCAACCCCCCCTACGGCGAGCGCCTCGGGGCCGACGCCGACCTCGGCGCGTTTTACAAGCTGCTGGGCGACGTGCTCAAGCAGCGCTTCAAGGGCTGGACAGCCTTTGTGCTCAGCGGCAACAAAGAACTGGCTCGCTCCATTGGCCTCAAATCGGCCCAGCGAGTTCCCGTCTACAACGGGACGATCCCCTGCCAGTGGATGAAATATGAGTTGTATTGATGAAAGTTGGGGGGGAGGACGGTGTACGGTTTACGGTTTGCGGCCTACCTTGCACCGTATACCCCTCGGTAGTTAGAGCCGGTCACACTTGGCCTGTCTAACCCCTAGCCTTCTGTTGCCGTTAGCTCAGCAGTTGGGTCATCGGCGGCTAACCCATCTAGGGTGTGGCCCAGCTTGTCGGCGATCCCCTCTACCCAGGCTTCGTCTTGGCGGGTGTAGCTGCGGGGGGCGTTGGCCGCCAAAATCAGTGCGCCATGCTTGCCCACGGGCTGACAGATCACGCCCTGGGTGTTTTCGGGCAGATAGTCAAACTCTACCCGACCGGGATAGATGCTGAGTTTGACTAGATAGATAGCTTTGCCTGTTTCTAGCACCCGCTTGAGAATGGGGCCGGGGGTGACCTCGGCCTTGGGAGCTAGCACGCCGCGCCGCAGCAGAGTTTTGCCCTGGCGGTAGACCACCACAGAGCGGGTGACAGTGTTGGTCAACAGCAGGTGCGAGGCCCAGGCCAACTCGGTCTGGGCGGCATCGGGCAGGGTGTCGTCTAGCTCCAGCCCGGCCTCGCCGATCAGCGTCACCGCTTCGGGAGAAATGGGCTGCACCCGCTGCCACAGTAGCCCCGTCAAAATTAGCAGGGCGCTGAGAATCACCCCCATAACGTCTGATCGCGCCTGGGATTCGGTCAGGGCCGGGGTTAGCACTCGATTGAGCATCAACAGTGTGCCGCCAAGGCCCCCGGTGACTAGGGGCAGCAGTCGCAGCACCCGGTTTGGGTCAGTTTGTGCCACAGTCTTTTGCGCCACAGTCTTTTGCGCCATAGTCTAAAATCTGCCCTCTGCTCCGATTGCTCTCTGCTTCGATTGCTCTATGTCAATTTTAAGGGGACAAGAGGCTAGAAGCGCCACAGCAACTGGAGGGACGCAGTGTGAATCAGGGGCTGGGTCGTTTAAATAAATGCCGCTGCCGGGCGAACCCCGACAGCGGCTCCTAGAGCTAGATGGACGCTAGTTGTGGCAGCCACAGCCGCTGTGGCCGCAGCCGGTGGATCCTTCGGGGTGGCCGTTGGCGCAGGCGTCGCTGCAAAAATATTGGCTGTCTTTTTCGATCGCTTGGCTGGTGTCAACGACACAGAGGCAAGAGTCACAGGCGCATTTCATTTGGGTAACGGTGGTCATAGCAGAGATCCTCTGAACGGGGTGAACTAAACTAATGCTCAAGCCCTTAAGCTCAAACGCTTGAACAACTGTTCATAGATGAATAGTAACATATGAACAGGCATTCAGGTGTTGTCTGGGTTTTATTTCTAGCTATCGGTGTCAGGCTTTGCTCAAACAGCGGGCTTGCCCCCAGGAGAATATGTTGATGGTTGACCCGATTTCCTCGGCTGAGTCTACGGCCTGCGTCCACGATGCTCAATCTGTGGCGGAGATTTTGAGCCTAGAGAAGGCTCAGCGGATGGCGGAATTTTTTGGCGTCTTGGGCGATCCCAACCGCTGGCGGATTCTCTCGGCCCTGGCCCTGGGCGAAATGCGGGTGGGGGAACTGGCGGCGGCGGTGGAGATGAGCGAGTCGGCGGTGTCGCACCAGCTGCGAATTTTGCGGGCCACCCGCTTGGTCAGCTACCGCAAGCGGGGCCGCAACGTGCTCTATTGCCTCAAGGATGACCATGTGTTTAACCTCTACCGCGAGGCGTCGGAGCATTTGGATGAGCCGGGGGATGAGTAGGTGGGTAGATGGGTGTGTGAGTGGGTGGGGGAAATGTGCTTTCGCTGAGGCGGTAGACTGGGATACTGCCGGGTTGTTTGCACTGCTATGACTGTTTCTCCCCTTGCTCAAGACGCTCAGCCGCTGCTGTCAATCGCCCAGGCGACTCGCCGGGCAGCCCAGACGCTGGCCAGTTTGTCTGCCGCTGAGAAGAACCGCGCCATTGAGGCGGTGGCGGCGGCGCTGGAGGCCAATATTGATCAAATTGTGGGAGCGAACCAAGCCGACTGTGAAGCGGCGGTGGCGGACAACCTGGCTAAGCCTCTCTACGACAGGCTCAAGCTCGATGCGGTGAAGCTGACGGGGGCGATCGCTGGGGTGCGCGACGTGGCCCGACTGCCCGATCCGGTGGGGGCGGTGCAGGTTCACCGCGAGCTAGATGATGGGCTGGTGCTGACGCGGGTGGCGGTGCCCTTAGGGGTGCTGGGGGTGATCTTTGAGTCACGCCCCGATGCGGTCATGCAGATTGCGGCCCTGGCGATCAAGTCGGGGAACGGGGTGATTCTCAAGGGTGGTAAGGAGGCGGTGTGCTCGTGCACGGCCCTGGTGGAGGCGATTAAGCAGGGGCTGAAAAATGCGGGGGTAGACCCGGAGACGGTGCAGCTGCTGACCACCCGTGAAGAGACTCGCGCCCTGCTAGATCTAGAGGGCTACGTGGATCTAATCATTCCCCGTGGCTCCAATGGGTTTGTGCAGTTTGTGCAGGAGAATACGCGGATTCCGGTGCTGGGGCATGCCGATGGCATTTGTCACCTGTATGTAGACAGCGATGCCGATCTGGAGCAGGCGATCGCAATTGCCCTCGATGCCAAAACCGCCTACCCCTCGGCCTGCAATGCCATTGAAACGCTTTTAATCCACCGCGACATTGCCGCTGCGGGCCTGGGGCTTTTAGCCGACGCCCTGCACCACGCTCGGGTTGAGCTGCGCGGCGATGAGGCCGCCCAGGCAATCGTCCCCTACCTGGTGCCCGCCACCGCCGCTGACTGGGCGACGGAATACAGCGATTTGATTTTGGCCATCAAGGTGGTGGGCTCGGTGGAGGATGCGATCGCCCACATCAATACCTATGGCTCGCGCCACACGGAGGCAATTGTCACCCGCCACCCCGCCACCGCCGCTTACTTTATGGATCGTGTCGATGCCGCCGGGGTGTTTCACAACTGCTCGACCCGGTTTGCCGACGGTTTTCGCTACGGGTTTGGGGCTGAGGTGGGCATCAGCACCCAAAAAATGCCCCCCCGTGGCCCGGTGGGGCTAGAGGGGTTGGTCACTTACAAGTATCGCCTGGTGGGCGAGGGTCATGTGTCGACTACCTACAGCGGCAGCGAGGCCAAGCCCTTTACCCACAAAGATTTGCCCCTCTAAGGACAATTCTGGCAATGAAAATACCCGACATTTTAGATGTCTCCCCAGGGCGCAGGCCTGCGCCCCTACCTGGGGGTACCCTCCTACCGTAGGGGCAAACGGTTGTTTGCCCGGTGAAGGCAGGTTCTTTTCGAGAAATAGTCTAAGCTAAGGCGACCTCTGGAAAATAGTTTCCCCAATGGTGGGCAGTGCCCACCCTACATCTACATCGGCTGTAGGCTGAGGCCACAGATCAACTTCTGATAAACCTATGGAACGCATTGCCATTATTGGTCTGGGCCTGATCGGCGGCTCCCTGGGGCTAGATCTGACTCGCCAGGGTCATTCTGTGATCGGCATTGCTCGGCGGCCAGAAACGGCCCAGGCAGCGCTGGCGATGGGGGCGGTAACTGAAGCGGGTACTGACCTAGGGCTGGTGGCCGAGGCTGAGGTGGTGTTTATCTGCACTCCGATCGATGTCACCGTGGCGACGGCAGCGGCCATCGTGCCGTACCTGGCCCCAGCGGCGGTGGTGACGGATGTGGCCTCGGTCAAAGGCGAGATTGTGCCTGCGATTGAGGCGCTGTGGCCGGGGTTTGTGGGTGGGCACCCAATGGCGGGTAAGGCGGCGGCGGGGCTGGCAGTAGCCGAGGCGGGGCTATTCTGCGATCGCCCCTACGTGCTCACCCCGACCGAGGCCACCAGCCCTGAGGCGCTGGAGCGGGTGCGGGCGATCGCCACTGGTCTCGGGGCCAGCCTGGCGCAGTGCCACCCCGCCCAGCACGACCGCGCCGTGGCCTGGATCTCGCACCTGCCGGTGATGGTGAGCAGCAGCCTGATTCTCGCCTGTCAGCAGGAAGCAGACCCGGACATTTTGGCCCTGGCTCAAGCCCTGGCCAGCTCTGGCTTTAAAGACACCAGCCGGGTGGGCGGCGGCGTGCCTGAGCTAGGCACTTTAATGGCGCGCCATAACCAATCGGCCCTGCTGGCGGCCCTGACCCAGTACCAGCAGCAGATCGACCAGCTCAAAACCCTGATCGCTGCTGAAAACTGGAACAGCCTGCACGCCACTTTGACCCAGGCTCAAACGGCCCGCCCCGGCTATCTCCAGCTAGAGCGCTCGGCAGCATCTGTCAGGAACTCATGATTTCACGACTGAATTAGGTAAAGCATTCTTAATAGTCTATGACCACCCCTTTACCCTCCTAAAAACTGGGTTTCAGGGTTTTCCCTGCCCTGGGAGTTTTATTTAAATCAAAAAACAATCTGGATATCTGAGCCTTCTGAAGCGATAGAGGTGATGGTATGAGGGGAAAAGCGAACCATGTTTTTTTGCCGCTGCGGTTTGAGGCTGAAGCGACATAGATAAATCTAAACCCTTGCCCTAAAGTCAGAGCTTTTTAAGCTGGGCTTTCTCGTTCTAAATTTTGCCTGAGTTTTGAATTTTTGAATGATCTCTGCCCGCAGACATGCTGTTGAGTTTGGCCCATTTTGGGCCGGTTGAATTTGACCCATGGGATGACGCTCTTTTGAGAATTGTGGCGATTGCCTGAGTCAAGTCTTCCGCTGGGCTGGAGCCAACATCCTCCCGTTGCCGATAGTGAGCACTGCATCGGGTGCGATCGCAGCCAACTTTTCCCTCTGTTTTCTCTGTCTAAGGCCACCTCAGTAGTAATTTTCTTCTATGACTATTGCAGCACCCCAAGCCGCCCCCGTCTCAGCAGAGGCTGTCACCCCAGGGTTGACAGTGGGCATTCCAAAGGAAATTTTTGCAGGCGAACGGCGGGTAGCCGCTACCCCTGACACCGCCAAAAAACTTCAAAAGCTGGGCTTTACCGTACTGGTTGAAACCCAGGCCGGAGCCGGAGCCAGCTTTACCGACAGCGCCTACGAGGCCGTAGGCTGCCAAATCATGCCCGATGCGGCCAGCCTCTGGGAGGCCGCCAATATGGTGCTCAAGGTGCGATCGCCCCAGCACCATCCCGACCTGGGCCGCCACGAAGCCACCTTGATTAAGCCCACCACCACCCTGGCCAGCTTTATCTGGCCCGCCCAAAACCCCGATTTGCTGGCCCAAATGGCCGAGCAGGGGGGCACAGTACTGGCGATGGATTCGGTGCCGCGTATCTCCCGCGCCCAGAAGCTCGACGCCCTCAGCTCGATGGCGAACATTGGCGGCTACCGGGCCGTAATCGAAGCAGCCCACCACTTTGGTCGCTGCTTTACCGGGCAGATCACCGCTGCGGGCAAAATGCCCCCGGCCAAGGTGATGGTGATTGGCGTCGGTGTAGCTGGGCTAGCGGCAATCGGCGCGGCCAAGAGCCTGGGGGCGATCGTCAAAGCCTTTGACACCCGCCTGGTGGTCAAAGAGCAGGTACAGAGCCTCGGGGCCGAATTTCTGGAGCTGCACTTCGATGAAACCGAAGACGGCAGCGGCGCAGGCGGCTACGCCAAGGTGATGAGCCCAGCCTTTATCGCCGCCGAGATGGCCCTGTTTGCCCAGCAGGCTAAAGATGTCGATATCATCATCACCACGGCGCTGATCCCCGGCAAAAAAGCACCGCTGCTGATCACCCAGGAAATGGTCGAGAGCATGAAGCCCGGCTCGGTGGTGGTTGACCTGGCGGCAGAACAGGGCGGCAACTGCGAAGTCACCCAGCCCGGTGAAGTGATCTCGCACAACGGCGTCACCATCATTGGCCTCACCGATTTGCCCAGCCGCATGGCCTCCCAGGCCAGCCAGCTCTACGGCAACAACCTGGTGCACCTGCTCAGCGACCTGGGCGGAGCTGCGAGTTTTTCCGTCAATATGGACGACCAGGTGATCCGCGCCACCACCGTGATTCACAACGGCCAAGTCACTTGGCCGCCGCCCCAGGTAGAAGCTCCGGCCCCGGCCCCCAGCCCTCAACCTACCGCCGCCGTCACCGCTGCTGCCCCAGTCGTCAAACCCTGGTATGGCCAGCTGCTCTGGCCTGGGATCTTGGGTCTGGCCTGTGTCGCCATTGGCCTCTGGGCACCGGCTTCGTTTATCAGCCACCTCACGGTGTTTGTGCTGGCTAGCTTTTTGGGCTGGAAGGTAATTTGGGACGTGTCGCCCTCCCTGCACACGCCGCTGATGAGTGTCACCAACGCCATCAGCGGCATCATTATCATCGGCGGCATGCTCCAGATCTCCGGCGACATCACCTCACCGATGACGATCCTAGGTGCGATCGCTCTTTTCCTCGGCACCGTCAACATCGCCGGCGGGTTTATGGTCTCCCAGCGCATGCTGAACATGTTCCACAAATGAAATTTTGAATTTTAAGTTTTGAGTGTTGACTTAAAAACTCAACACTCAACATTCAAAACTCAAAACTCTTTCCTCTCCATCCCTTCACTTCTCCAAACATGGAAACCAACCTCGTAACCACTGCCTATATTGCCGCCAGTGCCCTGTTCATTCTCAGTCTGGCCGGGCTGTCGCAGCCCGAGAGCGCCAAGCGGGGCAACCTGCTGGGCATGGTCGGCATGGCCGTTGCCTTTGCCGCCACCGCCGCCATCAGCCAGGGCTACCCAATTCAGCTAGGCTCCATTGGCCTAGGCGTCATGGTGGGGGCGCTAGCCGCCTCCCGCGTGGCCATGACCGATATGCCTGAGATGGTGGCGCTGCTCAATAGCTTTGTGGGCCTAGCCGCCGTGCTGGTGGGCTTTGCCGAATATCTCCAGCCCAGCGCAACCCTGACCGGGGGCGATGTGACCGTCCACCGGGTAGAAATTTTTATTGGCGTGTTCATTGGCATTATTACCTTCACCGGGTCGATGATCGCGGTGGCCAAGCTGCGGGGCTGGGTGCCCAGCCGGGCGGTGCTGCTGCCCGCCCGCCACGTGCTCACCCTGGGCATGCTGGGGGCGATCGTCGCCCTGGGCTTTCCCTTTCTCACCGGGGCTGACGCCACGCCGCTGATTGCCTTGGGGGCCATGACTGCGATCGCAGCCATCTTTGGCATTGTGATTGTGATGGCCATCGGCGGGGCCGACATGGCGGTGGTGATCTCGCTGCTCAACAGCTACTCGGGTCTGGCCTCGGCGGCGGCGGGCTTTATGCTCAACAACGACCTGCTGATTATCACCGGAGCGCTGGTGGGCAGCAGCGGAGCCATTCTCAGCTACATCATGTGCAAAGGCATGAATCGCTCGTTTATCAACGTCGTGCTCGGCGGCTTTGGCGAAACCACCAGCACTAGCAAGTCTGCCGCCCTAGTAGGCAGCGCCACCAGCACTACCACAGGTGAAGTGGTTGACCTGCTCGACGCCGCCCAGAGCGTGGTGATTGTGCCCGGCTACGGCATGGCCGTAGCCCAGGCTCAGCACGCCGTGGCCGAGATTACCCGCCTGCTCCGCGCCCAGGGCAAACAGGTGCGGTTTGGCATTCACCCCGTGGCGGGTCGCATGCCCGGCCACATGAATGTGCTGCTGGCCGAGGCCAACGTGCCCTACGACATCGTGCTCGAAATGGACGAGATCAACGACGATCTAGCGAAAACCGATGTGGTGCTGGTGGTGGGCGCTAACGACACGGTTAACCCCAGCGCCAAAAATGACCCCACTAGCCCAATTGCCGGGATGCCCGTGATGGAAGTATGGGAGGCGGGCACCGTAGTGGTGCTCAAGCGCGGCATGTCGTCGGGCTACGCCGGGGTAGACAATCCGCTCTTCTTTAACGACAACACGCTGATGCTGTTTGGCGATGCCAAAACCAACGTCAACGGCGTCCTCGCCCAGTTGTCTAGCGAAAACGCCCCAGCCCTCGCGACTGTCTAGGCCAGCTCAGGCGACCTGGGGCTCTAATACCGAATCCTGCTTGGCTACCCCCGATACCCCTGGGCGAACCGCCGTTTGCCCCTACAGGTTGGCCGATGGGCAATCGGGGGTAGGGAATCCGGATTTGGTATCCGTGGCCATGAGTACCCTTTGCCCTTTAGAGCCCCAGCCCAGCCATCACCAGCTTCCTAGTAGTTGAAGGCAGAAATAGCCCCCCTATTTCCGCAAGGCCTAGTCCCTGGAATACAGCGCCTCCCTTGTCTGCCTTCTGCGTTCTGCCTTTATACTTCTGCCTTAAGGTACTAGTCTGTCTAGAATTTGTACATTACTGCCTAGACGTTACTGCCTAGACGTTACTGCCTGCCCGTTGACAAGCATCTCAGTCTGATACTCGCTGAGCAGTTTGCTCTTGTTTTCCCCTTTGAATGAGCGTCAAGCTTTCTGCTATCTCTTGGGGAGAAAGGTTGAAAATAATATGCAAGTCAGGGGCAAATTCACTATTGAAAATACGGTGTAGGGCAATCTCCGGGCTGTCAGTGCCTCGCCAGTACAACTGCCCCTCAATGGCGGTGACTGAGATTTGATCTCCAGAGTCGAATTGGTAGATGCCCACATAGTGAGACGCGTCTAGGTGCTGGGCTTGGGTGTCAATTATGGCAATGTCTGGAATGTCTGTGATATAACGTGAGTTCGACAAGGAGTAGAGGGCTAAAAAAAAGGCTGAGGGTTATGCTCAA
>RECJ01000207.1 GCA_007694115.1 Leptolyngbya sp. DLM2.Bin27 | reverse complement strand
TATTCTCTCAAAGCGTTGTCCCCTAAAGCGTTGAGTCCCCTTGTCACCCCCTAAGACGATTGACCGACTCCGAGCATAGGTTCGGAAAGTGACAACTTTGTGATGGACGCCCGGAGAAAAGCGCCTTGGGCCTTGAGCTGGCACCAAACCTTGAGGAAAGCCTCCCAGTGGGGAGGGGGAATATTTGCCGTCTGCGGCGGGGCGAGCGGTGAAACGCCAACCAAACCGCAGTCGGGTGACTGGGGTCTACCAGTCAGTGCCTTGCCATCGCTATACCGCCAAAAACTCCTGAATGATGTCGTTGGTGAGTTCACGGGTGGGGCCATGGGCCACAATACCGCCCCGCTGCATGGCGTAGTAATAATCGGCTTGGCGGACAAAGTGCAGATGCTGCTCGACCAGCAGCACGGAGATACCGGTGGTGCGAACGATTTTTTTCACCGCCGCCTCAATGTCAAGGATGATCGAGGGCTGAATCCCTTCGGTGGGTTCATCTAGTACCAGCAGTTTGGGCTGGCCCATGATTGCCCGGGCAATTGCCAGCTGCTGCTGCTGACCACCGCTGAGATCGCCCCCCATGCGATCGAGCATGGTCTTGAGCACTGGAAACAGCTCGTAGATTTCCTCCGGCACTGCTTTGGCCGCCTTGCGGCGATGGCCTAGGGCCTCTTGGCCAATCAGCAGATTTTCTCGCACCGTTAGCCTGGGAATTACCTCGCGCCCCTGGGGCACGTAGCCAATGCCCAGGCGCGCCCGGCGATCGGGGGTGAGGCCGTTGACCACCTGGCCCTCAAAGCGAATCTCGCCAGTGCGGGGCCGCAGCACCCCCATGATATTTTTCAGCATCGTGGTCTTGCCGACGCCGTTGCGGCCAATCAGGCAAACCATCTGCCCCTTAGGCACGGTCATCGCCACATCTCGCAGAATGTGGCTTTCGCCGTAGTAGAAGTTTAGCCCCGATACCTCAAGCATGGGAGCAGTCATAGGGTCTTGCAGGGCAGGGGTGGGGAGGGTGGTGGTCATGGGAGTTTTTGAGTTTTGAGTTTTGAGTTCTTAGGTTTGCGCTGAGTCCTAAGGGAATTGGCTTGAGTCCGAGTTCAAAATTCAACATTTAAAACTCAGCATTCAAAACTAAATTATCCCCTAGCGGCCAGTTCTTCGAGGGCGGCGGCCTCTAGGCGGCGGACGGTCTCGGGAGGCAGGCCTAGCAGGCCCAATAGCTTTTGATAAACCACCGCCTCGCTCTGGTTGACCTGGTTGGAGCTAATCACCTCGTAGCTGAGCATCAGGGCTTCTTCGCGTTGGGCCGGGGTAGTGAGCTGGGGCACCAGCTCTTCTAGCGGAATTTCAGTGGCCAGCAGGTTGTTGAGATCGTCGCGTAGCTCGGCCTGCTCTTCGGGGGCATGGGCAAACTTACGGCTGAGGTGGTCTAAAATCACCTCCTGCTGGATATCGGCGAAGTTGTCGTCAGCCCAGGCCATGGTGGCGGCGATACGCAGCAGCAGCATCTGTTCGGGGGTGAGGGTAGTCTCTTTACCCAGGTAGACCTCGATCACCCTGGGGTCGGTCTGCACCTGGTCCATGGTGCCTTCAAACAGCACGCTGCCCTGGTGCAGCACGGTGACCTGGCGGGCAATCTGGCGGACAAACTCCATGTCGTGCTCGATCACCACGATGGAGTGGCTTTCGGCCAGCGACATCAGCAGTTTGCCGGTCTGCTCGGTCTCTTCGTCGGTGAGGCCCGCTACGGGTTCATCCACCAGCAGCAAATCGGGCGACTGGGCCACCAGCATGCCGATCTCTAGCCACTGCTTTTCGCCGTGGGAGAGCAGGGCAGCGGGGATGTCGGCTTTGTGGTCGAGGCCAATGGTTTCGAGCAGGCCGCCTACGGTGCGCTTTTCGGCGGTGGGGGCTTTTTTAAACAGGGTAGAGAAAACGTTTTTCTCGCGGTTGCAGGAGAGATCCAGGTTTTCGCGGGGGGTGAGGTTGAGGTAGACGCGGGGGGTTTGAAACTTGCGGCCAATGCCCAGGCGCGAGATCTCGTGCTCTTTGTATTTGCGCAGGTCTTGGCCTTTGAAGTAGGCCGCGCCCTCGGTGGGCTTGGTCTTGCCGCTGATCACGTCTAAGAAGGTGGTTTTGCCCGCGCCGTTGGGGCCGATGATCACCCGCAGCTCGCCCTCGTCCATGCTGAAGTTGAGGTTGTTGATGGCCTTGAAGCCATCAAAGCTGACGGTGACGTCTTTGATCTCTAGAACTTTGGTGCTCATAGATGAGTGGATGGGTAGGGGGTGAGTGGCCGGGTAGGGTGGGCATTGCCCACCATGGAGGATATTGAGCTAGGGGAATGGTGCATGGGCGAAGCAATGTACCCTACGACGGGCCGGTCGGGTGGCCTTGCCCAACAGCGATCAGCCAGCGCGATCGCAGATGATTGCACAAATCGATCGGTGCGGGTGACCAGGTTAATGGTGGGCAATGCCCACCCTACTTTTCGACCAGTTCGGGGGTATCGATCACCGTTGCGGCGTCGGGATCGTCGGCTAGGTAGGGCAGATCGGTAGACGAAAGGCCCAGAGCAGAGCTGACGGTAGAGCCAAAGGTGCGGCGGCCCCAGCCGATAATGCCGTCGGGCAGCGCCGTCACCACAATCAAAAACAGCGCCCCCTGGAAGAACAGCCACACGTCGGGAAAGCGCTCGCTGAGCAGACTGCGGGCCATATTGACCAACACCGCGCCCAGCACCGCGCCCACCAGGGTAGCGCGCCCGCCCACAGCCACCCAGATCACCATCTCAATGGAGAAAGCAATATCCATTGCCTGGGGGGAAATAATGCCCGACTGCACGGTAAAGAGGGCACCGGCAATGCCTGCGATCGCACCCGACACCGCAAACACCAGCACCTTAAACGCCGTCGGATCATAGCCCGAAAATCGCACCCGGTTTTCGTCGTCGCGAATGGCCACCAACATGCGGCCAAAGCGCCCGCTGGTCAGCCAGCGACAGAGGGCATACATGGCGATCAAGGCGATCACCGTGGCGATGTAGAAAAACATCCGCATTTCACTAGACCCCACCCGCTGCCCCAAAAATGTGGCAGTGGAGGTGGTGAGGCCGTTGGTGCCGTTGATCAGCCTCTGCTGGCCGTTAAAGAAGTTAAAAAACACCACCAGGGCGGCCTGGGTCAAGATAGAAAAATAGACCCCGCGAATGCGGTTGCGAAACACCAGATAGCCCAGCAGCCCCGCCACGATCGCCGGAATGATAAAAATGGCCAGCAGCGTAAACGGCAGGGAGTTAAACGGCTGCCAAAACAGCGGGAGCTCACTGACCCCGTAGAGGCTAAAGAAATCGGGCAGCTGCCCTTCCCCCAGAGTGTTTAGCTCTAGGTACATGGCAAATGCATAGCCCCCCAGGGCAAAGAAAATACCGTGGCCCAAGCTGAGCAGCCCGGTAAAGCCCCAGATCAGGTCAATGCCCAGAGCCACGATCGCCAGGGCCAGAAAGCGCCCCACCAGGTTAAGGCGAAACCCCGACAGCAGCATCGGCAAAATAAAGATCAAGAAGAGGGCGATCGCCAGCACAGCGATCACCTCAATCATCAGCTTGCGCTTGTCGCTGGCCTTCGCAGCGCGGCGCGGTTGAACGGCAACATCTGTAGTCATAGCCCTATAGCTCCACCGAACGACCCTTCGGCGGGAACAGCCCAGCGGGCCGCACCTGCAAAAAGGCAATAATTAACGCAAACACCAACACCTTGGCCATGCTTGTCGTGGCAAAGAAGGTAAAGAAGCCAACGATGGGCTGGAAAAAAGCCGTCGGTGGAAACAGCAGCGCCATGGTGCCGGAACCCAGCAGGTAAGTGGTAATGCCGATCACCAGGGCCGCCACAATGCTGCCCACCAGCTTACCTACCCCGCCGACCACTACCACCATGAACGCATCCACAATGTAGTTGCTGCCCAGGTTGGGGCCGACTGAGCCCAGCAGCGTCACCGCAAACCCAGCAATGCCCGCCAGTCCAGAGCCGAGGGCAAAGGTAATCGCGTCCACCTGTCCGGTGGGAATGCCCAAACAGGCACTCATGCCCCGGTTTTGGGTCACCGAGCGAATCCGCAGGCCCCAGGCTGTGCCGTTGAGAAACCAGTAGACCGCCACCAGACAAATAATTGTGAGGGCAATAATAAACAGTCGCGCCGAAGGGAATTGCATGGTGTTGCCCAGGGTAACGCCGCCCCGCAGCCAGCTTGGCGGCGTCACATCCACGTTGCGGGCACCGAACCAGGGGCGCACAAACGCCGCACTGCCAGAGCTTTGGGTCAAAAACCAGGTCAGAGCTGCGATCGCACCGCTCAATCCCAAAAATACCGGGTTCGCCCAGCTAGAGATTCGATCCCAGTCGGTGTAGCGGGTCAGCACCCAGCGACCGACAAAAAACAGCGCCGCAAACACCACCAGACCGAACAACATCGGCCAGCTCACGCTGCGAATAAACTGAATCAAGATCAGGCTCACCCCCCAGGTGGCCAGCAGCGTTTCTAAGGGACGACCATACAGGTAGCGAATGACGGTGCGCTCTAGCAATAGACCAATGGCGGCAGATACCAAAAACGCCAGGGGCAACGCCGCAAAAACATAAATCTCTGGGGCAACACCCCCCATGCTTTTGGCCACATTCTGCACCACAAAAGTGGTGTAGGCCCCAAACATCATCAGTTCACCGTGGGCCAGATTAATGACCCCCATCAAGCCAAACACGATCGCCAAGCCCAGGGCCACAATCAACAGCACCGCACCAATGCTAATGCCATTAAACAGGCCACCAATTAAGCCTTCTAACACAGGTCTTACCGCTCTTAGAACAACTCACAACTGGCAGGGCGTCACCACCTCTGCCCCTAGAAACGAGCTAAAACTCAGTAGGGATACTAAACGTAGGCCAGCCCTAGAAAAGTCCACCCATAACAAAAAAGGCTGTTAAGGTGAGACCCTGCTTATCAACGGACGCCCATCGAGGCAGGAATAAAGATAACTCAGTTTCCTCAGCCTGTTTGAGATGCAGCAAGCCTTTGTTGGGTTCCGCTGGCGCTCCACCCAACCTACAAATTAAAGCTTGACAAAGCACTAGGTTGGGTAGAACCAAACTAGCTGGAGCTGATACAGAGAGCGAGGACACAGATACCTGTACCCCCGCTCCGTTTCTATGACCGCTTCACCCTAGCCGTCGCCTAGATATCGTACTTCTCACCCTTGGCCGGGTCAGACCAGTCGCAGCCAATGCCAATGGTGTCGGGCACAAACTGGTTCCAGGGCTGGGGCTCAATGGGGCCATCGGTTTCCCAGATGATGTCAAACAGACCATCGTCACGCACCTCGCCCAAGCGCACTGTCTTCGACAGGTGGTGGTTGGTGTTCATAGTCACCGGGCCTTCGGGAGCCGCAAAGGTCTGGCCGTAGGCCGCCGTGCGCACCTCAGGAATATCGAAGGTACCCGCTGCTTCCACCGACTGCTTCCACATGTACACCATGATATAAGCCGCTTCCATGGGGTCGTTGGTGACGCGCTCGTCGCCAAACTCGGCCTTAAAGTCAGCCACCCACTTGTCGTTCTCAGGGGTTTCCACGGTTTGGAAGTAGTTCCAAGAGGCCAGGTGCCCGGTCAGAAACTCGGGGCCAATCTGGCGCACTTCTTCTTCAGCCACGCTCACCGACATCACAGGATATTGGTCAGGCCCCATGCCCGCGCCCTGGAGCTGCTTAAAGAAGGCCACGTTGCTGTCGCCGTTGAGGCTGTTGAAAATCACGCCGCCGTTGGGCAATGCCGCCCGAATGCGGGTGATGATCGGGGTGACTTCGGTATTGCCCAGGGGCAGGTAGTCTTCGCCGACAGTGTTGCCGCCCTTGGCCGCTAGCTGCTCTTTGATGATGGTGTTGGCAGTGCGGGGAAACACGTAGTCTGACCCCACCAGGAAGAAGTCAGTGCCTTTGTTTTCCAGCAGCCATTCCACCGCTGGCTCAATCTGCTGGTTGGGAGCGGCCCCGGTGTAGAAGACATTTTGAGAACATTCCTGGCCTTCGTACTGGAGCGGATACCACAGCATGTGATTTCTCGACTCAAACACCGGCAGTACGGCCTTGCGGCTAGCCGAAGTCCAGCAGCCGAAGACCACCGACACGTCGTCTTGGTCGATCAGCTTTTCTGCTTTTTCGGCAAAGGTGGGCCAGTCCGAGGCCCCATCCTCAACAATCGCCTCAATTTGACGACCCAGAACGCCGCCAGCCTCGTTGATTTCTTTGATGGCTAGCTTCTCAGCATCTACCACGGTGGTTTCGCTAATGGCCATGGTGCCGCTAAGGGAGTGCAGAATGCCGACCTTGATAGCCTCGCCATTGCCTGCCGCTGCATCGTCACCGGCAGCCCCTGTACTGGCCGTATCAGTAGGGGTAGTGCCACAGGCTTTCAGCAACACAGAGGTGCCCAGGGTCGCTGACCCGTACACCAAAAACTTACGCCGATTAAATCGAGTTACCATTCAATCTCGCTCCTGACTCATTAGTGATTGGAAAACTGCTAGATCCGAAAATTCACGCAGACCGTCAAGGTGGATATTAGAGTCAGTGATTGGCAGCAAATGTAACCCTCGATACAAAAAACCCAATCTTTCCTGTTAAGTGGCTGACGGAAGCCGCCGCCCTAGCGATCGCACCCCGACTAGGAGCCGCAGTCCCAGAGGCAGCGGTATCAGGCGTTACCCAACCGTTAGGTGATGTCTAGCCAAATGGGGTCATTACACCGCATGATGCCGGGTTGCAGAACTGTGGCCCGAATGCCTGCAATCACGCGATTGTGTTGGGCCGTAGTGCGGAGGATAGCGAGGTCTGCGGGCAGGTCAGCCTGGGGCAGCGTGGTCATTACGCAGCGGGGACAGCCGGTAAAGACCCTGAGGCGAGCTGCCTCTCCCACGATCAGCGTATGCTTGACCCAGCCCTCGTCAATAAAGCCCTCGACTCCCTCGGCAGACTGAATCACCAGATTGGGGCGAAATCGTCGGGCATCAAAATTGCTGGTGGGGCTGATGGCTTGCAGTCGGGCCAGGGTAGCGGTAGAGATGGCGTGGACGGGGCAGGCATCGAAAAACGTGCCGACGGGCATGACAATCTGGGTGACGGTGTCTTGGTGAGCGGTGCCTTCGACCTCGGGCCAGTAGTGCTCAATGCTGGCCTGGGCGGGCGGGGCAGAGACCAATTGCACCTCACGCCCCAGGGCGGCTGAGATCAGGGCGTTGACCTCTGGGCAATCGCTGGCAACGACCTGGCCATTGGGCAGGGTGATTTCCACCTGGGGGTCGGTCGAGGTCGGTGAACTGGTGAGTAGGCGGGATTGGAAGGCCAGCAACGGTGCCCACTTGCGAGGATTTTTGGCGCTGGCGATCGTTTGGCTTTGCTCGTCCCAGAGGGCAAAGGCGCGATCGCCCCAAACCCCCCGCTCCGTCAGCATTAGCTGATCGACACATTCCCCCAGCATCGACTTTACCGGGTAGCGCCACAGCGCTTTTACGGTACCAATTAAAGTTTGAGCCATGGCTTTTGCAGTTGATGAGCAGAGGGTTGCACCTGTCTCTCGCCAGCCCTAGAGAGCGGTGGCAGAGGCGGGTGCCAGGGCAGCATGGTGCTCAATAAAATGAATGATTTCTGCTAGGCCCGTCTGGGACTTGAGGTTGGTGAAGCCAAAGGGGCGATCGCCGCGCATTTTTTGGGCGTCGCGCTCCATCACCTCCAGGCTGGCCCCGACCATGGGGGCTAGGTCGATTTTGTTGATCACCAAAAAGTCTGACTTGGTGATCCCCGGCCCGCCCTTGCGGGGAATCTTGTCGCCCGCCGCTACATCGATCACGTAGATAGTCAAATCGACCAGCTCGGGGCTAAAGGTGCTGGCCAGGTTGTCGCCGCCGCTCTCGACAAAGACTAAATCTAGCGGATTCAACCTCGCCTCCAGATCTTCGATCGCCACCAAATTCATGGAAGCATCTTCGCGGATGGCGGTGTGGGGGCAGCCGCCGGTCTCGACCCCAACAATGCGATCGGGGCTGAGCGCCTGGCTGCGCACCAAAAACTGGGCATCTTCTTGGGTATAGATGTCGTTGGTGACCACCGCTAGGGAGTAGCGATCGCGCAATGCTTTGCACAGACAATCCACCAGGGCTGTCTTGCCAGACCCCACCGGGCCAGCCACACCAACACGAAAAGGACTTGTCATGGGAGCTTAATTCAACATCGGAATGTTCGATATCTTACACCCCAGCCAAAGACCCCAGGGATTTTGAAAATCCCTGGGGTCTGGGCTAGCTCACCAAAGAGCAACCTCGCTAGCTGTACTTTTCATTGGAGGCGGTCTCTAGGTCAAATAGCACCTGGAGGGTCTGCATCGCCCGCTTACGGGCCTCAATGTCGCGCTGGGCGCGCAGCTGCACCATGGGGTCGTGGAGGATCTTGTTGACGATGCCCCGAGTCAGGGCTTCGATCACCTCCTGGTGCTTTTCGGCAAACTCGCTGCCCAGGCGAGAGAGGGCCTTCTCTAGCTCCTGCTCGCGGATGGTTTCGACCTTGCTGCGCAGGCTGCTGATGGTGCTGACGGTGT
>RECJ01000276.1 GCA_007694115.1 Leptolyngbya sp. DLM2.Bin27 | reverse complement strand
TATTCTCTCAAAGCGTTGTCCCCTAAAGCGTTGAGTCCCCTTGTCACCCCCTAAGGTGAGGAAGTGGGGAATGTAGTCAATGGCTTGCGCTGCATTGACCCCACATTCTCTGTCTTTTATAAGGCCCGTATGAAGCATTCATGAGACCCACTTAATGAGGAATCATGAGCTGAGCATGAGAGATTTCTTATCTAACCCAAAGTGCCCTGGTGGCCATGGGCCAGTTGAGTAAATGTCCATACCCCAACCTTTCCGGCTGATAACAAGGTATGCCACAACAGATCCTTCTCTATCCCCGGTGGGGGCATCTTGTTTGGCACTTTTGGCCCTTGGTTGCGTCACTTATTGCGTCGTTATAGCCCAGACAAACCAGCTCTTTCCCCTATCACTCTGCAAACTGGCACAGCTAGGCCGACAATATAATCATTCGTCGCTATAAAATCTGCCCATCTATTTTGCCCAGCAGGTTAGGCTACAGCTTCACATTCTTCTCATCGTGCTAGGGCCTTGAAAAGTTCTGTTTCTCTCCCCGCTTTACCCCCATCCCTAGCGCTCAAAGGCACCTGGCAGCGCCTGATGGGGGAGACGCGCACCCGCATTTTGCTGATTTATGCCTTAACCATGTTGGCGGCGGTAGGCATAGCCGTGCCGATCTTTCGTACGCTGTTGTTTCGCGAGGTCGATAGCCGGGTGCAGGCCGATCTGCAAGAAGAACTGGAGGACTTTGCCAAGACCTACGCTGCCTGGGATGCTGTCACCCCCGAGGATGACGCGGCCCTGGAAGACTTCGTCAAAGATTTTCTCTCTGAGACCATTCCCGAAGACGACAATTACCATCTCGTCTTTTTAAATGGTGAGTTTGTTCGGTCTAATCCGAGGACATTGCCAAAGGATATTGCCCCTGAGTCAGGCTTGGGGCAGCAGTGGGCCACCCTCACCACCGCCATCGAAGGCCGCGTGACCGTTGCCGACCCCGCAGTGGGCAGTGTACTCTACAGCACCTACGTGCTAGAGACCAACGATATTCCCCGAGGGGTGTTTGTGGCTGCTCACCTGTCGGCAGGGGAGCGCACCGAGGCCCTGGCCGGGGTCTATGTCTTTACCAAGGTGTCTATTGGCGTGGTTCTGCTGGCATTTTTACTGGCCTGGCTGGCCAGCCAGCAGTTGCTCAAGCCGGTGCAAAGCCTGGCCCACACCGCCCGCAGCATCAGCGAAACCGACCTATCGCGCCGCCTAGAGGTGCAGGGCACGGGCGAACTGGCCGAGCTGAGCCGCACCTTTAATGCCATGATGAACCGCGTGCAGAGCGCCTTTGAGAGCCAGCGCAACTTTATTAACGACGCCGGCCACGAGTTGTTTACCCCCCTCACCATCATCCAGGGCCACCTGGAGGTCATGGGCGACGACCCCGAGGAGCGCACCGCCACCCTGGCTCTGGTAATGGATGAAATTGACCGCATGAGCCGCTTTGCTAACGACCTGCTGCTGCTGGCACAGGCCGAGCAGCCCAATTTTTTGCAGCTCGAAACCATCAACGTGGCTGACTTCACCAAGGAAATCTTCGCCAAGGTCTCGGTGCTGGCCGATCGCCAGTGGCAGTTGGGCAGTCTAGGCCGGGGGGTGATGGTGGGCGATCGCCAGCGTCTAACCGGAGCCCTACTCAACCTGTCCCGCAATGCTGCCCAGCACACTCAACCCACCGACACCATCGAGCTGGGGTCTACCACTCTGGGCGACAACGTCCGCTTCTGGGTGCGCGATACGGGCGAGGGTATTGCCCCCGCCGACCAGACTCGCATTTTTGACCGCTTTGCCCGCGCCGCCAACACCTACCGCAAGTCAGAGGGAGCCGGTCTCGGCCTCGCCATTGTCAAAACCGTTGCCGACAGCCACCAGGGCACCATTGAGTTAGTCAGTCAGCCAGGGACAGGCTCTACCTTTACCCTGGTGCTCCCCCTCGACCTTCCCCAGCCGGAGGCCCCATGACCCACATTCTCATCGTCGAAGACGAAGCCCGCATTACCGACTTTTTGGCTAAGGGATTGCAGGCTAGCGGCTTTACCACCACCCCCGCCAGCAACAGTGAAGATGCCAGTGCGATCGCCCTCGACGGCAACATTGACCTGCTGCTGCTCGACCTAGGCCTGCCGGGGAAAAATGGCCTCGACCTACTCAAAGACCTGCGCGGCCAGGGCTTTCAGGCTCCGGTGATCATTCTCACCGCCCGCAGTGGCATCGACGACAAGGTGGCAGGCTTTGAGCTGGGGGCTGACGACTACCTGACCAAACCCTTCCGCTTTGAAGAACTGTTGGTACGCATTCGCGCCCGCCTACGCACCAACCCGGTCGCTAGCGAGCCCAATGCCTCTATTCTCACCTTTGGCGATATTGCCCTTGACCTACGCACCCGGCGAGTCTCCGCCGGAGGGCAACCCATCGACCTCTCTGCCCGCGAATTCACCCTGCTCGAAACCTTTATGCGCCACCCCGAGCAGGTGCTTAGCCGCCAGCACCTTTTAGACCTGGTCTGGGGTTACGACTACGAACCTGGCTCTAACGTAGTGGATGTGTACGTCGGCTATCTGCGCAAAAAGCTGGGCAGCAGCCTCATTGAGACGGTACGCGGCATGGGCTACCGCTTGGTGCCTCCATCCAACTAACACCTGTCACCTCTCCCTTGTCACCTAATCTAAGAACGCTCTCATATCCGCCTTAGGCCCATCTTAGGTAGGTATTGTTATATACAAGCACTAAGAGCTCTTGGAGCGATTCGTGTATCACGTTTTGATTGTTGAGGATGAGCCCAAAATTGCCGCCTTCATGCAAAAGGGGCTTGACCGGGCGGGCTACCGCGCAGACGTTGTCGGTGACGGCCCGACTGCTCTGGCTGAGGCCACCGCTGACGACTACCAACTCATCTTGCTCGATCTGGGTTTGCCAGGATTAGATGGTCAAGAGGTGCTGCAAACGCTGCGATCTCAAGGCAACACCTGCCCTATCCTCATTGTCACCGCCCGCCTGCCTGCCACCTTAGAAACCACGAAGCTACAGCAACTCGCTAACGGCTGGGTTCAAAAGCCCTTCAGAATGAAGGAGTTACTCTGCCGCGTTCAGCAGCTTCTACCGGCTCAGTAACGGCTTTGTCGGCACTGGACTTGTGTCATGATTTCTAATTCTTGGAATCATAAATCATGCCATAGGCGACCGGAGCGGCGACGTTATCTGAACAGTACTGGCATTAAGCCGTAACGAGCCGCCAAAACCCTTTACGTATTGGCTTGGGCTACTCTGGGTAGCTGAATCGTGAAACAGCTCCCTTGGCCGACTACACTTTTGAGCTGAATATCGCCGCCGTGGGCTTGGGCGATCGCCCGCGCGATCGCCAGGCCCAGCCCAGATCCGCCTGTCTGTCTTGATCGATCAGGGTTGACGCGGTAGAACCGATCAAAAATCTTGGCTTGGTCTTGGGGGGCAATCCCCAAACCGGTGTCTTTGACTTCGATCAGGGCGTAGCGAGGGTCAGAGACTGGCCCCCGGCGGCCATCGCGGGTGTCTAGGCGCATCGTGACGCTGCCGCCCTGGGGGGTGTACTCCAGGGCATTGCCGACAATGTTGAGCAGCAGCCGATAGAGTTCAGATTCGTGGCCGCGCACGGTCAGCGTTGGGGCATCGGAGACAACCGTGGTCAGGTGAATACCCTTGGCTAGGGCTAGGGCGGCAAATTCTTCTTCGATGTCTTTGACCAGGTCGGGCAGGTAGACCTGGGTGGGGGCCGAGCGGTCGTCGTCTTGCTCTAGACGGGAGAGAATCAGCAGGTCGTTGACCAGGGTGGTGAGGCGCTGGGTTTGGCGCACGACCACGGGCAGCACCGCTTGGGCCTCGACCGCTTGGGTTTCTGTCCGAGAGGCGGCATTGGCGATGGGATGGTCGCGGCTAATCGACTCAGTGGAGAGGCGAATTGCTGCCAGGGGGGTGCGTAGCTCGTGGGCGGCATCGGCGGTGAACTGCTGAATTTGCCGGTAGGCCCGGTAGGCGGGGCGAATGGCGAGGCCCGCTACCCACCAGCTCACCACCCACACCAGCCCCAGGGCTAAGGGCAACCCCAACAGCAAGACCCAACGCACCCAGCTCAGGTGCTGGTTTAGAACTTCAAGGGAGCTGCCCACCTGAAGGTAACCCCAGGGAATTCCAGCAGCATTTTTAAGCGGCAGCGACATCTGGCGATAGGTGACCCCATCGGCTTTGTGCAGCGTGTGAAGACCCGCTGCGGTAGAGTGGATGACTTGATCGGGAGGATCGCCTGAGATCGCCACCATCTCCCCCGACAAATTCAGCAGCCGCAGGTAATAGCCTTGCTGGTGCAGTAGACCCAGCACATGGCGATCGGGGTTGGCAACGCAGGGGGTCGTGGCGATGCAGAGATTGGGCAAGAGTTGGGAGACGAGGGGCGTGATCTGTCCAGGTTGGTCGAGGGAGGGTTCGAGGCTGTCGTGGAGGGTGCTGGCGACGGTCTCTAGGCGGTGGTCGATCTCGCGGCGGTGGTCTTGGGCCATGGCCAGGTAAAACCCGATGGCGGTGGCGGTCAAGATCACCCCCATGGTGCTGGCGTAGAGGGCGGTGAGCCGCCAGCGGGTGAGCCAGAAGGGGCGGGCATAGGGCGCAGGCTTGGAGAGAGAGAGTTTAGAGAACAGCATTGAACCGGTAGCCCATGCCGTAGACGGTTTCGATCAGCCCGTCGCAGCCGTGGTCGGCCAGCTTTTTGCGCAACAGCCGAATCTGTGCCGCCACCACGTTGCTCATGGGGTCGGCCTGGAGCGACCACACCCGGTTCATCAACTGCTCGCGCGACAAAATTTGGTTGGGGTGCTGCATAAAGTATTCCAACAGCTGAAACTCTTTGGTGGTGAGGGGCAGGGGGTGCTGGGCCGAGTCGGCCAGGGCGACGGTGGAGGTGCCGTAGTCGAGCAGTAGGCCCCCAACCTGGAGCTGGGTGGGCTGAAAGGCGGGCGATCGCCGCTGGAGCGCCCGCAGCCGGGCCAGCAGTTCTTCGAGGCCGAAGGGTTTGACCAGATAGTCGTCGGCTCCGGCGTCTAACCCTTCTACTTTATCTTGCAGCCGATCTTTGGCGGTGAGCAGCAAAACCGGCAGGGGGGTGCCCTGCGATCGCAACCGCTGGCACAGCTCCACGCCGGTCAGCCCCGGCAGCAGCCAGTCGAAAACGCCCAGGGTGTAGGTTTGGGCCGCATTGCCCAGCAGATGCCAGGCGTCGTCGCCATTCTGCACCCAATCGACCACGTATTTCTCATGCCTCAGATCGCGCTGGATGGCCGCGCCGAGGTCAAGTTCGTCTTCGACTAGCAGTATGCGCATGGTGGGGTCAGTGCTCTCGATTGGCATTCTATGGGCGAAAAGTCGACTCAAGCAAATTTCACGCTGATTTGATAATTGGTTGGTATTGTCCTGAACGACCGGTCAGTAAATCCTGGCAAATTAATTCCCCTTAGGCACAATTCCTATGCGCTCTTGGCCTTATATTCCCGACCGTTGGGCAGGTTCTCTGCTGGGGCTGATGGTGCTGGCGCTGCCCATCGCGGTAGTTGCCCACACCGGCCACGACCACGGAGCCGAGTTTCAGCCGGGCACGAGCCAGCCCGCCAGCGGCATCCAGGTCGATGGCGCGACGGCAGAGCGTCTGGGTCTTCAGGTGGAGCCCGTGCAGCGGCGATCGCTCAGTATCGGCATTCAGGCCACGGCAGAGGTGGTGACCCAGCCCGACCAGACGGTGATGGTAAATGCGCCGATCAACGGCACGGTGGTGGAACTGCTGGTGCAGCCGGGGGATGGGGTGCAGAAGGGGCAAGCCCTGGCCAGGGTAATTGCGCCGGATTTAATTGCGCTGCGGGTGTCGTCCCAGGGAGATCGCGTTGGGGCGGAGGCGGAGCTGCGGTCGGCCCAGGCGAACCTGACCCTGGCGCGGCGCAACTACGAGCGGCAGGTAGCGATCGCCGCCACCGAAATCACCGCCGCCCAGCAGCAGGTGGCTCTTTCCCAGGAACGCTTTGAGCAAGACCAGCGGCTGGTCGGAGCCGGGGCGATCGCCCGTCAGCAGCTTTTAGAATCTGAATCAACCCTGGCGGCGGCCCGCAGCCAGCTCACCCGCGCCGAAAGTCGTCAGCCGGTACTCGAAGCCCAGGCCGAACTGGAGCGATCGCAAGCGGCTCTGGAAGCGGCTCAATCTCACCTTCAGCTCAGTACCGCCACCTACCAGACTCGCCTGCAACAGCTCAACAGCCCCGCCACCGAGCAGGGGGTAGTCACCGTGGTGGCCCCGATCGCGGGTAAGGTGGCCGAGCGCCCCGTCACTCTGGGCGAGGCGGTGGAGGAAGCGGTAACGCCGATCTTGAGTATTGTGAATGGCGATCGCCTGCGGGTAACGGCCAATGTCTACGAAAAAGACCTGGGCCAAGTAGCGGAGGGGCAGGCCGTGCGCGCCACGGTGGCCAGTCTGCCCGACCAGATCTTGACTGGGCGCGTGGTGACGGTGGGGGCCGTGGTCGATAGTGCCACCCGCGTCATGTCAGTCACAGCGGAGTTGGACGATGCAAGTGCCCTCAAGCCGGGCATGTTTGCCGAGCTGGAGATTTTGAACGATCGCACCCCTGAGGCCGTGCTGGCGATCCCCGCCAGTGCCCTGGTGGATGCCGAAGGTCGCACGCTGGTGTTTGTTCAGAATGGAGAAGCCTTCGAGCCGGTTGAGGTCACCGTGGGCCGCCGCGCCGGTGACCAGGTGGAAATTCAGAGTGGCCTATTTGAGGGCGATCAGGTGGTGGTGCAGGGGGCCTTGCAGCTCTATGCTCAGTCGCTGCGGGGCGGCGGTGAAGCAGCAGCGTCTGAGGAAACAGACCTCGTCCGCGCAGGCTTTTCGGTACCGAGCTGGGGCTGGGGATTGGGCGGGGCGGCGATCGCAGTCACCGCTTTCTACTTCGGTCGTCGCTCTCGCCCGGCAACGGCAGCGGCGCTGAATGGCCACATCCCTGGCCCACCGACCGATCTGGTGCTCACCGCCAGCCGCCCCGATGCGGTAACGACCGAAGCCGACCATCGCCAGTCATAGCTTGCTCCAAGCCTTAACTTGAGAGGTATCGCATGGAATTAGGAGCAACTACGGTGGCTGAATCAGTTGTCCAACAGCAATACAACCAGCTGGCAAAAATTTACGATCATCGGTGGCGCAGCTACATCACTAAAACCCTCCTTTTTCTGCAAGGTTGGGCCAAAATTCAGCCATCAGAAACCGTTTTAGACATCGCCTGCGGCACCGGAGAATTTGAACGATTGCTGCTAGAAAAGTATCCTCAGCAAGCCATTCTAGGGGTTGATATTTCCTCAGAGATGCTGAGCGTTGCCCGAGAGAAACTCAAAGATTATGCCGCCCTAACGCTCTACCAAGGAAGCGTCACAGCCATCCCTGTTGCCGATGAATCCTTTGATGTGGTGGTCTGCGCCAACGCCTTTCACTACTTTGAGTCTCCCCTAGCGGCACTGGCAGAAATGAGGCGCGTCCTGAAGCCCAACGGGAGAGTCGTGATTTTAGATTGGTGCAAAGACTTTCTCTTCTGTCGTCTTTATGATGTCATCCTCAGCAGGCTCGACCCCGCCCACAAACAGTGTTACACCCAAACCCAATTCCATAGCTTTCTCACATCGTCTCAATTCAATATCCAGGCCGCAGAACGGCTACGCCTAAACCTCGTCTGGGGTCTCATGGTCACCACCGCCGCTAAACCATAACCCCCCACTCCCCCACCACCCCTACTCCCTCCATGTTCAACGCAATTCTCAAATGGTCGATCGCCCAGCGGTGGATCGTAGTCATCGCCACCGTCCTCGTCACTCTCTACGGCCTGCGCACCCTGGGCGAAATGTCCCTTGATGTGTTCCCCAGCTTTGCCCCGCCCCAGGTGGAAATTCAGGCGGAAGCCCCTGGCCTGGCCCCGGAGGAAGTGGAGTCTCTGGTGACGCTGCCGATTGAGAGCGCCGTCAACGGCACCCCCGGCGTGACGGCGGTACGCTCCACCTCGGTAGCGGGGGCCTCGGCGGTGCGGGTGGTGTTTGGCTGGGACACCGATGTCTACCAGGCCCGCCAGCTAATCACCGAGCGGCTGCAACAGGCCCAGACCCGCCTGCCCGAGGGCGTAGAAGCGCCCCAGCTCGCCCCCCTCAACTCGCCCCTGGGCATTGTGCTGGAATACGCCTTCACCGCCGAAACCACATCTCTAATGGAGGTGCGGCAGCTAGTTGATCGCCAGGTCACCAACCGGCTGCTGGCGGTGCCCGGTGTCACCCAAATCACGGTGTTTGGCGGCGAAGAGCGGCAGTATCAGGTATTGGTCGATCCGGCTAAACTTAGCGCCTTTGGCGTCACCCTAGCGGAGGTCAGCGCAGCGGCGGCGGCGGCCAACCAAAACGGGGCCGGGGGCTACCTGATCGATGCCGACCAGGAACTGCTGATTCGCGGCATTGGCCGCATTGAGAGCATTGCAGACTTGCAGCGATCGGTGGTGAAGGCCCAGGCCGGGACGCCCGTACTGCTGCAAGACGTTGCCACTGTTACTCTAGGCCCCGCCCTTAAGGGAGGTGCGCCCAAATAACTCCCCCCAAGAATGGCTTAGACTAGATCTAGTAAA
>RECJ01000169.1 GCA_007694115.1 Leptolyngbya sp. DLM2.Bin27 | reverse complement strand
GCGACTTCGTGTCGCACAAACCCAAAAATTTAGCCGCCCCAGACATGTGCAGTTCGGGGCGGCCTGGGCAATAATAGCCCTAGCCTCCGAGACAGCTTGCTCTGTCGGAGGGGTCAGCCGCTGGTGGGTGTTGGTAGCACCTGCCAGTGGCGTCTGACTAAATTTTTGGGAAGCTAGGCTGCACGCACACAGCCATTCAGAAAAAATACCCCATCCCCTAGCGGGGCGCAAGTTAAAAGCGCTACAGGTTTGAGTGGATCTCATCGGGCGATGACATCGCCTTGGGGCGGTGATGTACCTAGGGCTGAGGATCACCGTCTAAGCTATGAACGTTGTCGCCAACTCGGTTTCGCTATGGTTTCTGCGCCCCTTTCCCCTGAAATGCCACCCTCTACCCCCCGCGCCGAGATTCTCGCGGCCCTAGAGCGGCTGGTGGATGTGATTGCCCAGCTGCGCCACCCCGAAACTGGCTGCCCGTGGGATTTGGCCCAAACCCCCACCAGCCTGATTCCCTACGTGATCGAAGAGGCCTACGAGGTGGTAGATGCGATTCAGGTGGGGGAGAAGGCTGCGATCGCAGAAGAACTCGGCGACCTGCTGCTGCAAGTGGTGCTGCAAGCCCAGGTGGCCAGCGACGCGGGCGATTTTGACCTGGCCACCGTGGCCACGGGCATCGCCGACAAACTGATTCGTCGCCACCCCCACATTTTTGGCGACGCGACCGGCGCAACCCCCGAAGAAGTCAGCCAAAATTGGGAGCGGATCAAGGCCGAAGAAAAAGGTATTCCCCATGAGCCCCACAAGCTGTCGCCCAAGCTAGCCAAGTACAGCCGCACCCTGCCGCCGCTGATGGCCGCCAGCAAAATTTCGGCCAAAGCCGCCAAGGCCGGGTTTGAGTGGCCAGACATCGACGGCGTGTGGGGCAAATTTCACGAAGAGCTGGATGAGTTTCGTACCGCCTTGGCCCACGAGCCGAAAGCAAACCAGCAGGCAGAACTGGGCGATCTGCTGTTTACCCTGGTGAACCTGGCCCGCTGGTACGACCTTGACCCCTCGGAGGCCTTGCAGAGCACCAACCGCCGCTTTATCCAGCGCTTTGAGCTGGTGGAGGGAGTGGCCGAAAAGCCGCTGGGCGAGTACGAAATCGAAGCGCTAGAGGCGCTGTGGCAAAGGGCGAAGGCGCGGCTGGCCAGGCCTGAGGGTTGAAGTCTCTGGCTTTAAGCTGAGGTGAATGGTGGGCATTGCCCACCCTACAGGAGTTGCTTGTGGAATAGCCGTCCCGGCTGTCGGGCTACCAAAATCACTACCGTCGGGTGGGCAATGCCCACCAAGCTTAACTATCGCCGTCCACGGCCAGTCGCGGTGCTATCGCGGCGTGTCGGGCTTGTAGTAATCGTTGGGGTTGGTCGTCTGGCTACCGCCGTCTTTGTTGATGCAGCCAGCCTTGTCAACGTAGCGACAGACGCGGGCGTAGAGCCGGGCACGGGTGCCCGGCGGCCCAGCCGAAAACAGGACGCGATCGCCCCCGACAATACCCACCAAAATTTTGACGCCGCAGACGGGGCAGGTTTGGGGAGCAGCCATGGGTTTACCTCAGTCAGACTGTGAGGATTTTACCCTGTCGGGGGAGGGGGAGTGGATGGGTGGGTGGGTAGGTGAGCGGGTGGGTAGGTGAGTTGAGGGTGGGAAAGAAGACATCCACGGGTAGGGGCGCAGGGCCTGCGCCCTTGCGAGGAAGCAGACTGCTTGGGTATTTTCGTGGTTGGGATTGTCCTTAGAGAGGGGTGAGTGAGTTGCGCCAGGTTTGCACCAGGGACCGCAGGGACTCTGGCAGCCAGGGGTCGTACTGGGGGTAGATCGGCAGGCGGGGCCGCAGTTGCCAATTGGCGGGGGCGATCGCCGCTTGCAGCGATGCGGGGGTGGGGTGGTCATAGTCGGGGTTAACCTCGTCCACGGGGCTAAGGCCACCCAGATCGCGCGCCCCTGCCTCTAGACAGGCCAGCAATCCTGCCTGACTGACCAGGTTGGGCGGAATTTGAATCGTAATATTGGCGGGCAGATGGGCTTTTGCCAACTGCACAGCCCGCACCAGAGCCGCTTCATCGAGCGCTTTACCCGGCTGAAGCTGCTGCTGACCGGGGCTGTGGGGTTGCAAAATCACCTCTTGGATATGGCCGTGGCGGGCCTGAATGGCTGCGATCGCAGCCAGCGACTCTACCCAATCGGCTTCAGTTTCCCCCAGACCCAGCAGCAGTCCGGTGGTAAATGGGATGCCCAGTTCTCCCGCCCACTCCAGCTGTTGCAGGCGGATCGCCGGGCGTTTGCTCGGGGCGTGGCGATGGACGGTCTCTAGCAGCGTTGGCGTCACCTGCTCGACCATCAGGCCCATGGAAACATTGACCCGGCTGAGCTGCGCCAGTTCGTCACGGCTGAGGGGGCCAGCGTTGGTGTGGGGCAGCAGCCCAGCCCCTAGGGCCAGTTCGCAGATCTGATAAATGTGGCGAAACCAGTCGTTGCGACGGGGGCTGCCGGGGGCCACCTCACCGCTGAGAATCAGCACTTCGCAGACGCCCTGGCGGCGCAGATTGGGCAACTGCTGGGCCACCTGCGCCAGACTCAGCCAGGGCGACTGCCCTGGATCGGTGCGAAAGTTGCAGTAGGTGCAGCGGTTAAAGCACTCGTAGGTGGGCACCAGGGTGTAGGCCCGGCTGTAGGTCACCCGACGGTGCCCCGTCTCTATCACTGGGTACCCTGCCCGGGGCAACCCAATTACCCTCGACTGCCCTGGGTTCACGCCATTGACCACAGCCACCACAACCTAGCTACCGCCAACCAGTGTAGGCGACCCTAGGCTACGGTTGCTGTGACTATCTCCACCGGAAAGCCCGCTGCCTTCCAGGCCGCGACCCCGCCGCGTACGATGGCAACCTGCAAAAAACCAGCCCCCCGCAGCTGTTCTGCGATCGCAGCCGACTCTTCATCGGTGTTGCTGTAGACGTAGAGGTCGCGAGTGACCTCAAAACATTTGGCCGCCGTGGCCATCAGCGTATCGGTGGGCATAGAAATCGCGCCGGTAATGTGGCTCTCGTTGAAGTCGGTGCGATCGCGCACGTCAATAATCGTTAGCGCTGGCTCGCCCCAGTCTAGGCGCTCTTTGAGATCGTAGACGCGAGACTCGGGCCGCAGCGGCGCAGGCTTGGGCAGCAGGTTAAAAAAGCGATTCATGGGAGGAGGATCCTTGGCGAAGGCATTCTCCTGCAATGTAACAAACCTTAATAGGCCGCGCAAACTTTTGTTTAAATTAGTAGACAAAGTGGTTAGTCAATCTAGTTATATTGATTGAGTAAAGTCAATTTACTGGCTTAATTTTTTGCATATGGCTGAAGCTGGTGAGTTCAAGCCGATTAGCTACCGCGAGCGCTGATCCACTGCCCTAGCCCGCAGTAGCATGAAGCTAGTCGCCCCTGGAGAGATATTCCAATTACGGTCGCAGATTTGCCCAACGCTAGATTCAGCTGCATTCAGCCACTGCCGGGGGAGGTCGTCCACAGCATTGCCGCTGGGGAGGTGATCGACTCCCTGGCGGCGGCGGTACGTGAGCTGGTCGAAAATGCCCTAGATGCCCAGGCCACCCACATTGCGCTCAGTCTTTGGCCAGGGCAGGGCCGTCTGCGCGTGGCCGACAACGGTATCGCCATGGCCCTCGACGATCTGCACCGGGCGGCGGTACCCCACAGCACCAGCAAGATTCGCACCCAGGCCGATCTGTGGCAGGTACAGAGTCTGGGGTTTCGCGGCGAAGCCCTGCACAGCCTCGCCCAGGCGGCCCAGCTAGAGATTTGCAGCCGCCTGGCGGGGGATGAGTCAGGCTGGCGAGTGGTGTATTCGCGTCTCGGGCAACCCCAGGCCACGGCCCCGACGGCGATGGCCCCCGGCACCGTGGTGACGGTGAGCGAGCTGTTTGAACCATGGCCCGCCCGCCGTCAGGGGCTGCCCGCCCTGCCCCGCCAGCTCAGCCAGGTGCAGCGGGTGATTTACCACTGTGCCCTGGCGCACCCCACCGTTACTTGGGCCGTGCAGCTCAACGATCGTCCTTGGCTGGCCCTCACCCCTAGCCCTACCGCCAAGGGGCTACTGCCGCAGTTGGTGCGATCGCTGGCGGCGGTAGATTTGCACGAGGGCTGGCACCCGGCCCCCTGGGCCGGGGCCGAGCCCCTCACCAAACCGGGAATTTATGGGCTCATCGGTCTGCCGGATCGCTGCCATCGCCCTCGCCCCGACTGGGTCAAGGTGGCGGTTAATGGCCGACTGGTGGCGGTGCCCGAGCTAGAGCAGAGCATCGTGAATGCCTTTCGCCATACCCTGCCGCGCCACCGCTACCCACTGGCGTTTTTGCATTTGACCGTGCCCCCCGGCGACATCGACTGGAACCGCCGCCCCGACAAAGGCACCCTATATTTGCACCAGCTAGATGAATGGACGGCCCTAGGTCAGAGCCATATCACCGATCTGCTGGGGCAGCACACCGCCGCGCTGCCCGAGGCCCAGCAGCAGCAGCGGGTGAGCCAGCTGTTTAAAACAGCAGAATCGCCCAGTGCCTACGGCGTGGCCAGTTTATCCGATGAGTTGCCCTACCGGGAACGGGTGGGAGGGTTGCGGGCCATTGCCCAGGTGCACGACCGCTACATTTTGGCTGAGCAGGCCGATGGCCTCTGCCTGATTGAGCAGCACATTGCCCACGAGCGGGTGCTCTATGAGCGGCTGCAAGCCCAGTGGCAGCTGGTGCCGTTGCCCACTCCCGTCGTCTTAGCAGGGCTGACTGATAAGCAGCTGGAGCAACTGCAGCGGCTGGGCTTAGCCGCCGAGGCGTTTGGGCCAAATCGCTGGGCCGTTCGCACCGCGCCGGCACCGTTGTGCGATCGCCCCGACCTGCCCGACGCCCTGCTCGAACTCAGCCTGGGCGGCAATCTGGATACGGCTCAAGTTGCGATCGCCTGCCGCACCGCCATCCGCAACGGCACCCCGCTCGACCTAGCCACCTTGCAGACCCTGCTTGACGACTGGCAGCAGACCCGCAACCCCCGCACCTGCCCCCACGGCAGGCCAATCTGTCTCACCCTGAGCGAGAGCAGCCTGGCCCGCTTCTTTCGCCGCAGCTGGGTGGTGGGCAAAAGTCACGGCCTTGAGTAGCGCCTTTGAGTAGCAGGTCACAACCTAGTTATTAGTCGGCAGAAATAGGGCAGCCCTTGCTGGAGGTTTCAGGTGCTAGGCTTCAGGAATGGTTGGCCGACTTATACCAAATCCTATCGGTATACCCCCGATTGCCAATCGGCCAACCTGTAGGGGCGAACGGCGGTTCGTCCAGGGGTATCGGGGGTAGCCAAGCAGGATTTGGTATTACACCGCAGAGTGCTAATACCGATGGCTCGGCTTGGATGGAAGGCGGTAATCAGACTCTGAGCCTGCTGCGGGGCGGTTCCTGGGGCGACGATCCTGGGGATTGCCGGGCGGCGAACCGTGAAATGTTGGGTCTCAGGGGGTGTGGGTTCCCGCGTAGCACTCCCCAGGCGCAGGGCCGCAGTTGCAGTGCAGTATTCTATTCTGCCTGCCTAGACAATAGGCAATGCCATGAGTTTATCTATTGGCGTTTAACGCGTACCGTCATATACTATTGACATCATCCCCAGCCTGATACGTTGATTCGCAGCTTCAAAGATAAAGAAGCTCGAAAAATCTTTGAGCGGCGACGTTCCCGCAGACTGCCATCGGACATGCAGCAAGTAGCTCTACGCAAATTGCGCATGCTCAACCGTGCCGAAACCCTCCAAGATCTCCGGGTTCCACCTGCTAATCGGCTAGAGCGACTCAGCGGCGATAGGGCTGGCCAATACAGCATTCGGATCAACGATCAGTGGCGGATTTGCTTTGGCTGGCAAGACGGTGAAGCATTTGATGTAGAAATTGTGGACTATCACTGAGGTTACTCTATGGGTGAAGACAAGCTCAAACCAGTGCATCCGGGCGAAGTTTTGCTAGAAGAATTTCTCAAACCCATGGGTCTGAGCCAAAACCAAATGGCCCTGGCCCTGAGGGTGCCTGCTCGGCGCATCAACGAGATTGTTCACGGTAATCGGCGCATTACCGCCGATACAGCCCTGCGCCTAGCTCGCTATTTTGGCATGTCGCCCCGGTTCTGGCTGGGGCTGCAAATGGACTACGACCTCGATGTCGCTGAGGATGAGATGGGCGATCGCCTCAGCCAGGAGGTTGTGGCACTCATTAACCAGCCCTAGCAAAATCTGAATTAGCCAGGGTGTGTAGCACAGCAACACGGACTAGCGCTGTTTTATCCCGACGGGCCGCCCTTTCAAGCTCCAGTGGCGCTACTTCAGGAGCGCACCCAGACTCAGCAGCGGCTAGACAGAGCCCTGGCCAAGCTGCGAGAGCTAGACGTTGCCCCCCAAATGGTGGAATAGCTTAGCTTTCCCAGCTCCTAGGCGGCAAAATTAGTCGGGTCTTGGTCGCGGCGGTGGCGGGTGGGTAGCGGGTCGGGCTGGGCATTGCCAGCCAGGGCAGCGGTGGTCTCTAGGGCCTCCCGCAGGCGTTTGGCGGCGTAGATCGACATGTCGCGGGGGACATTGATGCGATCGCGCAGGTACCGCAGCCCCAAGTCACTGCCCGCTGGCGGCTGGCAGACATCCCCCGTGATCAAATAAGTCAAGGCACAGCGCAGTGCCGGGTCAATCACCGCTTGAGGCGCAGGATTGACCTTCACAATGTTTTCCCAATGCTTCACCACGCGAGCTAGCGCCTCCACCCGAGCGGTTTCCGGTTCTGGATAGGCCACATCGGGCAGACCCAGCCAGGGGCCACAGTCTACCTGGGTCTGGTTGCGCTGCGTCTGGGGCAGGTCATTCTCGTAGCAGCCCCCCATCTGCGGCGGCAGGTCGTGGACGTGGGTGTGAAAGTCGCTCTGGGTGCCGCGATAGGTGGCGCGGCTCTCTAGCCCGTCAAACCAAGCCCCTAAACGGGGATTCTCCTCGCGCAGCGAATAGCCCTTGTAGTAGTAAAGGCTGGCATTCATGCGCTCCACGTAGGGCACAAACACCACGTCGCCGGTGCTAAACTCCGACAAAAAGAAGGGGCCAGGGGTGCTGGCCAGGGCCTGCTCTACCCGCTGCACAATGCCCACAAACTGATCCCCGGCCCGCTGGTCTGCCGCCGCTGAGCGGGCGGGCTGACACAGCCACATACACCAGGCCCGAAACAGCAGCCGCTCTAACTGGCGCAAGGGTACCACCTGCGGGTCTTTCATGCCCCACACCAGGGGACCAAAGGCCTGCTCTAGGGCCAGCAAAATATCGTCGCTCTCGGTGATCATCCGCCCGTCTAGCTCCAGGGCAGGCAGCATCCCCGAGGGCACCTTACGCTTGTACCAGGCCTCCTTTTCGCCGTAGCAAAACATGGTGACCTTTTCGATCCGGTAGGGCACCTGCTTCTCTTCTAGCCACAGCCACACCTTCTGGCAGTAGGGGCACCAGGCATGGTTGTCGCGATAGAGCGTCACCCGCACCGCCGACTCAGGCTGGCCAAACAGGCGCAGCCGAGCTTGGGCGTTGGTGGGGCCATTCACCAGGTCAACAGAAAAATCGGCCATTGCTTCTAGGGCCGACCAACTCAGAGGGGCAGAGGTCATACAGGGTAAGGCACTAACAGTTCACCTCCCCAATTGTGACAGGTATTCCACCTGTATCCCACCTCCTCACCTACCCACCTCCTCACCCACCAAAGCACCAATCTCTTAACAAGTTCTAGGCTTTATTGTTCTCAAGCGCCCAGCGAGCTAGCTCTGTGCGGTTGTTGAGGCCGGTCTTGCCCAGCATATTGCTGACGTGGCTCTCAATGGTGCGCTGGCTAACCTGGAGCTCGCTGGCAATTTCGCGGTTGGCCATGCCCCGTGAGACAAACTGCACCACCCGCAGCTCCGTGGGGGTCAACTCCACGTCAAAGGGCACCTGAATGGCGGGGCTGCCGCTGCCCTTGATCTGCTGTTTGATCAGGCGTGAAGCCTGCTTTAAAGATGACTCGACTTGGGCCACCAGCTCCTCGGGCTCGAAGGGTTTGACCATGTAGACGTCGGCCCCGGTGTTTAGCCCCTTGACCCGGTCTTGGCTTTGCCCCTTGGCCGAGAGAAACAGAATGGGAATCCACTCGGTGGAAGGGTTTTCACGTACGTGGCGCACAAAGGCATGACCATCCATCTCAGGCATCATCACGTCGCAGATGATCATGTCTGGGCTGGTGCTTTCTAGTATGTCTAGAGCTTCTCGACCGTTGCCCGCCGTCTTGACCTCATAGCCACGGAACTCTAGATAGTCCTTAACTAGCAAAATCAAGTTGGGGTCATCGTCGATCAACAAAAGCTGTTTTTGGTCGCCCGGAGTAGAATCCTTCATGCTCTGACAATCACCGCGATTAGCTTGTCTTCAAGTATGCCCCTGGAACGGGATGCAATCTCACTGGCCTGGCTGCGCCATGATTCATACCTTGGCCCTGTAGCCTTGCGAGGCTAGTGCCTACTGCTGATGATACTTCAACAATTTGATCAGCGGGCGATCGCATCCTGGGCGACTCATTTTCTCGGCAGTGCGTCAGGCGGCCCGCCAGGTTAGGCAAATACTGGCGGGCAAAGACCCAATAGGCAGCCACCTACATCGGCAGCAACCTACATAGG
>RECJ01000284.1 GCA_007694115.1 Leptolyngbya sp. DLM2.Bin27 | reverse complement strand
CACCCAGGGCCTCGCCGTCGCCCGCATGATCGCCATGAGCACCTACCGCTCCTGGTCCAGCTTCCACCACCGCTTTGGCCGCAAACTCACCCTCGACCCATCCACCCCCGACCCATCCACCCCCTACTCCCCACTCCCTACCCCCTACGCCATCACCCACTACCTTCACCGCCACGGCCAAAAGCTCGTTGATCGTTTCGACGCCAATACTTACATCACCCTCACCCACGCTATGGATCGCCATGATGTCGGGGGCGATCACCCCAGTACAGACCCCGACCAGCGCTACCAGTCGGCCCTGCAAAGCATCCACAATCCCACCCTGGTGGTGGCGATTGATTCCGATATTTTGTATCCCCCCGCCGAGCAACAGGAACTGGCGGATCTCATTCCCCAGGCCCAGCTCAACTGGCTCTATTCTCCCCATGGACACGATGCGTTTTTGATCGACATGGAGAACTTGAATGAGCAGGTGATGGCCTTTCGGCATCAGTGGACGTTAGCAAGCCGCTAGCCAGAGAGCGTAGAGGGCTATCTGCAAAGCCATGTGCCAAAGGGGGCGCGTGCGATCACAGTCCTCAACCCAAAACTGTTTTGCATCAAATTAAATTTGAGATATTTTGCAGTTTATTTGAGATAATTTTCAAATATTCCACAGGTTTTTCTTCTAACGAGGCTCAATAAATGACTAAATTAGGCAACTTCTCCCCCAAGCGGCGCGCGTTTCTAGGTTTTGCCGGGGTTGGTTTGGCCAGTGCTCTGCTAGCCAGCTGCGCTACTCCCAACGGCGGCACGGCCCCGACCGACAATGCTTCAGCCCCCGCCGCAGACCTGCCTCCAGTTGAGATCACCCTGTCTTCCTACGCGGTGGCCAAGCCTGTCTTTGAACAGCTGATTCCTGAGTTTCAAAAATACTGGCAGGAAGAAAAAGGCCAGACCGTCACCTTCAAAGAGTCCTACGGGCCGTCGGGGCAGCAGTCGCGGGCGATCATTGAAGGGTTTGAGGCAGATGTGCTGGCCCAAAACCTAGAGACCAACGTCACCAGCCTGGTGGATGCGGGTTTAGTGTCTGAAGACTGGGCCACCCGCCTGCCCAACAACGCCTCCCCCGCCACCACGGTAATGGCCCTGGTGGTGCGCCCCGGCAACCCCAAAAACATCGAAAGCTGGAGCGACCTGGCCAGAGATGGGGTCGGCATCGTGGCAATTAACCCCAAAACCTCGGGCAACGCCCGCTGGGGGGTGCTGGGGGGCTTTGGCTCTACCCTCAAAGCCGATGGTGACGGTGCCGCCCAGGCCTACCTAGACGGGCTGGTGCGCAATATCCAGGTGCTAGAGAGTGGCGGGCGTGAGGCCACCGACGCCTTTGTCACCCAGGGCATTGGCGACGTGATGGTGAACTTTGAGAACGAGATTATTTTCACCAACCAGGTACAGGGCGAAACCATTCCCTACGTGGTGCCCACCAGCAACGTATCGGTCGATTTTCCGGTGACGGTGATTGACTCGGTGGTGGATGCGCGGGGTACTCGCGAGGTGGCCGAGGCCTTTGCCGAGTTTCTGTTTACCCCTGTGGCCCAGGAGATCTATGCCAAAGCGGGCTATCGCCCCATCGACGAGGCGGTTCTAGCAGCCCATGCTAGCCAATACGGGGCCGTAGATACCTTCTACACCCCGGCAGACTTTGGCGGCTGGAAAGAAATCAACAGCCTGCTGTTTGCCGATGGGGCGTTGTTTGAGCAGTCCCAGGCTAAAGTGCAGCGGTAATGGCCGGTTCAAAAGCATCTGTGTTGGGCACCAGTCGTCTGTTGCCCGTGGGTCTAGCGTTGGCCTACGGGGGCGGGCTGGTGCTGCTGCCAATTGCGGCGCTGCTGTTTCGCGTCACCACCCTTGCCCCGGCAGACTTTTGGCGCATGGTAACCACCCCCGCCGCCCTGGCCGCCTACCAGCTGACGTTTTTTAGCGCCGGGCTGGCGGCCAGCATCAACACCGTGGCGGGGCTGGTGCTGGCCTGGATTTTGGTGCGCTACGAGTTTCCGGGGCGGGAGGTGGCCAACGCCATTGTCGATCTGCCCTTTGCCATGCCCAACGCGGTGGCGGGGGTGACGCTGGCGTTTTTGTACGCCCCTGGCGGCCCCATTGGGCGGTTCTTTGACCCCGGCACCCCCCTGGCTCAAGTGTTTGGCTGGTTTGGCATTGCCCCGGTGCAGCTGGCCTACTCGCAGTTTGGGGTGATTTTGGCCATGGTGTTTGTCACCCTGCCCTTTGTGGTGCGGGCGATTCAGCCGGTGCTGATGGCCCTGGGGCCAGAGATTGAAGAGGCGGCCATCACCCTGGGGGCAACCCCGCGCCAGACCTTCTGGCGGGTGATTTTGCCATTGCTTATTCCGGCGCTGCTGACGGGGTTTGTGCTGGCCTTTTCGCGATCGGTAGGGGAGTATGGCGCGGTGGTGCTGCTATCGGGCAACATTCCGTTTTCGACCCTGACCGCCCCGGTCTATATCTACCAGCGGCTGGAGGAGTACGACTACGGCGGCGCGGCGGCGGTGTCATTCTTAATGATGCTGGTGTCGCTGGCGATTTTGCTGCTGATCAATATGTTGCAGATCTGGAGTCAGCGCTATGACGATTGATCGCAAGATTCGAGCCATTGAGGAGAGCAGCGACAGCAATCCACCCCCGCTGCATCCCGACTCAGCCGGGCGGCTGTCTGCCCCAACCGGCCCCCGCGAGCCCTCGCCCTACGGCAAATGGCTGCTGATTGCTCTGGGGCTGAGCTTTTTGGCGTTGCTGGTGGTGTTTCCGCTGGTCAATATTTTGGTTCAGGCCTTTGCCTCGGGCTGGGGTGCTTTTGCCCAGGGCATCTCCACCACCGAAGCCCGCCACGCCATCTGGATGACGCTGTTGATCACCCTCTGGGTGGTGCCGCTAAATACGGTGTTTGGGGTACTGACCGCCTGGCTGCTGGCCCGCTATCGATTTCGGGGCCGCCTGCTGATTTTGGGGCTGATTGACCTCCCGATTGCCATTTCTCCGGTGGTGGTCGGCATGCTGGTGATGCTTACCTACAGCCCCACCATTGGCCTGCTCGGTCCCTTTTTTCGCAGTCAGGGAGTCAGAATTGTCTTTGCCTGGCCCAGCATGGTGCTGGTCACTCTGTTTATTACTTTTCCCTTTGTGGTGCGGGAGGTATTGCCCGCCTTGCAAGAGCACGGCCACGATGTCGAGGAAGCCGCCTACACCCTGGGAGCTAACCCCTGGCAAACCTTTTGGCGCGTCACTCTACCTAGCATTCGCTGGGCGGTAATGTATGGCGTAATTTTGTGTACCGCTCGGGCAATCGGCGAGTTTGGCGCGATCTCAGTGGTCTCGGGCCGAGTGATTCGGCAGACCAATACTCTTACGCTGCACGTTCAGAGAGCCTATGGAGACTACGACACCGTTGCCGCCTTTGGGGCATCCCTGCTGCTGTCGTTGATTGCAGTGGTGACGCTGGTAGTGCAGTTGGGGCTAAAGGAGAAGCGGGGTGAAAAGTAGAGGGGTGGGGGGTGAGGAGTGGATGAGTTTGGTTGCTTAACCCGAGTCTTTTATCCGTTACTCATCACCCCCTACTCCTCCACTCCTTAAATCTCGTAGTGCCAATGGTCGCTCGACTCGGCCAAGATCAGCTGGCGCGATCGCCGATAGATCAACCCCTGGTCTTCAAACTGGCGCAGTAGGCGAGTTACGGTGACTCGGCTGAGGCCGCTAAAGTCGGCTAGATCTTGGTGGGTGATCTTGAGGTCGATCAGGCAGCCGCGATCAATCTGGAGCCCAAACCGGTTGGCGAGCCACTGCAATAGACCTAGAAGAGCGGCTTCGGCTCGGCGGTGGGTGCGTACCACCATGAGAGCTTCGGTGTGCTTGAGGTAGCTGGTGATCACCTCCACCGGGGGCTGCCAGTCAGCCAGAGAGATGGAAACCGCTTCTACCTCTGTGACCGCTTCGATTAGGTAGGGGTCGGCGTCGGAGAGCGACTGGCCGACGATGTCGCCCGCGCTCCAGAGCCCCAGGGCAATGCCAGTGCCGTCTTCTTGGTAGGTAAGGGTGCGCACTACGCCAGCCTTGAGGAGCCAGATGCGATCGCGGCGGGCGGGCAGATAGCTACGCCGCCCACAGGAGCTAACGTCAGCCAGCGGCCACCGCTGCAACTGCTCTAGAGAAAGGCCCTGCAACGGCCTGGCCGAGACAACCGCTGGCACGGCTCCAATACTATCCAGCTGGTTCAACATTACTATTCTCCTAATTCTGGGGTTTCAACCAAACCTCTGCCCCAACCGTTGATAGCTAGGCACTTGCGATTCAGCCCCTAGGGCATTGCAAAATCAATTCCCTAGAGATTAACACAATCCCAAAACATTTTTACTTCAAGCACAGCACGTTTTAATTTGACTTCCGTGTAAATTCTGCTTTATCAGTAATACATGGGTCAAGCCGCGTCAGCCCCGGCCCTCGACCAGGCTGCCCTGGTGCTGGCGGGGAGGCTGGCGTTGAACCTGATGACGAATCTGGAGCGGCGCTGGGCACTTTGAGTTGCCCATTTTGACCCAGGCTAGGGGCTGCCGCTGGTGCTGATGGGGGTAGTCTCTCTACAAGTTGTCTACCTACTATTCCAGTTCGGGCTGCTGCGATGCAGGTGTCGATGGATAAGCTCTATTCCTGGTAGATCCTACAAGTTGCTGATATAAGGTCATTATTTCTACCTGGGCATTTTGGCTAACCAATGGTCTCCCTGACACCCAATTTTCTCTCTGGGGAATCAACACATTAGTATCGCTGGGATTTTCCTTCGCCTTAGGCCGCTCCACTCGCTCGATCAGCCGATCCAAATCTTCCGAGGCATACAACCGCAGATCCCGCTTAACCCGGCTCACCGCCACATAAAAACTCTCGCGCCCCATATGGCGATCCAGCGCCCCGATCACCCGCTCCGCCGACTTGCCCTGAGCCGAATAGGTGGTGCTGACCAGCGCGTAATCCAGATGCGCCAGCTCCGAACTCTCGAAGCAACCTGCCTCTCTCCGCCCCCAACGAATTAGTACCTGTCCATCCTCCAGGCCCACCACCTCAAACTCCTGGCCATTGCGTCGCCCCAGGGCATGGTCATTGCGCGTCCACCGAAGCTGATCGCCTACCGCAATCTCCATCTCCTCCACCTCATAGACTGACTTCCGCCTGATCTGAGCTGGATCCACCTGCAACGCCGCCCCGGATGGCCCCCGCAGCGTCAGCCCATTGCTATGGCTATCGGTCGCCAGCACCTCGTAGCGCTGCCCCTTTTCCAACCCCAGCCGCTTGTAGCTGGCCTGGGGAATCAGCACATTCCCCGGCTGAAAGTGGTGGACATAGCCTGCCTGGGTCTCCGTCAAATCTCTCGCCTTCAGCCGCTTCACCGTCAAACTCTGGCCCAGGGTTCCTTCCGCCTTCAGGCCCTCTCGTACCAGTTGGGTAATCGCAAGCCGTTCCTGGTTGGTGCCCGCCAACAGCAAGGTCTTCTTTCGCTCGTCAGGGGTCAGGGCGAGATAGTCGCGAGCTATGGCTGCTGCCCTCACCTCCTGACTACTCACCTGCTGGATATACGGCTTCAACTGCTGCACCCCCGCCGCAATTTCCCCGGCGGCAATCAAGTCAACCCCCGCTTTGATCTGCTGATTCTTCTGCCGCAAGGATTGAGTGAGGTAGGCCGTCGCCATCCCCGCCTGTTGCAAACTCTTAAACGGGTTCCCCGCCTCCACCGCTGACAGCTGCCGGGTATCTCCTACCAAAACCACTCGGGCCTGCTGGGCCTGGGCCTTGGTCACCAGGGCCAGCGCATCCTTCGCACTTAAGAGCCCCGCCTCGTCTACCACCCAAACCTCGGGCTGAGCCGGGTTCGGTTCCACCGGTTGAGCACACAGCAACGCCGCCACCGTGTCCACCGGCTGAATCTGGGCCGAGTCGCCCAAGGATTTCGCCGCCTCTGCACTGGGGGCAAAGCCCCGGACAGTGTAACCCTGGGACTCCGCAATCTGGCGAAACTGATTCAGGGCATAGCTCTTTCCCGCCCCGGCTACCCCCTGCCAGGCGATGACGCGATCACGGGTTGTGGCCGCCAACATCACGCCCTGCACCTGCCCCTCGGTCAGGCACTGATCGCGTAGATGCTCTGCCACTAAAACTGGAGAGGCAATGGCTCCAACCTCCCCCCGGCCATCCAGCACCGTGCGAATCGTCTCCAACTCGCGCAGCACCGCCGTCTGAGTGGTCAGCCGCTTGTCGTGGGTATGAATCACCTCCGGATCGGTATCCAAGGTCTGCTGTACTTCGTCAAAGCACTGCTGTCCCAAATGGTTCTCCAGGGCAAACCGCTCCACCTGCTCGCGATGGAACACCGCCTCCCGCTCGGCGCAGTGGGTGAGCCCAGCTTGGGTGGCCCGCTTCGGCTGGCTCTGCCAGTCCATCAGTTGGGCTTGAGGATGTTCCACCTTCAACGCCTGGGCCTGTTGCTGCCAGTAGGTTTGCAGCTCTTCTCTGGGAATTTCCTTCCCCTTGGGCGCACGGGTCATCAGGGTTGCCAGCTCTCGCTCCTGGGCTGTCGCGTTCTCCTCCACCGCCGCCAGAATTTGCTCCCGCCGTTTAGAGAAGGTCTGGAGGTCTTCCGGTCGATACCTCCGGAGTTCAAATTGACCGTTCGCCCTGGGCTCAATGCCGTAACCCAGGCGCTGCACCTCCACCGCCAGCTCGTTTTGGTAAATCATCCCCAACAGCTTTTGCTGCTTGAAGAGGATGTCGTTGTGGAGTGACTGCCAGCGGCCATTGGCCAGCTGCGTGGCGTTGATCACCACGCAATGGGTGTGCATCTGCGGATCCTTCTCGCGGGAGGTGTCGTGGTGAAACTGGGCAACGATCAGGTTGTCGGTGCCAACCGCCTGCCGCCCCTCCGGCGTCCGCACCCGCGTTTGAGCATAGCGCTCCTCGATGATAGTCAGGGTACGAGTAACAGCAGTGCGATGGGCCAGCTCTATCGCGTCATTCCCCCCAACCAGAGCCGCCAGGCTGATGCTCTTGGGCGCACTAAAAGTCAAATCCAGCCCGGCCCGATGGCGCTCCGGGTCAATCTTTCGACCCGATAGGGTTTGGTGCCCCTGGGGATGGGAGCCATGGAGCAGATTCTTGAAGTCGCCTCCCTGCACCTGGCCCGCTAGCCCCAGGCTCTTGGCCCCCTGGCCCCACCAACCGGAGTGGGCCTGGTTCTCTTCATTGGTGTAGTAGTTCTCGGCGGTGTAGTAGGTTTCGCCCTGGTTGGCGCTGATCACCGTCAGGCTGAGCATGGCTGACCTCCTATCCCTCTACCAAACCCTGGCGCTTGCGGATTTCTTGAATCAGCGCCTTGCGATTTTCCAGCGCCTGCGGCCCTCGGGCATTGGCCTGCTCCAGGGCGATGGTCTCTAGCAAAATCTGGAGCCCCTGAAACTGCACTTGCAGCAGCTCCATCCGGGCCTTCAGGTCATCCACCTGCTGTTCCAGTTCGCGACGCTGCTGACCATCGCGCATCATCAGGCGAATGATACTGGCGGCGGGCAGGCCCAGCCGATTGGCCTCTTTCTCGACGATCGCCGCCTCTTCGAGGGGCAGCGAGACGCTAAATCCTTTACCCATGAGCTTTTCCGTGAATTCGTCAGTGATTCGTAAACGACCGGCCATTGGCTCCCATGCCTGAAACCCCTGATATTGCTGGGTTTCAGCAACCCCCTGGCCCAGGGCTGGGCGTGGTGTGTGAAACGCGGAGCTACGAAACGCAGTGGAGTGGCGTAGCCCCCAGGGCAGCCCATCAGGCTTCTGTAAGGGCATTCTCTGGGGAGAACATAAGGGGCAATACTCTCTGTTTTAGCCCACAGAAAATGTCAGTTCTGTTCAGTCCATCAAGCCGCAAAGTTTGTTTTTATTCATCAATCTATTGATTGGAATCTGCACCCTATAAAAGGAGAAGTCGTGATTAAGTCGTTATCAAGTCGTGAATGATTAGGTAATTCCAGGCTTGTCTTGGATTCTAGGTAGACAAGTCGTTATCAAGTCGTGAATAAGTTGTGAATGAAAATCACTAGTCATCAAAACGATGATTGATTTTGCTGAAGATGACAATTCAGTCGTTATTAAGTCGTGAATAAAATCGACAACTCAGAATACAGATATCTATCAGCAAGCTTGAAGGCATTCTTGCATCTTCAAGATGTTGATGAAACGCTGTCATTGGCATTCAAACTATGACCCAGATCATCCAGACCTATATCGACATGGGCAGCTCTGCCACCAAGTGCCTCTACTGGCAGGGCCAACCCTACCTGCTACACCTCGACCCCCAGGTGGCTCGGTTGAACCCCGCTCGGCTTGACCGGCTGATGCTCGGCGGGCTGACTAGCCAAGAACCGGAGGACAGTGCCTATGTGATGGTGGGCAATAGTGCCTATGCCATTGGGGCGTTAGCGATCGCCCAAAAAGGTGACTCGGGTCTGGCTCTGCCCAAGCGCGATCGCGCCGTCTACAAAATTCTGGCTACCCTGGGCGTCATCGCTGAGAAAACTCTGGCCGCCCAGGACTCCGACAGCTCGGGTTGTGAGTTCACCGCTCAACTGGGTCTGCTGCTGCCGTTGGAAGAATATTGGCAAGACCGCAAGGAGCTGAAGGCTCAGATTCTGGGAGCCATTTCAGACTTCAGCTTTCGAGGTCGGTCTCTGTTTGGGCAGCTAGAGCGCATCGAGATGCAGCCAGAGGGAGCCGGGCTTTACCTGGCCAAGGGGTTGCAG
>RECJ01000308.1 GCA_007694115.1 Leptolyngbya sp. DLM2.Bin27 | reverse complement strand
CGATCGCCGTCAACCCCGACGTGCTGCTGATGGACGAGCCCTGCTCAGCCCTCGATCCAATTTCGACCCTGCGGATCGAAGAGCTGATGAATGAACTCAGGCAGGAGTTCACCATCATCATCGTCACCCACAACATGCAGCAGGCCTCGCGGGTGGCCGACTACACCGCCTTTTTCAACGCCGAGGCGGTGGGCGATAAGGGCAAGCGGGTGGGCTACCTGGTGGAGGTCGATGAGACCGAGAAGATTTTCTCCAACCCCCAAGACCAGCGCACCCTCGACTACGTCAGCGGCAAATTTGGCTAGGGCGACAGGGGGGCCTGTTTAGAGCACAATAAGTAGCGCACAATAAGTAGCGCACAATAAGAGCTACTTCCCCCCGCAGCGTCCCTGAGCGTCATGGTTCAAAATCTCAAGTTTGATGCGGTCAGCGATCGCCTGCCGCCCCAGAATATCGAGGCTGAAGAGGCCATTCTGGGCGGTATTTTGCTTGACCCCGAGGCCATTGGCCGGGTGATGGAAATTCTCACCCCCGATGCGTTTTATATTGGTGCCCACCGCGATCTCTACAAAGGAGCGCTGGCTCTGCATGCCAAGGGGCAGCCCGCCGACCTGATGACCCTGGCGGTATGGCTCAAAGACAACGGCAAGCTGGAGCAGGTGGGGGGCCAAACCCGGCTGGCTCAGCTGGTGGACCGCACGGTGAGCGCTGCCAACATCGACCAGTACGCCACCCTGGTGATGGATAAATACACCCGGCGACTGCTGATTCAGACCGGGGGCGAGATCTCGCAGCTGGGCTACGACACCACCCAGCCCATCGAGAACGTGATGGATCAGTCGGAGCAGCGGCTGTTTGGCATTACCCAGTCGCGCCCCCAGGGGGGGCTGACGGCGACTTCAGATATTTTGATCGAGACGTTTTCTGAGATCGAGCAGCGATCGCTCGGGGTGGTGCTGCCAGGCATTCCCTGCGGCTTCTACGATCTCGACGCCATGACCCAGGGTTTTCAGCGATCTGACCTGATTATTGCCGCTGCGAGGCCGTCAATGGGGAAATGCCTAAGTGCCGATGCCCAGATTGTGGTGGCCGACGGCAGCCTGAAGACCATCGGCGAGATCTACCAGGAGAAATCCGCCTCCCTGCTGACTCTGGGGAATGACTGGCGCTTTAGGCTCACTCAGCCCAGTGCCTACGTCGATGACGGCCTCAAGCCTGTGTTTCGAGTGAAAACGCGATCGGGGCGAGAAATCAAGACTACCCTGAGCCATCCCTACCTGACCATTCAGGGCTGGCGACCCCTGGCGGAGCTGGCGGTGGGTCAAAAAATTGCCGTGCCCAGAGCGCTGTCGGTGTTTGGCACTGAAACCCTGCCTGAGCATCAGGTCAAGCTGCTGGCCTACCTGATTGGCGATGGCTGCCTGACGGGCACCTCTCCCCAATTCACCAACGAAAACCCGGCCATTCAGGCCGATTTTACCGCCGCTGCCCTCCTGTTCCCAGGGGTAAAGGTGCGCGAGGACACCTCCCAGGGCACCCGCACACCCACGTTCTACGTCACCTCCGATAGTGAGGACTGGATGCTGTGGCTGCAAGACCTGGGAATTTGGGGCAAATCGGCCCATCAGAAAACGGTTCCATCAGTGGTGTTTCAGTTGGAGCGATCGCACCTCGCCCTCTTTCTCAACCGCCTGTTTGCCACCGATGGCTGGGCCACCGTCCTCGCCTCTGGCCAGGCACAGGTCGGCTTTGCCAGCGTCAGCGAAACCCTGGCCCGCCAGGTGCAGCATCTGCTGCTGCGGTTTGGCATCTTAGCCCAGCTCAAAGCGCGATCGGTGAAGTATCAGGGTGGCCGTCGCCCCGCCTGGCAAATCGACATCACCGATGCCCCCTCGATCAAAACTTTCCTCAGCGAAATCGGCATCTTCGGCAAAGCAGCCGCCCTGGCCAAGGTTGAAGCTGCCCTGGCTAACCGCCGTTACCAGACCAACCACGATCTGATTCCCGTCGAAATTTGGGACACCCTCCGTGCCGCCAAAGGGGACGAGTCTTGGGTATCTTTGGCCACCCGCGCCGGGTTCCAGAGCACCAGCAATAGTCACGCTGGCAAACGGGCACCGACGCGCGACCGTCTCTTTGCCCTGGCCACCGCCCTAGAGCACCCAGAGCTTCAGCACATCGCCACCAGCGAGGTCTACTGGGACGAAATCGTGGCGATCGAGCCCCAGGGGCTCAAGCCGGTCTACGACCTCACCATCCCCGACACCCACAACTTTGTCGCCAACGACATCTGCGTCCACAACACCAGCTTTGTGTTGAACATTGCCCGCAACATTGCGGCGCTCCAAAAACTGCCTGTGGCGATCTACAGCCTGGAAATGTCTAAAGTGCAGCTGGTCTACCGCCTGCTCTCTAGCGAAGTCGAGATGGAGAGCAGCCGCCTGCGTACTGGCCGCATTGCCCAAAACGAGTGGGAAAAGCTAGGCCACGCCATCAGCGTGCTGTCGCAGATGCCGATCTTTATTGACGATACGCCCAGCATTTCGGTGACTGAGATTCGCTCCCGCTGTCGCCGCCTGCAGGCCGAGCAGGGCGGTGCCCTGGGGCTGATTTTGATCGACTACCTGCAATTAATGGAGGGCGGCGGCGACAACCGGGTGCAGGAACTGTCGAAAATGACGCGATCGCTCAAGGGTCTAGCCCGCGAGCTGAACGTGCCGATCATCGCCCTGTCGCAGCTCAGCCGAGGGGTCGAATCGCGCACCAACAAACGCCCGATGATGAGCGATTTGCGGGAGTGTGTAACGGGCGACACTCTAGTCGTCCTCGCCGACGGACGGCGGGTACCCATTCAAGATTTGGTGGGCAGTACGCCCGAGGTAATTAGCTTAGATGCCAAGGGTAAGTTGACTCAGGCCAGGGCCGATCTGGTGTGGCAGGTTGGCACTCGCCCGGTTTACACCTTGACCACAGCCAGCGGGCACAAAATTTGTGCAACTGAGCAGCATCGACTATATACCCTTGATGGCTGGCAATGCTTAAAGCAGTTGAATCAGGGTAGTCGGATCGCTGTGGCCCGACATTTGCCCGAGCCTAATGTTGCTGAAACCTGGCCTGAGTTGAGATTGGCCCTGCTAGGGCAACTCATTGGCGATGGCAGCTACCTAAAAGGGCAACCTCTTCGATACACGACTGCCTCAGAAGAAAATAGCCAAATCGTCACATTAGCCGCCGAACAGGAATTTAGCTGTGAGGTGAAACGCTACAAAGGCAGAGGCCAATGGCACCAGCTGTTGATTTCTGGCAACGGCAATCGCTGGCACCCGGCTGGGGTTAACCTTTGGTTTCGGCAACTCGGCATCTTTAACCAGTCATCCAAAGAGAAACGCATTCCTGCCGAGATATTTCAGCTTTCGAATCAACAAATCAGTTTGCTCTTGCAACATTTATGGGCTACAGACGGCTGTATCTCAGTGCGCGAGGGCAGAGGCGGAGATGCCGTCTTTTTCTCCACCATCAGTGAAGGTTTAGCCCGTGATGTTGCGGCCTTACTACTAAGGTTAGGTATCTGGACCTCAGTGTTTTGGCGGCCTAGTCAATGCTTTACCGTCAACGTCCAAGGCAGCGTCAATCAGCTGAAATTTCTAAACCAAGTCGGGGCCTTTGGCCCTAGGGTAGAACCCGCAGCGATACTAAAGCTCAAACTTGAGGGCTTAATCTCAAATCCCAATCGAGACACATTGCCCAAAGAAGTTTTTACGCGGGTCAAAGCTGATATGCAAGCCCAAGGCATTAGTCAGCGCCAAATGGCAGCTCTGCGAGGTACATCCTACGGTGGGACTTCCCACTTTAAGTTTGCTCCCTCAAGACAGACACTGCTGAGCTACGCAGAGATTCTGAACAATGAATCACTCAAGGAGATTGCCGCCGCAGACATCTTCTGGGACGAGGTACTTTCCATTGAGCCTGCCGGGGAAGCACCTGTGTACGACCTGACTGTGCCGGGGCCTGCGTCTTGGTTAGCAGACGGTATCGTTTCCCATAACTCGGGTGCCATCGAGCAGGACGCCGACTTGATCATGATGCTCTACCGCGAAGAATATTACGACCCCGACACCCCCGATCGCGGCATCGCTGAGATCATCATCACCAAGCACCGCAATGGCCCCACCGGCACCATCAAGCTGCTGTTTGAGCCGCAGTTTACCCGGTTTCGCAACTTGGCTAGCCCTGGGTAGAGCGGGTCGGTTGATTGGGTGTACCGCAGTCGGCTTAGCCTATCAAGGAATCTGCGATCGCATGCCCCGCCAGCCAGCCCGTGGTCCAGGCACTTTGAAAGTTAAACCCGCCCGTCACCCCGTCGATATTGAGCAGCTCCCCCGCCAGGTATAGCCCTGGGCGGCAGCGGCTCTCTAGGGTTTTGAAGTTGACCTCGGGTAGGGGAATGCCGCCGCAGGTGACAAACTCGTCTTTAAACACCCCTTTGCCCGCCACGGCGTACTCGCCCCGAGTCAGCTCTGTGACCAGCCCTTGCAGCTGCGCCTTAGACAGGTCGGCCCAGTTGAGGTCGGTGCGTAGGCTGACCCGGTGCTGCACCAGGTACTGCCACAGCCGCCGCGACAGCGCCGGAAACGGCGAAAACGCTGCCACCTGGCGTTTGCCCTGGTCTGGCTTGAGGCTCAGCAGCTTTTGGCGCACCTGGTCTGGCTTGAGGGCGGGCAGCCAGTTCACCCGCAGCGTCGCTCGGTAGCGCTGTTTGTGCAGCCCCACCGCCCCGTAGGCCGAAAGTTTGAGCACCGCCGGTCCGCTCATACCCCAGTGGGTGACCAGCAGCGGGCCGCTCTGGGTGAGGGCGGGGCCATCCTCTAGGGCCAAACTGAGCTGCACCGTCTCGACCGAGACCCCAGCCAGCTCCCGCAGGGCCGGGTCGGGGATATTGAAGGTAAATAGCGAGGGCACTGGCGGCACCAGATCGTGGCCTAGGCTGAGGGCCAGCCGATAGCCGCCGGGGCTGCTGCCGGTGGCCAAGAGCAGCTTCTGGCAGTGCCACTCGTCCCCGGCGCGGGTGGTCAGATCAAAGCCATTGGCTGTGGGCCTGACCTGGGCGATCGCACAGCCTGTGTAAATCTTGATGCCCAGCCGCCGCGCCTCCCCCAGCAGGCAGTCAACGATGGTGCCCGAGTCATCGGTGGTGGGGAACATGCGGCCATCAGCCTCGGTTTTAAGCGCCACCCCCCGCTGCTCAAACCACTGCACCGTATCGCGGGGCTGAAACCGGCTAAAGGGGCCGCGCAGGGCACGATCGCCGCGCGGATAGTGGCCCACCAGCACCGCCGGGTCAAAGCAGGCGTGGGTGACATTGCAGCGCCCGCCCCCCGAGATTCTCACCTTGGCCAGGGCTTCGCGCCCGGCCTCAAAAATATGGATGGTGGCCCCAGGGCTGGCCTCGGCGCAGGCGATCGCCCCAAACAGCCCGGCGGCCCCCGCCCCCGCTACCATCACCGTCGCGCCGTGGCTCATGGCTGACTCCCCGGCAGGTAGACCGTGGTGCTCACCTGGCCCTGGCGCTGGGCGCGGCGGTGCAAGATCTCAAGCTTGCCCCCTGCTTCTTGAATAAATGCCCGCTGGCGGCGGTAGAGCCCCTGGAACAGATTGGCAAACAGCAGCGCCACCAGGGCGACCACCAGCCCCGCCGCCGTGGAGGTCAACGCTTCGCCCACCCCCGTGGTGACCCCGCTGGCGGCATCCCCGCTGGTTTCGCCCAGGCGCAGGGTGGCAAACACCTGCATCAGCCCCAGCACCGTGCCCAGCAGCCCCAGCAGGGGCGCAATGCCCACGATGGTCTCAAACCCGGTTTGAAATCGCTTCAGGGTGGTGATCTCGGCCTGGGCGGCGCTCTCTAGGGCCAGGCGAAACTCTTCGGGGGTGGCGTCGCCCAGGGTGAGGGCAGCCAGAAAAATGCGGGCAATGGGCAGCTGCTGATGCTGCTTGAGCTTGGCGATCGCCCGCTGGGGGTTTTGGCTGACGGTACTCAACACCTGGGGCACCAGCCCCGGCTGCTGACGACCCAGCTGCAGCCAAAACCAGCAGCGCTCCACCGCCAGCGCCAGGGTCAGCAGCGAACAGACCAGCAGCGGCACCATGACAATGCCCCCCGCCGCAAACCAGTTACCCATAGCGTCGATGCCCTAGAGAACCCAACCATGATAGTGGCCTGGCACGGTTTACGGTGCAAGGTGCAGGGTATAAGGTCGCCCCTTAAACCCTGCACCTTAAACCTTGAACCTTGAACCGTATACCCCTACACTGTCCCCGGAAAGTGCTCAATCTGGGCGTAGCCGCTAAACACCAGCTGGTTGCCCTTGGTTTCTAAGCGGTTGACCCGCAGCATCACCCCGTCGAGGTTAAAGCGCTCTAGATCAACCATGCGGTTGAGCACCTCGGCAAACCCGCGAGTCAGGGTCGACGAGAGCGGCAGCATCGACTCAGGGATGCCCTCAGGCAAAAACTCAGCATCGGCAAAGATAATCCGCCGCCGCTTTTCTACCGTCACCTGGGCCGTCATTTGAATCTGCACATCTTTGCGGTTGGGCAGATCGGTCAACGCCGTAATTTTCACCTGCTGGTCGGGCAGTAGGGTAATGGCGACATCGCGAAAGGTCACCGGGTCGCCCCCCGATAGGGTGGTGACGGCGTCGTCGGTCACCCCCTCTAGGTGCTGGCGCACCAGTTCGGCCTCAAAGGCGCGATTGATGGCGTCTTCATTGAGCACCACCTGGGCTACAGCCTGGGTGGGCTGGCGCAGGCGAATCTTGCCGCTGATGGCCGAGCCTACATCAATCGAGACCGTGTCGGTCTCAAACATCATCTCGGCTGCCTCAAACTCTTTGCGAATGACGAGGCCGCGCCCTTCCATACGAAAACTGTCAATCGTGCCCTGGAGAAGCTTGCTGGAAGGAGAGCAGCGTACGGCTACCTCCACAGCATCGCTACGGCTAAACAGGTGCCGTAGCGACTGGGTAGCCACAGAGTTGATCATCCTTTCACCAAAGTCATTGGACCCTTTGGACTGAAACCCGGTAAAGCCACCGAACATAGAGGTTAGTACCAAGCTAATTCCTCTATTGTTGTAACAAACTATGAAGCGTAATGACAGCGCTCTAGGCGAATGACCCCGTAGCGCCTGCCGATCGCCCAGCCTAAACGGCGGCTAAAGTGGCCGCTAGAGGGCGATCGGGGGTGATTGCCGCTCCCTCAGCCAATTGCCGCCCCAGGGCCGCTGCAATGGGGTCTAGGCTGCGGGCCAGGGTGACCATGTCTTCTAGGGTAAGGGCCTGGCGGGCATCTGACACCGACTCATCGGGCACCGGGTGGCACTCCACAATCACCCCGTCTGCGCCGGCTGCGATCGCAGCTCGCGCCAGGGCTGGCACCAGCTCGCGCTTGCCCGCCGCGTGGCTGGGGTCTACCATCACCGGCAGGTGGGTAATTTGCTTGAGCGCAACCACCGCCCCGAGATCCAGCACATTGCGGGTGTAGGGGTCAAAGCTGCGAATGCCCCGCTCACAGAGAATGACGTTGGGATTGCCGTGGCTGAGAATGTACTCCGCCGCCATGACAAACTCTTCTAGGGTGGCCGCCAGCCCCCGCTTCAGCAGCACCGCCTTGTCGGTGCTACCCAGGGCCTTGAGCAGGTCAAAGTTCTGCATGTTGCGGCTGCCCACCTGGAGCACGTCGACCTGGGCCACCATGGCGGGGATCTGGTCGATGGCCATGACCTCAGAAATCACCGGCATCTGAAAGCGACGGCGAATATCATCTAGAATGCGGAGCCCGGCGTCGCCCATGCCCTGAAAGGCGTAGGGTGAGGTGCGGGGCTTGAACACCCCACCGCGCAGGGCCTGCACCGGAGTGGGGGCCAGGTGGTGGGCCACCTGGGCCATCTGGTCGGCGCTTTCGACGGCGCAGGGGCCGCCCACAATCAGCAGGGTGTCGCCGCCGACGGCAACGGTGTCGGTGAGGGCAATCACCGAGCGGTGGTCAGGGCTAGATTTGCGGGTCAAGGTCGCGTCTTTCATAGTTTGAGCCGGTCGGTAAAGAACGGGAATTAGGGACTGGAACAGGCAATAGCAACAAAAAACCCGGAGCGCTGGCTCCGGGTCAGGTAAAGGGCGTAGGCGAACCTATCCCCAGCCTGACCCGGCGGCGTAAAAGAACCCGTAAAGCCAAAAAGCAGCGGTGAAGGCCATGGTGAATTTCACAAAAAAAGAACTCAGAGCCAACAAAACCCAAAAAACAAAAACCGCAGAGGGTAAGCTCCACGGTTCACAAGGTTGGCAGCACACAACGCGCTCACGACCTGTGAACCGGGGGCTGCCACCAAAAATAAAATCGGCCTGCGGGCGTGCTCATAACTGTGAAGGGAATTAAAGTTGTATTTGTAAGGTAACAGGGCAATGGGGGAGCGTCAACCGAGGCGGAGACTCTCGACCCTAGCAATGGCTCTAAACTAGGCAGACAAGGGCTATGACTAGCCCTATGAGCCTGGTTGTGGGCGCACAGCGGTGCGCCCCTGCGAGGCAGATTGATGCTTGAATTCATACCTGCGCCCAGCGACCCCTAGACTTTCAAGATGTCTTTCTCTTTCACTGCTAGGGCTTCATCGAGCTTGGCGATGTACTTGTCGGTGAGCTTCTGAATTTCATCCTGGGCATCGCGCGACTCGTCTTCGGAGATATCGCTGGCTTTCTCTAGTTTTTTGACGGCGTCGATGCCGTTGCGCCGCTGGTTGCGAATTGAGACCCGGCCCTCTTCAGCCACTTTACCGGCGGTTTTGACAAACTCCTTGCGTCGCTCGCTGGTGAGCTGCGGGATGTTGAGGC
>RECJ01000158.1 GCA_007694115.1 Leptolyngbya sp. DLM2.Bin27 | reverse complement strand
GGGCAAGAAAAGCCGCCCTAGAAGGGCGGGGCTTGTATCCCATTATTTTTGGTCACCGCTGCGGTGATCAGGAGTAAGTGGATAGTCTAGTCAATATTCTTACCACTGGCGATCGCCCCCACGAGTCCGAAGCCGTTACAACGTTAACTCGCCCGCTTGCAGCTGCTGTCTGAGGTTACGCAGCATTGTGCTGGTGCCCGTGGCAAAGGCCTGGGCCACTAGTCTAGGGATCAGCTCGGTAATCGAGAAATTTGGCAAAACCCCACTCTCGGTAGAAGGCTGGTAGTCACCGTGATCGAGGAGATAAATGGTGAGTTTGCCGTTGTCGTAGATCCAAACTTCAGGGACCTCTAGAATGGCGTAGGCATCGAGCGTAGTTTTAGAGGTCACATCTGCCTCAATCGCCAAATCTGGGGGTGGGTCTGAGGTCATATCTATCCGCATCAGATCCCTTGCCCGTTCTGCATTTTGAATATAGAAACAGGTGTCGGGTTCTAGCCCGGCCCTTTTCGGTTGCTTAAACGTGGTTGCGCCAAAGTCTTCCCAGTCTCGCCCCTGGGCATCCAAAATAGCGGTCACGATGTACGCGATGATGCGGTGGGGGCGTTCGTGGGCGGGTAGCGGGGCCATGAGTTCTAGCGTGCCATTGCAGTAGTTGATGCGCGGCATATGGCGGTCTTCCCCCAAATCTTCCAGCAGCGCCTCGTACTGTTCCCAGGTGACACCGCTAATAAGCAGGTGGCTGCCAGGCGACAAATCGATGGCGTGAACAGGGATTTTAACCAGGTTTATGACCGTCATGGTTAAGGTATGCCGCTGGTGACAACGCTATTTGGGGTCATGGAATCGTTACCGTAAGCCCAATGTATTGCCCGTCGGCAGGCTCTAGAATACGGCCTGCCTCAGCGCGATCGCAAAAGGGCCAGGGTGGTCAGGCTGTCATGCAACCCGGCCCCCGCAGCGCTGCTGCGGGGGCAAGGGAGTTTACTCTGCTTCGGCTGAGGCCTCAGCCGCTGGTTCGGTAATGGCTTCGACAATCGCCTCGACAGTCGCCTCAGTTGTCTCAACGGTAGCGTCCTCAGCATCGTCAAGCCCTTCGATTTGCAGGGCGGGGGGCACCACGGCCACCGCTGCGATCGCATCTTCCCCATCCAGCCGCTGCAAGCGCACCCCAGTCGCCGGGCGCGACTGAATCGAAATATCCCCCACCCGCTGACGAATGATGATGCCCCGATTGGTAATCAGCATTAGCTCATCGCCGTCGTTGACGACTAGCAGCGCCGCCAGGGCATCGTCGCGCTTGCGAAACTTGATCGCCATCAGGCCCATACCAGCCCGGTTTTGCAGGCGGAACTTGGCCACCGGCACCCGCTTGCCCAGACCCGAAGCGGTGATCACCAGAATCCAGGGGCCGCCCTCGTTGCCGGTAGTTTCTTCGTCATCACTGTCGCTGCCTGCCTCGGCGGCCTGCACCACCGCTTCCACCACCTGGCTGGGCAAAATATCCATGCTGATCAGCTCGTCGCCGTCGCGCAGCGACATGGCTCGCACACCGCGAGTGGGGCGACCCAGGGGCCGCAGTTGGTCGTCGGTGGCTTTAAAGTGAATGGTCATGCCCCGCCGCGAGCCGATCAAAATGCTGTCGGTGTTGCGGGCTAGGCGCACCCACTTGAGGTGGTCGCCCTCCTCGAGGGAGATGGCGATCAGCCCATTGGTGCGAATGTTGCTGAAGGCCGACAGCGCCGTTTTCTTCACAAAGCCGCCCTGGGTGAGCATCACCAGGTAGTCTTCGTCGGTAAACTCGCGCACCGCCAGCACCGAGGTGATCGCCTCTTCCTTGGGGATGGGCAGCATTTGCACGATCGGCATGCCCCGCGCGGCGCGGGAGCCCTCGGCAATTTGGTAGGCCCGCAGGGCGTAGGTGACGCCGCGATCGCTAAAGAACAGCAGGTAGTCGTGGGTGTAGCAGGTGATGAAGTGCTGCACCGCGTCGTCTTCTTTTATCTTGGCCCCGGCCTTGCCCCGGGTGGCGCGGCTTTGGGCCTCAAAGGTGGCCACGGGCATGCGCTTGATATAGCCCTGGTCGGTGACCAAAATCACCACCTGCTCGTTGGCGATCAGCGAGATGTCGGTGAGTTCGCCGTCATCCATTTCGATCACGGTGCGGCGGGGGCTGTCGTGCTTGGCCTTGAGCTCGCCCAGCTCGGCGGTAATGATTTCGAGAATGCGCTCGCGCCGGGCCAAAATGTCTTCGAGGTCGGTGATCTTGGCGACCAGCTCTTCGTGCTCCTGCTGAATTTTGTCGGCCTCTAGGGCGGTGAGGCGGCGCAGCTGCATTTGCAGAATGGCGTCGGCCTGCAAGTCAGAGAGGCTGTAGGTGTCCATCAGCTCTTGCTTGGCCGCAGGGGTGTCAGCCGCGCCACGAATCAGGGCAATGATGGCGTCTAGGTTGGTCAGGGCAATCAGGTAGCCCTGGAGAATGTGGTCTTTCTCTTGGGCCCGGCGCAGCTCGTAGCGGGTGCGACGAATGATGGTTTCTTCGCGAAACTCCAGGAACACCTCCAGCATGCGCTTGAGGCCGAGCAGCTGAGGCTCGCCGTTGACCAGGGCCAGCATGTTGACGCCGAAGTTGTTTTGCAGGGGCGTCTGCTTGTAGAGGTTGTTGAGCACCACGCGGGGGTAGGCGTCGCGCTTCAGCTCGATGACGATGCGCATGCCGTCGCGATCGCTCTCGTCGCGAATATCGGAAATCCCTTCCAGGCGACGCTCATTCACCATCTCGGCAATCCGCTCGATCATGCCTGCCTTGTTGGTCTGGTAGGGCAGCTCGGTGATGATGATGGCTTCGCGGTCAGGCCGACCCCGGTGCTCGATAGTTTCCATGCTGGCCACGCCGCGCATGGTCACCGAGCCGCGCCCGGTCATATAGGCATCGCGAATGCCGCTGCGGCCCAAGATCTGCCCCCCGGTGGGGAAGTCGGGGCCGGGGATGATCTCCATCAGCTCGGCGGTGGAGATCTCGGGGTTGTTGATCAGGGCGATCACGCCGTCGATCAGTTCGCCGGGGTTGTGGGGCGGAATGTTGGTGGCCATACCCACGGCAATGCCGGAGGAGCCATTGAGCAACAGCTGGGGCAGCCGTGAGGGCATCACCACCGGCTCTTGCTGGGAGCCGTCAAAGTTGTCGGCAAAATCGACCGTTTCTGACTCGATGTCTTGGAGCAGCGAGTCGCTGGTTAGCGATTGCAGCCGACACTCGGTGTATCGCATCGCCGCTGGGGGGTCGTTGTCGATGGAGCCAAAGTTGCCGTGGCCGTTGATCAGCGGCACCCGCATGGAGAAGTCTTGGGCCATGCGCACCAGGGCGTCGTACACCGCCGTGTCGCCGTGGGGGTGGTATTTACCCAGCACTTCGCCGACTACCCTGGCGCACTTACGAAAGGGGCGATCGGCGGCTAAACCCAGCTCGTGCATGGCGTAGAGAATGCGACGATGCACTGGCTTGAGCCCGTCCCTGGCGTCTGGCAGCGCTCGACCCACGATTACGCTCATGGCGTATTCCAGGTAAGAGCTTTGCATTTCAACGCGCAGATCGGTAGGGACGATGCGCTCTTCTGGGGTAGCCATAGGCTCAAAAACTCCGAATTTGCGAACAACAAAGCGCTAATCAGACCTCCGCACCGAGCGGTGCTGAATAGCGCTTTATCAGTAGGTTTTTTTACGACTCATGTGATCTATATTTTAGCACGATTTTCCCCTTTCAAATGATTGGGCGCTATGGTATAGCCAGGGGCTTGAGATCCCTGGTGTGCCGACGTTTCGCCCCACCGATTCAACCCCTAATCTGCCATCGTTCACCCCCCTGAGTTCGCCGTGCACCACGCCTTTACCCTGGCCGATTTTGCTGTCATCTATTCGCCAGACTTTTTAAGCCACGATACAGGGAGTTTTCATCCCGAAAACGCGGGCCGACTCAAGGCCGTTGTGGCAGCTTTAGAGCAGGTGCCCTGGGCCGATCATCTCGACTGGCGCGAGCCTACCCCAGTAAATCAGCGAACAGATGTCAACCACCTGATCGCCCAACTCCACAACCCCCGCTACGTCACCGCCCTGCAGGAGATCGCCCACAGCGGCGGCGGCCACATTGATGGCGATACGGTGGTGTCTGAGCGCAGCTACGCCGTGGCGCAGCTGGCGGTGAGCGCCTGGCTCGACGGCGTCGACTATGTGCTAGAAACCGGGCATTCGGCCTTTGTGCTGGCGCGCCCCCCCGGGCACCACGCGGTGCGCGATCGCGGCATGGGCTTTTGTCTATTTGCCAATGCGGCCATCGCCGCCCACTACGCCCTAGCCAACCCCGCCGTTCACCGCGTGGCCATTCTCGACTGGGATGTCCACCACGGCAACGGTACCCAAGCCCTGGTGGAGGGCAATGCTGCGATCGCCTACTGCTCGATCCACCAGATGCCCGCCTACCCCGGCACCGGCCACAGCAGCGAAACTGGCCTGCACCACAATGTGCTCAATCTGCCCATGGCCCCCGGCAGCGCCAGCACCGACTACGTCAAGGCCTTTGATCAACAGGTGATTCCCTTTCTCAAGGCATTCAACCCTGACTTACTAATCATTAGCGCCGGGTACGACGCCAATGCCGCCGACCCGTTGGCCAGCGTCAATCTAGCCCCCCAAGACTATGGGGCTTTCACCCAGCAATGCCTAGGTGTAACCGACAAAATTCTCTTTGGCCTCGAAGGCGGCTACGACTACACAGCGCTGAGCCAGTCGGTGCTGGTCACTATTGCCGCGCGGCTTGGGTTATAGCAACAATTCCCTGGGTATACTGCGCCCGTAGAGCCAGGGTTGGGGCTGACATTGTTGAATTTGGCGAGCCGTGTACCCTATTGTTTGTCTGACTGGCTTGGGCAGCGTGATTCTAGGGGCAGAAGACTCGTTATAAATAATTGAGTATTCACCAGGCCCAGGTAGCGCAGCCCCGCACCCACTGTTTTGTGGTCTGTCAGCAAAACAATGCCTAGGAGACTGTTAACTTCGGCAGGTCATCCTGGTGCACCTCAGATTTGGGACTTCAGTGGACTGAGTTTAAACCGATGAAGTCCACCCAATTCAATTGCATCATCATCCCTTAAGCCAAGCAGCTTAAGGGAAACGGCACCGCGCCCCTCTGATTGTGTTCCTTTTTACTGGCCCTGTGTATTATTTTCGTGAAGTCACTTAGTAATGACTGCCTTTCAAGGGAAAAAAATCGAAAATATATCTATCGCCACAAGGGCTACACCTACGCTATAGCCAATAAATAGTGGCATTTAATATGAAGTAATTGTGTGTTTTCTATAGTTGACTTCACAACCCAAAATGCCCACCTTGCCACGATCAAAAGATTGCCTGAACCAAGATTTTATAGTGAATACTTTCTAGCAAACACGTTTTTTGCTTGAATAAAGTCATTTTTTATGCACCGAATCTCTTTTGTTATGCTTTTTTAAACCATGAGCGTAGGCTAGGTTGTCTTATTTCAGGCTGCACCGCCAATATCTTAAATGCATCTCCACAAAACTAGTTATTGTCATTTAAGTTGTCAATTCAAATAATATGCTACCTAAGCAGTCTGCTGTTGCAAAACAAACCTTGAAGGATCAAAAGCCAATGGCAGTTCGCATGGTCGAACTTGCTCAGGAGTTGTTTCCCTTAGAAGATTTAGCCTTGTATTGGAGCGTGAGAATTTTTTTGACTTGGCATGATGTGCCGATTGGCAGTCTTGATATCGCCAACGCTTACCAATCCGTTAGTGTTGAAACCCTCGCGAAGGAAATCGCCAAGGCACCCGATCTAGACTTCAGTCATGAACATCTCCTCAAATGCTTGCCGCCAGAGAGAATGCCAGAACATTTGTCAGTTTCTGTAATTATTCCAACCTGTAACCGGCCCGAAGATTTGCGACGCTGTTTAGAGAATCTGGACAGGCAAAGAACGGATCGATTTGTCGAAGTCATTGTCGTTGATAATTCTCCTGGCTCAGGGCTAACTCCTCCAGTTTTAGAAAAATTTCCAAATGTCAAATTGGTTAACGAATGGCGACCTGGTGCCTCCTATGCCCGCAATGCCGGAATTAAGTATAGCCAGGGAGATATTATTATCACTATCGATGATGATGTTACTCCGCCTCCCCATTGGCTAGAGCAATTAATCAGTCCCCTAATGCAGGAAAACGTGATGGCTGTGACCGGAAATATCTTGCCTTTAGAGCTCGAAACACCTGCCCAACAGCTATTTGAGATCTATGGTATGGGTGGGCTGTGCCGAGGATTTTGTCTCTTTAAGATGGATGGTTCTCAATTGCCTAAAAGCAGGGTTGCTATCCCTGTATGGGAACTAGGGGCATCGGCGAATGCGGCTTTCTGGGCGAAAATATTTCAGCATCCTGAGATCGGGCTGTGGGAAGAAAGACTTGGTGCAGGAGTGCCTGTGGGCGGCGGCGAGGATCTGTTCCTCTTTTATAAAATTTTGAGGGCTGGGTTCACCCATGTTTATACACCTAATGCCTACGTATGGCACAAACACCGACGTGATATGGCATCCCTCCGTCGCCAAATTTATGGCTATAGCCAAGGTATAATTGCCCATCATATAATGACCTTAAGATATTATGCTGACTGGCGAGCTATCGTAGCTATAGCTACAATGCCCATCTATTACTACAAGCGAGCAAGATGGCAAATGATGGGTAAGCTGAGGTATCCAATATCGCTATTACTACAAGAAGTTTTAGGGCACTTTATGGCAGCGTGGGGATTGTTGAAGTCTTACCAGCATGGCAAAAGCCAACCGCTCTCACCATGCCCAACCATCCAGCAGGACTCTCCTAAACATCTCTAGCCCGCCGGTACAGAAACCCAGTTTCTGGACTAGCGGGCTAGTCATGCCGTTAGATCAGCGATGAAGAAACTGGGTTTTTGGCCATACTGTACCGATGCTCTAGTCATAGCCAATCGAAAATTAGACTTTTTGTATTGCTTTGCCACCTATGGTTAACCGCACTAAAGTAGTTAGTATTGAACTGACTCAACCCATTCAAACCATTTCCCACTTAGCGGGCTATCAACGTCTGCTGGGCCTAGTTCGATGGCGAGGAGTCCCCCTAAGTCATATTGTTCTGCCTGTTATCGATGGTGGTTGCTCAGCTCAGAGCATCGTCAAAGAAGTAACTGCTAACCACCATCATGACATTGCGCGTGAGCTTATTCGTCAGCAGCTTATTTCTGAAGGGGCTACTACATCATGGGATTTTCAAAGCCTATTTGAAAGTACTAACTCCGTTAATAACTTGAATTCTATGGCAGATTTGCCAACTGTTTCGGTTATTGTTTGCCCCCGGTTGCAAACTGAAACCTATCTATCTGCGTGCCTAGAATCGCTACAAGCATCCACAGTACAGCCGTTAGAAATAATTGTACCGGTGCCCTCCGACGATATATTTCAGTCTACACAGGCGGCTTACCCTCATATTCTTTGGTTATTGGCCCCGGTTGAAAGTCGTAGTGTGCAGCGAAATTTAGCGATTCAAGCTGCTCAGGGAGAAATCGTTGCTTTTGTAGATGATGTTTGCCAAGTAGATCCAAACTGGGTAGAGGCTATTGCGCTTGCGTTTGCCTCTAACGCAAATGTAGCCGCGATGGCTGGATTAGTGATGTCCTCAGATATAGAGACTGACGAGGACGCCTGGTTTGAACAAAAATACAGTCTAAATCGCGGTATACGCCGTATCTGGCACCACCTCAACCCCACTAAACCTATTCCGTGGACTGCTCTAATCACCATTTGGCTGGCCTCTGGAGCAAATATGGCTTTCCGTCAGTCGCTTCTAAAGGCGGTCGGAGCGTTTGATCCAGCGTTGGATTATGCCGGTTATACCTGGGCAGGGGCAGACTTAGAGTTGTTTGCGCGGGTGCTGCTTGCAGGCCATACCTTACTGTACGAGCCTAGCGCCATGGTGAGACATAACCTTCCTACCTGTGAAATCGGTTTGCAGTCTCAGGTTAAACAAGACGCGGTAGGGCTTTACTCCTATATTGCAGCTGGGTGGCATAACTATCCAACGCTAAGACAGCAGTGGTTGACCATAGGCATTTGGAAGATTTATCGATTACTGCTGTCCTTAGTGCGGCCTGACGGCATTCCTCGATCGCTTATCTTCGGTGAGCTATTGGCAATGGGGCAAAGTTGGGGAGCATACTCTAAATCACAGCAGCTAGCTGAGCCACAGCCCCTTACACCCCAGCACCCATTACTCTGTCACCGAAAACCACCCCAGATCTTGGCCTCAAATCGGTTCATGGCTGTACGTACCGTGGATCTTAACCAGCCCCTACAGCCCTTGACTGGGACAGAGGAGTATGAAAAAGTACGCGTTTTTGTTACGGTCGATGGGAGCCCGATTGGCTACGTAGATTGCTCAAATGACTATAGGCAAGTGAGTACAGCGCAACTGCAACAAGCTATTGCATCAGAGTTGACAGATGAAATTTTAGCTCTGAACCAGGCTGGGACGATGGAAGAAACCTGGTCAAGCTTTCAGTCAGCGCTTAAGTCTTATTTATTACCCTATTCGCCGCCAGGGCACAAGCAGAGGACACCACTACCCGCTCATGTATCGGTCAGTATTATCATCACCACCTGCGATCGCCCCGACGATTTAAGCCAATGCCTAGAGCATTTGCTAGCGCTAGAAGCTCAGCGCCCCATAGAGATTGTAGTAGCAGACAATCGCCCAGCTTCTGGGATTACGCCTAAGGTTATTTCCAGATATCCAGGCGTCAAGCTGGTGCAAGAGGCTAGACCTGGAGCTGCCTATGGGCGAAATGCAGCCATTGCAGCTAGTACAGGAGACATTATCGTTACTATCGATGACGATATTAGCGTTCCGACCGATTGGCTAGAAAAGCTGATCGCTCCAATGGCTCGCCCTGAGGTGATGGTTGTCACTGGTAACGTATTGCCCAAGGAGCTAGAAACTCCTGCCCAATTTCTTTTTGAGCAGCTAAAGGGTGGACTAAGTCAGGGCTATAGCTCCTTCGAAGCAGACGGGGCTTGGCTGGCAGCTACTCAAAAAGGTTTACCCCCGGTTTGGGATCTGGGGGTTTCCGCCAATGCTGCCTTTCGGGCCGAAATTTTCTGCCATCCCCAAATCGGTTTGATGGATGAGACCCTAGGGCCTGGTACCCCCACGTCAAGTGGTGAAGAATGCTACTTGATCTATCGGGTGCTCAGAGCAAATTATACGGTGGTCTACGAGCCCTCGGCCTATGCTTGGCACCGCCATAGGCGGGAGTTAGATGCCTTCTACCACCAGGTCTACTCTCACATGAAGGGTGGTATGGCTTTTATGCTGTGCGTCTGGCTTAAAGATGGCGATCAAAGAGCCTTCCACCACCTCTTTTTCCAAATGCCTAGCTATTTGACCCAGCGAGTCATCGGTTGGGCCTTAAGGCGTCATCCAGCCCCCCTCAAGTTTGTTTGGAACGAAATCAAAGGCTACCTAGACGCCTTTTGGTCTTATCGGCAAAGTTGTCTACGGGTGCAACAGCTAGGGCTGAGCGATGCCTACATACCTACGAACCAGCGCCTATTATCTGCTATATCGCAAGAGGCGAGCCACGGACCATTAAGCATCAGCCCCTGCGTGGCTACTCCCAATCCGTTAGCTAGAGGGTGAGAAACATGTTTTTGAAGCGCTCCGTTTCGTTTAGTCACCCCTTGATTTACTATTTTGACCTAATCAGCGTCTTAGTCTCTCGGGAGTTAAAACTCCTCTATAAGCGCTCGGTGCTGGGCATTGCGTGGACGCTAATCAACCCATTGCTCCAGCTGGCGGTCTTTAGTTTTGTGTTCCAGGCCATTCTGCAGGTGAATATTCCCCACTACGCCTCCTATGCCTTCAGCGGGCTTTTGGTTTGGACCTGGACTCAATCGTCATTAATTCAAGCTACGGGCTTAATTACCAACAACCGCCCTCTGATCCGTCAGCCAACTTTCCCAGTGGCTATTCTGCCTGTAGTGACTATCACTACGGGTTTGATTCACTTCATGCTAGCCTTCCCCGTGCTGCTCGTTTTTTTATTGATCGATGGGGTATCTGTGACCCCAGCAATATTGCTATTGCCGATATTACTAGTGGTACAGTTTGGTCTAACGGTCAGTCTGGCCTATCCACTGGCTGCTTTCAATGTGACGTTTCGAGATACCCAGCATACTGTAGGGGTTTTGCTACAGTTGATGTCTTATCTGCTGCCAATTTTCTATGCCATCAGCCAGGTTCCCGATAGGCTAAAAATTATTTACGTGATCAACCCAATGGTGCCTTTGCTCGATGCCTACCGAGATGTGCTTTTAGAAGGTCAAGTACCCAACTTAACCGCTCTATTGGGGCTATTTTTGGCAACTGTGGTGTTGTTACCCCTGGGGTATCAAATTTTTCGACGGCAGCGCGATCGCTTTGTGGAGGAAATTTAGCCATGGATACCAATCCTATAGTTGTAGAAAGCTTAGGTAAGCGGTTTCGCAAATACCACGATGACCGCCCTACCACAATCATGGAAGCTGCTCTGGCAGGTTGGCGACGGATGAAGCCTACGAATCAGTTTTGGGCCTTGCAAGACATTAACTTCTGTGTTGCAAAAGGACAGATGCTAGGCATCTTAGGTCATAACGGTGCCGGTAAATCTACCCTTTTGCAGCTTATCGGCGGAGTCGGACGTCCAGATACTGGTCGGGTAAAAACCCAGGGTCGCATTGGCGCACTGCTAGATTTGGGGGCAGGGTTTCATGTTGACTTAACTGGACGAGAAAATATCTTTGTGGCGGCTATTTCGTCTGGCCTAACTCGTCAAGAAGTGCGGCGGCGTATGCAGGGTATTATTGAGTTTGCTGAACTTGAAGCGTTTATCGATAGTCCTTTACGCACCTACAGTACGGGCATGCAGATGCGGCTAGGTTTCTCGGTAGCGGTTCATACTGCGCCAGATATCCTTCTGATCGATGAGCATCTTTCTGTAGGGGATCAGGCTTTTCAAGCCAAGTGTATTGAGCGCATTTCTCAGCTTAAGTCACGGGGCTGTGCAATTGTCTTGATTTCCCAAAGCGCAGAGCAAGTTAAAAGCCTTTGTGATCAAGCGCTGTGGCTTGAACAGGGAAGAATCGTGGCCCACGGTGACCCCCCCACGATTGCCTCTCGCTATGCTACCAATATGGATGCAAAATCGTTACCCAAGCCGCATCCAACCTATTCTCGTGAGGTCGAAATTTTATCTGCTTACTGTTTAGATGAAAATCTCCAGGAGAAAAAAGAGTTTAGGTCAGGGGATGCGCTGGTTATAGCCATAGACTATTTTACCCATAGACCAATCTCCAACTGCATTTTTGTTGTTAGCATTAGCAATACAGGTGGAGAAATATATTTCAATACTCATACTGATACCGAAGAGTTGCTAATACCGCTTGAATTTGGCCAAGGAGAAATTCGTCTATGGCTAGAAAGACTCGATCTAAGCGGCGGAGAATATTTTATTAATGTCGGCATCTTTAGCGAGACCTGGGATAAAACCTATGACTATAAGTGGCACCAGTACCCTCTAAAACTTCAGTGGACTCCCGGTGAGGACAGCATTATAACCCCACCAAAACGCTGGGAAATTACCAATTCAAAAGAGCACTTAAAGTCTACGCTGATCTCGCAAGCAAGTTCATAGTTTTCATTCTTAAACGGTATTTTTTAGTTTCTTTATATCACTTTTTATGCAAACCTTTGGCGAAATTGAGTATTTTAACGAGACGCTAAATGATCGATGGATTATTGAGCAAGTTTTTCCTGGCAAGCGCAATGGATATTTTGTAGAGGTCGGTGCTGCAAATGGCAAGGCCGCTAGCAGTTGCTATCTGCTAGAAACGATGTTTGACTGGCGCGGCATCTGTATTGAGCCAAACGACTATTTCTTTCAAGACTTACCTGATAACCGACCCAATAGCATTTGTGAGAATGTTTGTGTATCAGACAGGCCAGGAATGGTTAATTTTGTTCAAAGTGCCGATCTGCACCACTCCTATTTAAGTGGCATCAAAAAAAACTTGCAGCAGTTCAAAGCGGGAAGTGAGGTGATATTGCACGAAGGCACTGAGTTAGTCAAGGCGGCTTTCACCCTCGAGTTTTTGTTAGACAAGCATCGGGCACCTGCTGTGATCGACTATGGAGCTTTGGATATTGAGGGCAGTGAACTATGTGTGCTGAGAAATTTTCCGTTTGAACGCTATCGGTTTTTAGCGCTCAGTATGGAGTGTGATGAAGAGGTTTGGGTTGAATTATGTCCTATCTTGCAGCGGCAAGGATACCGCGAAGTCAAAAACCCATTTAATCTAGATAAGAATTGGGAAAAATACTGTTTACATGAAAGTTTGCTTTGACTTTTTCATTGAGTAATTTTATATCTTTGCCATGAGATTAGAACTTAATCCTATTTCCCAAGCTATTGCGGATTGGCTTGAGCGTCACGGGCAGCTTGAAAAAGCCCGATCATTGTATCTCAATCTCACTGCTTCTCTGGCAATTGGGGGCTTGCAGGCAGCTATCGGTCTCTTCCCTAAGAGCGCCCGTTACCACGAGTATTTAGCCCAGGCATTGGCCCAGCAGGGTCGCTACCAAGAAGCTATCGCTGCCTGCGATAAGGCCCTAATGTATGATGCCGATTTGGCCTCCGTACACTATACCCGTGGCAAAGCGTTACAAGCTCAGGGGTTGTGGGAAGAGGCCGTCCAGGCGTTTCGTCACGCCATCGATTTAGATGGGAAAGTTGCTTGGTTTCACTATGGCCTAGGCAAAGCCCATATGAGTCGAGAGAATTGGGATCTCGCCATTGAGGCTTTGCAAGTATCTCACAAACTAGCCCCGGAAGAATTTTGGATTTGCTATGGCTTGGGCGAAGCCCTGGTCAAGGGGGGATATTTTAATGAGGCTATTTCTGCGCTAGAACGGGCAATCTCTCTACAGGCCTCTTTCCCCTGGGCCTACTATTATTTAGGAGATGCCTACTTAGCCGAAGAACGGTTGGAAGAGGCAATTACCGTTTATAGAGAGGCTGGGGTGCTGCGCCCTAGCAACCCATACATTGGCCAAAGTCTTGATTATGCGCTTCATCTTCAGCAGCAGGATGAGAAACTTGAGCACTATTGCCAACGGCTGCGATCGCAGCCGTTGGCTCTAAATGACGACAAGCTTAACATTTTAATGATTACTCCCTATGCGCCCTATCCCCCTCAGAGGGGGGCCATCGCACGTATGTTTTATGAACTTAAGCTCCTAGGGCAGCACCATAGAGTGGTGCTGGTTTCCCTGATGTTTTCTAAGGATGAGTATAAATACGAAGCTGAGCTAGAAAATTACTGTGATCTGGCAATTTTAACGGCCCTGGGCGATAGTCCGATTTGTAGACCCCACACAGCAAAAATAGTTAATCGTTACAGTAGTAAACGCTTGCGTACTATTTTAAGTAGGCTACAAGCTATTTCCTTTGAAATTGTTTCTTATAACTTTGTCTATACGGCACAATATCGAGAGTTTTTTCCCCATGCTTTTAACATTCTGGCAGAGCACAACATTGAATCAGAGCTATTGAAGCGGTCTGCGGAGATTCAGAGTAGTCAGGTTTTAATTAGCCAACTTGCCGTCCAGACAGATTCCGTTAAGTCCTTTGTTGCAGCTGATACTGAAGCTCAGCTTTTAGAGGCATATGAAAATAAAGTCTGGGGAAAATTTCCCCTGAGAACGGTGGTTAGCGATCGCGAAAAGCAGATCTTAGATGGCCGATGCCCCACCGGACAAACCCTCGTGGTCAATAATGGTGTTGATACCCAGAGCATTTCTTTATTGCCGCTGTCGCCTCATAAGCGCATGTTGTTTATTGGCACTATGGGCTATTTTCCTAATATTGATGCTGTCACCTATTGTGCGGCAGTAATTTTGCCTTATATATGGCAATTAGACCCAGATATTGAATTTTGGATTGCTGGAGCGACTCCTCCTAAAGCAGTACTTGATTTGGCTGAAGATCCTCGCATAACGGTGATTGCTGATCCAGAAAATATGACTGATGTTGCTAGGGAATGTCGTATGTCTATCGTACCGCTTCGGTTTGGAGGCGGTACTCGGATCAAAATACTACATGCTATGGCCATGGGACTTCCCATGGTGTCAACTAGCCTGGGGTGTGAGGGATTAGAGGTGAAACATGGCACCCATCTACTCATTCAAGATGAGCCTGTTCACTTTGCCCAGAGTGCTGTAAGGCTCATGGAGGATTCATGTTTACAGCAGTCTCTACGGCAAAATGGCAGGCAGCTGGTAGAGCAGAGGTATGACTGGAACACTATCTATACTGATGCCGAGAAAGAATATGCCGCCTGCTATAGGCAATGGAGAGAGAGCCAGGTAAAAGAGCAGGCACCTTCCTAGGCGGCTGGATGATTGGCGCTAGTTGAGCCACAGTTCTGGAAGAACCGCCAATTGAGCAATTTTGGAGCATCACCAAAAGCTGCCAAGAGTCTGAACAATTACCTCAATAAAGTAGACAGTTGAAAAATTGTCTTTTCCGTGCGGAGATCCCTACCGCTAGGTTGAAGATCTCTTTACCGCAAGTTCATAGGAATGTAAGTTCCCCAGACTGCGCATCGCTAAGCTGTGTTTCCGGATGACTCGCCTAACTCTGTTGTGTTTTAAACCAGGAAGCCCCATGGTCACTATGAGTTCATCATCCACCCTCCCTGATTCTCGTTTCGCTGCCCCTTCGTCTACCCAGGAGAACCCTAATCAACCCTTGCTCAACGCTGTGCTGGAAGGCTTTGTCGACGGCATTGTAGTGCTCGCAGAAGACGGTACCTGGGTGCATAGCAACCAAAAGGGCAGAATCCTCTGCCGCGATCTCGGCGACGGCCATAGCAGCAATCTTTTGCCGGCTGGCATTCGAGCTATGGGCCAGTACTTAGTCGAGAGCCGCGAGCTTTACCCCGAAGCTCTACTAGAACTCACCCAGGAGTTTACGTCGCGCTCTGGGCAGCAAATTCGCGCCCGTGCTAAGTGGCTAAACCTACCCATGATGGATCAGGCTTATCTGCTGGTTTCTTTAGAAAATAAAACCCGCTCGGCCCAGTCTACGGCGCTGCTAGAAGCGATGCAGTATGATCTCACCCCTCGCGAGCGGGCGGTGTGGGTGCTGAAGCGGGCCAACCGCACCTACGAAGAGATTGCCCAGGAGCTTTACATCACCATCAACACCGTGAAGCGCCACATGAAGAGTATCTACGCCAAGCGTAAGGAGGTGACTGAGCTAATCGCCAACTGATCTGGCTCAAGCACCTGGGTGCCGGTGCGCGTACTTTGCAGTGGGGGTCGGCCAATCCTCAAACCTGACCCTCAGCACCTGATACCGAGTCCGAATTTCATACCCCCGATTGACAATCGGCCAACCCGTAGGGGCGCACAGCGGTGCGCCCTGCTAAATCGGGGGTAGCCAAGCAGGATTGGGTGTAAAGCCCCGAGTCAGCACTGGCGATCTCTCCCCGCCGACAGACCGTCGACCTATGCAGCAGCTCTAGCCAGTAAGCTAAGATCAGCATCCGCTGCGGGGGCTGGGTTGTTCTGGGTCACCGCCGCTATTTGTTTCTGACATTTCTCTGCCCATGCTGCCTAAGGATGACCTGCTAAGGTCGGTGGAAAACCGCGACTGTCTGGCCCGGATTTTAGACCAGGCCAATCAGGCAATTAAAACCTGGGAAATTGTGGTGACCGACTTTCTCTCGCCCCCGGAGCAGGTCGAAGCCATGGCCACACTGGGGCGGCTGAGCGATGTACACAGCCTGGCCTGGGGCGGCTATCCCCAGGCCGAGCGGCAGCGGTTGGCGATTGCCCGCACCGACATTCCCCTCGACCCAAGTCAGGTACCCCTGGCGCTGTTGACGGTGGGGGGCAATTTTATGTTTGACCCCGCCACCCACGGCGATTTTTTAGGGGCGCTGCTGGGGACTGGCCTGGAGCGAGGCCAGGTGGGCGACATTATTGTGCTCGGTGAGCGGGGTGCCCAGGCGATCGCAGTGCCCGAGCTAGTCGAGTTTCTCAGTCAGTCGCTCACCCAGGTGCGCTCTGTGCCGGTCAAAACCCAGCCCCTAGACTGGGATCAGCTGCGGGTGCGCGCCCCGCAAAAAAAACAGCTCACTACCGTCGAAGCCTCTCTGCGGCTCGATGCGGTGGCCTCAGCCGGGTTTGGCATGTCGCGCAGCAAAATGGCCGATTTGATCGGCAGCGGTGACGTGCGGGTGAACTGGAAATCGATCACCCAGGCCAGCCATGCCCTGGCAACGGGCGATCTGATCGCCATTCGCGGCAAGGGGCGGCTCGAAATTGGCGAGGTGGCCGTCACCAAAAAAGAACGCTACCGCATCAGCCTGACCCGATATAGCTAAGCGGTTTTAATCCAAGACAGTAGGCGCAGGTGGGCGATTTTCTCGATTTCGCCCAGGGCTGTGGCCATTTCAAGGGCTTGGGTATGGTGCAGCCGCTGAGCAAAGTTCTGCAAAATCGAGGCCTTAGTGTGCCCCGCCACCGCCAAAATAAACGGAAAGCCAAAGGTGTTTTTGTACTGCCGGTTGAGGTGCTGAAATTGCTCGTACTCTTCGGCGCTGAGCTGGTTGAGCCCGGCTTGGCTCTGCTCGGCCACCGAGGCCTCGGCCATGGCTACCCGCGCACCCAGATCGGGGTGGGCGTTGATCAGAGCCAGCTTTTCTGAAGCGGTCATGGCCTGTACGATGGCCACCATTTTTTGGTGCAGGTCGGCCTGGTCGGCAAAGGGGCGCTGCGGCCATACCTGGGCCGCCACGGTCGGAGTGGCTTCAAAGGCGGGGCCGATGGCCGCCACAAACTCAGCCTCAGACATGGCGTTGAGCTGGTTTAGGGAGTAGCGCGGGGTGGGCATGGAGCGGTTTTGGATTGACAAACTATAAAATCCCCCGTTTTTAGCTTTGACAGAACAACAGGATTTGCGGTTCACGGTTCATACCGTATACCCAGCCCTGTCAAGCCACAACCACCAGGGAGTGAACTCCCTGGCTCATAGCCAAAGTCTGCTGAAGCAGACTGGGGAACTCGACTCCCAATCCTCTTCAGAGGATTTTTTGGCCCTTAAACATACCCCACCTTGACCGGGCTGACCGTATACCCCATACCTTGCACCGTATACCCTACACCCTGCACCGCATACCTTAAACCCCAACTCCCCCCACCTGTCACCGATTATCCCAACGACCGATTACCTCGACAACAGGCCACCGCTCATGCGTTTGATCACGCGGCTGGCAATGTCGGCGTAGCGCACTTCTCCGGACAGGATCTGGCCCAGGCGCTGGGTGGCGGTCGGTCGCTTGATGCCCACCCGGTAGCCGATCCCCGGCACCCGAAAGAACAGCCCGGCGATGCGTTTGGCCCAGGGCATGTCTTCGCCCCAGGTGGTGTGCATGGTGGCGGTGTAGTTGGCCAATGCGTCAGCATCCCCAGCCAGGGCGGCGTGGATGGCCTCGGCAGCCCGCACCCCGCTGACCATGCCGGGGCGAATGCCTTCGGCGCTGAGGGGGTCAACAATCGCAGCGGCTTCGCCCACCAGCACCGCCCGGTGGGTGTGCAGCGGGTGGTTGCCGTCCCACAGTTTGAGCGGGTGGCTGTAAACGGTGCCCGCCGCCGCGCTGACGCCAAAGGATTGGCTGTATTGGTCGAGCGCCTTGCGGTAGTCGGCTGGGGCCTGGCCCAGGAAGGTCGCTGCTCCGATGGAGTAGCCCTGGCGCTTGGGGAAGTTCCACATACAGCCCTGCTTGACGAGGCCAAACTCAAAGTTGATGGCGCAGTCGTCGCCCACCGGGGCGGGCACCTCCAGGACGCTGGCCATTCTCAGGGTCAGGCGGGGAAAGCCCAGCCAGCTAGCCATCGGCCCCTTGGCCCCGTCGGCGGCGACCAGGTAGGCCGCCTCCAGGGTGCCGTCGGTGGTGGAGACCTGCCAGTAGTCGCCTTGGTTGGCAATGGCGGTGACGGCGGTGCTGTCTTTGAGCTGCGCCCCTTGTCCCTGGGCCTGCTGCACCAAAAAGTGGTCAAACAGATCTCGCTTGACCATCCAAATTGGGTCGGTGGCCAGCTCAGCCTCGATCGGGTCGCCCAGCTTCCAGGTGTAGCGCACGCGGCGCATCTCGCGCTCAATGACCGGGGCAAAGTCAAAGTCAAAGTGGGCGGCGACGCTGGGCGATACCGCACCGCTACAGGGTTTGTAGCGCGGCAGCGCCTGCTGCTCTAGAATCAGCACCGCGTGCCCCTGCTGGGCTAGGTGGTAGGCGGTTGCGGCCCCGGCGGGGCCTGCCCCCACCACAATGACGTCGTACATCGGTTCTCGTATCGGTAGATGGGCCGTGGCGGTTTGATCAGCGTCTTAATCGTACCGTTTTAGGGCATAGAACAGGGTTGAAGCTGCTCTGGGTGCCCCCCCTGGGCATTGCTCTTTCGAGGGAATGGGGGTTATGTAAACAGAACGGCCATCCCTAAGAGCTGGGCCTCTGAACTGGAGCTAAGAGCTGGGACTAGGAGCTAGGGCGTGGGCTGTGGTTGCCCCTAGCCCCTATGGACAGCTGGCCGCCGGGGTCGCCTCGGCAAAGATCCCCCCAGATCCCAGAGGCTGGCGTAGAAGCTACCGTCTAGAATCGGCCCAATACAGATATTAAGCTGCGTTAAGCTGATTTTATGAGACTAAAACTTGCTCTGGTATTGGCCCTAGGGCTAGCGGGCTATGGACTGCCGGTGCTAGCCCACGGCGTTGTGCTTGAACACCGCCAGGTCAGCAGCGTTGAGGTACTGGCTCAGTTTGATACGGGTGAGCCCATGGCCAACGCCCAGGTGCTGGTCTATGCCCCCGACGAGCCCAACGAGGCCTGGCAGCAGGGCACCACCGACGACCAGGGGCGCTTTAGCTTTGTGCCCGATGCTGACCAGCCCGGCAGTTGGGAGGTGATGGTGCGTCAGGCGGGCCACGGTGCGATCGCAACTATTCCCGTCAGTGGTAGCTCTGAAGCTGGAGCCGATAATGGCGCGGGTGAGACCGCCACCACCACTGAGCCACCGGCCAGTTCTGCCATCTCGCCGAGCACTAATCTATCGCCGGTGCAGCGAGGCATTACCATTGGTTCTGTAATCTGGGGCTTTATCGGCACCGCTCTGTTTTTTGCTAGGGGCAAGCGCTAGTGCATATTCCCGACGGAATTTTACCGGCCCAGGTGGGGGTGGCGGGGTACGCCGTCGCCGGCTTGGCCACTTGGTACTCGCTGCGGCAGATTGATCGCAAGCCCGACCCCACAGCTGAAATTCCCAAGGCATCGTTGCTGACGGCGGCATTTTTTGTGGCCTCGTCGATCTATATTCCGGTGCCGCCCGCCAGTGTTCACCTGGTTTTAAACGGGTTACTGGGGGTGGTGCTGGGGTATTTTGCCTTCCCGGCGATTTTGATTGGGCTATTTTTTCAGGCCCTGGTGATCGGCCACGGCGGCATCACCACCCTGGGGGTAAATGCAGCCATGATGGGCATTCCGGCGCTGCTGGCCTACCACATTTTCCGCAGCCGCAATGCGGTGGGTAAGATGCTGGCTGAGCCCACTCGTACCGGCGTTTTTGCTTTCTTGGGCGGAGCCGTGGGTCTGGGCCTGGCGGCGCTGATCTTCCTGGCGCTGATCGTGCTCAACATTCCGGCTGAGCTAGACGCCGGGGCCGAGCGGGCGGCGGTGGTGACGCTGACGATTGCCCACATTCCCCTGGCCATGGTGGAGGGGATCTTTACGGCCATGCTGGTGCTGTTTTTGCGCCGGGCTAAACCTGAGCTACTGGAGGGCTAGACACCATGGGCGCGGCCAGCCTCGATACCTATGTCCACCGCGAGTCGGTGATTCACCGCTGGTCGCCTCGGCTCAAGCTGGTCAGCTTAGTGGGGCTGATGTTTGCCTTTGCTGCGGTGCAGCAGCTGGCCCTGGTGCCCTGGATGCTGGGGCTGGCGGCGGTGATCTACCTGCTGTCGGGGCTGCCGCTGGCGTTTTTGCGGCAGCGGCTGAGCTATCCAGGGCTATTTATTTTGGCGCTGGTGGTGGTGCTGCCGCTGACCGTGGGCGATACGGTGCTGGGGCAGTGGGGCTGGCTGACCCTGCGTCAGGAGGGGCTAATGGCTACACTGCTGATTTTGGGGCGGTTTCTATCGATTTTGACCCTGGGGTTTGTGTTGCTGGGCACGACGCCGTTTTTGACCCTGCTGCACGCCATGCGATCGCTCGGTCTACCCACCATCTTGGCCGACATGACCCTGCTGTCGTACCGCTACCTGTTTGAAATTGCCGCCATGCTGGCCACTATGCAGCAGGCCATGCGGCTGCGGGGCTTTGGCCAAAAGCGCCAGCGCTGGCTGCGGGTCAATCGCCAGACCATGCAGCAGCTGGCGATACTGGCGGGCAATCTGCTGATTCGCAGCTACGAGCAGTCGGATCGGGTTTATAAAGCCATGCGGCTGCGGGGCTACGGCTACGGGGCTAAGGGCGCAAAGTCTGCCGTGGGGCAGAGGGCTGCGGCCCAGCCCGGCGCTCTAAGCTGGGGGCTGACGGGGGTAGTGCTGGCCGCTGCGATCGCATTCGTAATAGCAGAACTGGGATGGTTGCGATGATGGATACAGTATCGACCGATTTTGACCCAGTGGCCCAGATTCAAGGGGAACAACTGAGCGCGATCGCCGCTCGCGACCTCTCCTTCGGCTACCCCGACCAGCCCGACGTGCTCTGCCAAATCTCGCTGACGATTCAGGCGGGCGATCGCGTTGGCATCATCGGCCACAACGGCTGCGGCAAAACCACCCTGTTCATGCTGCTATGCGGCGTCCTCACCCCCGCCGCCGGAGACATTCAGCTGTTTGGTGAACCCCTCAAACCTGGCCAGTTTCGCCCCGAAGTCGGGCTGCTGTTCCAAGACCCCGACGACCAGCTGTTCTCGGCCTCGGTGCGCGACGACCTTGCCTTTGGCCCCCAAAACATGGGCTTTGACCCCGCCGAAGTCACCGCCCGTGTCACCCAGGCCGCCGATATGGCCGGCATCGCCCACCTGCTCGAACGCCTGCCCCATCACCTCTCCGGCGGCGAGAAACAAATGGTGGCGATCGCCGGGCTGCTGGCCATGACCCCCCAGATCATGCTCTACGACGAACCCACCGCCAGCCTCGACCTGCGCACCCGCCGTCGCCTGATTCGCTTTTTGCAGGCCTCTAGCGAAACTGTGCTGATCTCCTCCCACGACCTAGAGTTTGTGCTGGAGGTGTGCGATCGCGTCATCTTAATCGATGAGGGCCGCATTATCGCCGACGGCTGCCCTCGCCAGATTATGGGCGACCAGGCGTTGATGGAGAAACACGGGTTAGAGAAGCCGCACTCGCTGATTCCCCACGGCAGTGGGGAGCGTGGGTAGATGAGTGGATGGGTGAATGGGTAGGTTCTGTAGGGTGCTTCTACGGGAGATCGTCAAAGGCGGGAAACGCTGCATTGGGCGAATGGCATTCGCCCCTACAAGCTGTTGGCTGTATAGGGTTCAAACCCATCGCAGTTGCCTTTTTTCACCGTGATCACCGTCTTCACCCCGCCGCGCCGGGTATAGTCGCCAATTACCCGCAGCCCACGGGGCTGAAGTTCTTCCCACAGGCGATCTGCGATCGCATTGGCCACCATCTCATGGCTCACCCGCTGGTCGCGAAAGCTATTGACATAGAGCTTAAACGCCTTCAGCTCTACCACCCACGGCCCCGGGCAATAGTCGATCACAATCGTGCCAAAGTCGGGATACCCCGATCGCGGGCACAGCGCCGTAAACTCTGGATGCTCTAGGTGAATCGTATAGACATTCTCCGAGGGGTTAGGCCACTTCTCCAGCGGCTCGGCACTGGCCTGAAGAATAGCGCGATCGCCGTACTGAGAAGCGGGAGCAGAAGCAATGGTCATTGGTGTCGATTAGAACGTGGGCAATTAAAGCTATAGAAAGGCTTATAGAAAACATTGATAACGCTGGGGAAACGTGAGACGATCTCACTCCCCTGGGTAATGTAGCGTTTTTCACCGATCCTTGACCTCAGGCCGGGCGGCCAACTGGATCTAGATGCCAAAGGTTAAGGTAAAGTTCCCCAACCTCAGCTTAACCAAAGTTATTCCTATTGCTTAATCAAAACTTCATACTTGTTCCTTAACTGCGCTGGCCCCGCCCCATACCCCATGCTAGTCTCACCGAACGTTGAGGGCAGAGTTTGGAGCGCCTTCATCCACCCTGCCCCCACCCCAACCAAAAGACGCTTTTTTGAGGAAACCACCATGTCTATTTACCGCAAGCTTGCCCTCGCTGCCGGTAGCCTAACCCTGGCTAGTATTGCCCTGGGTGCCCCCGTTAGCGCTGAAGACCCCAAAGCCGAAGCCATCACCGAGGCTGAGGCCTCGGTGACCGAGATGGTTGAGGCCGTTGCCGCTGACACCGAAGCCCCTGCGGTTGATGTCGACGCCAGCGAGGCAGAACTCGAAGCCGAGCTTGAGGCTGAGGCAGCTGAAGACCTTGAGCTTGAGGCAGAAGCAGCGGTCGAGGAACTCGAAGTAGCTGAAGACCTTGAGCTTGAGGCAGAACTCGAAGCAGCTGAAGAACTCGAAGCAGCTGAAGAACTCGAAGCTACCGAGGAAGTCGCTGCCCCTGACGAGGCCGACCTCCCCGCAGCCGCTGACGCTGACGAAGTCGAAGCAGCTGCGGCAGACCCCACCGCTGAGGCTGCCGATAGCTAGCCCAACTAGCGCGGGGCTAGAGCCGCTGCTTCACCCAAGCAAGGGCATCGGCGCGGCTGGTCACTAGCCCCTCGGCCTGGGCCAGATGCACCGCTTCTAGCAGCTCGCCGATTTTGGGGCCTGGTTTGAGCGCCAGGCCCTGCACCAGGTCTTTACCGGTGATCAGGGGCTGTGGATGGGCGACAGGGTCATCTGGGGTCAGGTGCCGCTCGACTAGCGGCAAAATTAACCCCTCGGGCAGACCGTAGGCCAGGCCCAGCAGAGCCACGCCCCCAAAGGCAGCCCCGGCAATTTTGAACAACTGATACTGCTGTCCGGGGGGCAGCAGTTTCTCTCCCTGGTGCTGGCGCAGAAAATGCCAGCCCTTGAGCATGCTCAGCACCACCTGCTGCTCGGCCCGGCTGTATTTGAGCCGCACCAGAGTCGCCTCTGCCGCCACCAGATCGGCGGGCAGCAGCTGACTGAGCTTGGCAGCCTTGAGCCAGCTGCGGTGTAGGCCTGGGGTAGTCTGCTCTTTAACCCAGCTGTGCAGCAGGTGTGAGTAGGCGGGCCAGCGCTCGTGGTACTGGGCCGCCAGCTGGTCGAGGGTGGCCAGTCGCTCTAGCTGATCAACCTCAACCTCAGGCAGCCATGTTTGCAAAATGCCGTCCTGCCAGGCCAGACCCAGGAGCGCCGACCCCTCAGCCAGGCTGAGCAGGCAGTCTAGCTCGCCCCGCACCCGCTCGGCGGCCATGCCCCCCAGGGCCGGAGCCAGACTGCGAATGATTTGCTGGGTAGCGGGGTCGAGTCTAAAGCCCAGCTGGGCCGACTGGCGATAGGCCCGCAGCAGCCGCAGGGGGTCGTCTTTGAGGTTTTCGGCGGCCACCATGCAGAGGGTTTTGCGGGCTAGGTCAGCGCAGCCGTCGAGGGGGTCGAGCAGGGTCTCGCTGTGGGGGCTGTAGGCGATCGCATTGATGGTAAAGTCGCGCCGATGCAGGTCTGAGTAGATCGTCGGCCCCACCTGCTGGGCAAAGTCAACGGTGGCGTTGGGAAACACCGCACGGGCGATTTGATGATCGGGGTCGAGCACCACAAAGCCCGCCCCATACTGTTTGGCAATGGCTTGGGCCGTGGCGATCGCCCGCTCGGGCAACACAAAATCGAGGTCTAAATAGTCGGCCTGGCGGCGCAGCAGTGCGTCTCTGACACTTCCCCCCACCAGGTAGGCTTGCTGTGGCAGTAGCGACACGCTGAAGGGCCAGGTTTGGGGCGAAAGCGCCGATTGTTCAGTAGCCACTGCCAGGGAAATCGGTGATAGCGTTGGATTCAATCAACCCTCATCTACTTCATTACAACAGGGTTTTTAAGTCTTGACATCCTGCCAACGCCGCACGCAACCCAAAAACCCCGTCAGGTTTTCATTTTGCAACATCTAAGCTGGGCTGCCCGAGACATTCAAAAAACTTGAGCTAGACTACCAGAAAACGTAGCCCCTTTACTGCCAGAGTCTTTGATTGCCAGAGCGTTTATGACATAGAAAATGACGGCCATCGGGGCGAGGGCTGGCTAGACTGAAGGTAATGCCGCTGCTGAGCACAGCGGCGCAACAAATCCAAAAGCCAGATCCTTGACTGGCTCTTGCTTCAGCTCAACCCCACCGCCCGGCCCGCCCGGCCTGAGTTACCGTTTCCCCTGCTGTTCCTGTTGAGGGCGTGTTATGTGCATTTGTGTAAATTGCCACTACGTTGATCGCTGCACCACCTACCACGCCGTGGAAGGGCAGCATCAGCAGCCCCACCTCACCGAGGTGCCCACCTTTGAGGCGATAGAGCCCACGATTAACGTCAACATTCGCCAGCACGACGACGAGATTGAGATGGAGTGGGATGTGGTGGGCTGCGAGAGCTTTACCGAAGAAACGGGCAAATGGGCCAAGCTGCGTCCCGGCGAGCTGGTGCCCACGTAGAAGTAGATGGGTAAATGGGATATAGGGGCAGACCGATATGTCTGCCCTCAGGCAATGTGTCTGCCCTCAGGTGATGTGTCTGCCCTCAGGCGATGTGTCTGCCCTCGGGTCTGGATGGGTAGATGGGTAAACCTCGGCGTATCATGCCTGGGGTAGGGTGGGCATTGCCCACCGGCATCCACGGTATTGGGAACACCGTACAGATTCTTGCATAGGGGTAGGGTGGGCACTGCCCACCAACATCCACGGCATCGCAAACCCAGCCCAAATTCTTGCATAGTGATTGGACAGTGACTAGATCTATCCTTTGACCACTCTTTGCGTCAATCCTGCTTGTCCACAGCCTGAGAACGACGACGGGGCGCGAGACTGCACGACCTGTGGCCAGCCCCTGGGCGTAGCCAAACGCTATCGCTGTCAGCGGCTCCTGGGCCAAGGGGGCTTTGGTCGCACCTACCTGGCGGTAGACGAGGGCAGCAGCCCTGCCGTGGTTTGTGTGATCAAGCAGATGATGCCGGGGGGCGATTCTCATTCTGAGACACTGCGTGAACGCGCCGCCGCCAATCTAGATCGCTTTCACCGCGAAGCTGATCGCCTGGCTACCCTGGGGCAACATCCTCAAATCCCCGCCCTGCTGGCTGTGATTGACAACGCCCAGGGTCAGTTTTTGGTGCAGGAGTACATTCCTGGCCCCAACCTCGATCAGCTGGAGGTGCGATCGCAGACTGCCGTCGCCCTAGTGCAGCGGCTGCTCTACGAACTGCTGCCGGTGCTGGCCTACATCCACGACCATGGCGTAATTCACCGCGACATCAAGCCCGCCAATATCATTCTGCCCCCGGCCCCGCAGCCGCTGGTATTGGTCGATTTTGGCGCAGCGAAGGCGGTTGTTGACCCCGAGCAGCTGAAGCGCACCGCTACGGTAATCGGCAGCGCTGGCTATGCCGCCCCAGAGCAGGCCCTGGGCAAGGCGGTGTTTGCCAGCGATATTTTTAGTCTGGGGGTGACCTGCCTACACCTGCTCACCGGGCTGCACCCCTTTGACCTCTATTCGGTCAGCGACGATGCCTGGGTGTGGCGGCCCTACGTGAGCGCCCCGGTGCTCCTGGCCCTGGGGCGAGTGCTCGATCGCATGGTCAACCGCCGCCTGCCGGAGCGCTACGGCACCGCTGGGGCGGTGCTGGCCGACTTGCGCTGGAGCGACCTGGCGGTCAATGCGGCCCAAAAATCGCCCCAGCAGAGCAAAATCCCGGAGGCGATCGCACCTGCGGCCACCACCCCTTGGGAACAGCGGTTTGCCCTGAGTCTGCCGGGGATGGTGGCCAACGGGCTGGCGGTCAGCCCCAGCGGGCGGGCGATCGCCACCGCCTGCTCCGACGGCTCAGTGCGTCTGTGGGACTGCACCAACGGCGCAGCAATTCACACCTTTGGCAAAGCGTTGGGCCTGTTTGGGGTCGGCCATCGCGGCCCAGTTAACGCCGTAGCCTTTATGCCCGAGGGCGATGCGGTAGTCAGCGGCGGCGACGACAGCCAGCTGATCCGGTGGGATTTAGCCAACTACAGCGGTCAGCGGCTGCCGGTGTCGGGCTGGCAAATTTCTGCCCTGGCGATCGCCGGCGATCGGCTAGTAGTGGGCAGCGGCGACGGCCGCATTTACCTGGGGCCATCGGCCCAGGGAGAGGTGGCCAAAACCCTGATCCACCATCAAGATCGGGTGACAGCGCTGGCGGTGGCAGCCGGAGGGCAGCTGCTGGTGAGTGGGGGGCGCGATCGCACCCTGCGCCTCTGGTCGCTGCCGTCGGGCCGACTCACCCGCACCCTCACCGCCCCCAAGGCAACCATCACCGCCCTGGCCTGCCACCCCGATGGCCGCATTGTCAGCGGCGACCAATCGGGCCTGGGGCAGGTGTGGAGCCCAGACCACCCCGACGAGGGCCTGGTGATTTACAAGTCGGCCAGCCCGGTGACGGCCCTGGCCATCAGCCCCGACGGTGGCTGGCTAGCAATTGGGGCCGACGACGGCCAGATCGCCCTGGTGAACCTGCAAGGGCCGAACCAAACCACCCAGCTGCGCCATGCCTGGGCCGTGCGCGCCCTAGCCTTTACCCCCGACAGCCGCATGGTGGTCAGCACCAGCGCCGACGCCACCATCCGTTTTTGGTGCCTGACCTAAGGTTTAAGGTTCACGGTTTAAGGTTCACGGCAAACCTCAAACCGTGAACCTTAAACCTCGTACCCTAGACTACTAACCCCCGTCACCATCAGCTTTCGAGTTTATTGATTGATGGCGTCTCCGCTCAGACCCCGCACCTTGCCAGAGAAACCTGAGGCCTTAAACTGCTTTAATTTCAACGGCTCCGGCTGGTTGGCGGCAACCGAGATACGCAGCTCAAATTCACTCTCCCCCGGCAGCACTTCGGGAATGCCCCCCAATCGGCCCCGGTTTTGCATCACCGGGTTGTCGTTGGCGTCAAAAATCCGGCCAAAAATATCGACATCGATCACCGGCTTGCCCGAGCGGTTGATGGCTTTTCCGGTAATTAAAAAACAGTTGGCCTCTCGAAGGGAGCCAGCGGCCACCATGCCGTCGGCATACTCAGGCGGGCAGGGGATATAGCCCACATCACTCAGCTCGATGGGGGTCAGCGCTTGGGCCGTGAGCCCAACGCCGCTGAGCAGCCAAAGGCCTGCGATCAGAAGGGCGGTAAAGATGCTGCGAAATGCCATGGGTCGCCTGAAGATAAGCAAAGTTGAGCCGTTATCAGCTTATCGCGATTTGGCGGGGGCCGGGGGCCGGCTCCGGGGGGCGGCTGGCTATCCTAGCCCCCCGCCCTGGCCCAAGAAATCGATTCAACCCCTGCATCTCCATGTATCCTTTAGCAGACTCTTGTATCGCCCCCGGGTATCGCCATGAATCAGCACCGTAGGTCTTCGCTGGCTCTGCTGGCCGTAGTCAGCACCGTAGCCACGCTACCTATGCATACGCTCAGGGCTAACTCGCCGCTGCTGGCTCAAATTTTGGCAACACCCACCCCGACCTTTGACCAGCTAGAGACGGTTGCCCCCGGCACCACGGTCACCATTGATGGCGATCCGTCGATGCTGGGCCTCAACCAGAGCCTGGGATCGGCGTTTGAGCAGCGCTACCCCGACACCGAGGTGACGGCCTCGACCAGCGGCGATGAGCAGGCGTTGCAGGCCCTCCAAGCCGGTGACATTGACCTGGCGGCCCTGGGGCGGGCGCTCAGCGAAGCCGAGCAAGACCCTGAACTCACCTCGATTCCGGTGACGCGGGAAAAAATCGCCATCATTGTGGGTCGCGACCACCCCTTTGAGGGGGATCTGACCTTTGAGAGTTTTGCCGCCATGTTTCGGGGCGACATCACCAACTGGGCCGAGGTGGGTGGCCCCAACCTGCCGATCCGCTTTGTCGATCGCCCCGCCGACAGCTCGACTCGACTGGCCCTGGCCGACTACGAAATCTTTAGTAATCAGCCCTTTGAAACCGGCGATAACGCAGTCGAGGTGGAGACAGACGACACCGCTGCGGTGGTACGCGAGCTGGGCAACGATGGCATCAGCTATGCGATCGCATCCGAAGTGCTGGGGCAAGCTGCCGTGCGGCCATTGAGCCTGCACAACACCCTGCCCGACGACGACCGCTACCCCTACTCCCAACCCCGCAACTACATCTACCAGGGCGAGCCCAGCCTGCCCGTGGAGGCCTTTTTAGGCTTTGCCACCAGCGACGAGGGCCAGGCCGCCATCGCAGCAGCCCAGCAAATCGCCAGCGCCAACGTCACCGTCGGGGCCAGCCAGCTGCCCGGCGGCGTGGCCCTGGCCCCCGACGGGCGCTATATGGTGCGCGGCAGCGAAACCGGCCAGCTGCAATGGCTCGACGCCGAGGGCAACCCAACCGGCACCGAGATCGCTGATGCCCACCGGGGGGCGGTGTCTGCCATTGTCGTCAGCCCCGATGGTCAAACCGTGGTCTCTAGCGGGGCCGAAGGCACCCTGCGCCGCTGGGATCGCAACGGTACGCCCCTAGGAGAGCCGATGCAAGGGCAGGGCGGGCCGATCTTGGCCCTGGCCATCAGCCCCGATGGTCAAACCCTGGCCAGCGGCAATGCTGACGGCACCGTAGAGCGCTGGACACTGGCCGCCGTAGAGCGCTTGGCCCTGGCCGACGGCAGCTCCCTGGGTGCCCCCATCGCCGCCCACGAGGGGCCAGTGCAGGCCCTCCATTACCCCGCCGGGGGGCAGGCACTGATCTCGGGCGGCAGCGGCGGCGATCTGGGCTTTTGGAATGCCGACGGCACCGCCGCCGGGCAGAATGCCGAGGCTCACCAGGGCGGGGTGACCAACATTACCAGCAGCCCCGACGGCCAGGTGATCACCACCACCGGGGGCGACGGCACCCTGCGCAACTGGGATCGATCCACCCTGCAACCCCGGGGCGAAACCATTCAGGCCCACGAGGGCTTGGTTAGCGCCGTGGCCTACAGCCCCGATGGCGGCACCCTGGCCACCGCCGGGGCCGATAGCACCCTCCAGCTGTGGGCCGCCGATGGCACCCCGCGCCTGGCTGACCCGGTGTCGCTCGATGCCCCCGCCGCCTCTTTGGCCTACACCCCCGCAGGGCAGCTGGTGGTGGGCGACCGCGATCGCAATATCGCCCGGCGCGACAGCCAGGGGGACCTGATTGCCGATGGTGCTGGCCTGGCGGCTGAGCCTGGAGCCGCCACCGAGGCCGACCCCGGCACCGCTACAGGTGACTTTTGGCAACGCCTGCAGAACCTGCCCCCCAGCACCTGGTGGATGCTGGCGGCAATTCCGGCGCTGCTGCTCGTGGCGGGCATTGTCGGGGCGCTACTGGGTAGCAAGCGTGACGACGACGACAGCGGCGACAGCGACGACGACCTGCTGGAGGCCGACCTCACCCCCGGCCCAGGGGCAGGTATTGACTTCTCAGCGGTGGGTCGCCCCCCCGCTACCCTGGGACCAGGAGAGCTGCCTGAGGTGGGCGAGGCGGGCCTGCTGCCCCCCGAGGCCGCTCTAGTGCCGGGCGGTGGCGACTCCTTTGCCGCAAACAGCCCCAGCCAGCTAGAGCAAGCCCGCCTTGACCTAGCCGAGGGCCGCCGCCTGATCCAGGCAGACCGCCACGACAGGGCGCTGATCTATTTCAACCGGGCGGTGGAGGCTACCGAGGCCGAGCGCAGCCAAGCCGAGGCTACGGGGGTGCCAGCCCAGGGTCTCAACGCCACTGCGGCCCAGGCCCAGGCCCAGCGGGGTATCGCCCTGGCGCTCTTGGGCGAGGCCAATGACGCGATGGATAGCTTTAACGCCGCCCTGGCGCTAGATGCCAGCGGGGTTGAAGCCTGGGTGGGCAAAGGCCAGCTGCTGAGCACCATGGGGCGCTACGAAGAGGCGATCTTTTGCTTTGACACCGCCCTGGAGCTAGACCCAACCGCCGCCGATGCCTGGAGGGGCAAGGGGCAGGCCCTGGTTAATCTAGGTCGCCAGGGTGAAGCCCAGACCTGCTTTGATCGAGCCGCAGCCCTCACCACCGCAGTTCCTGGCTCAGCAGCCGGGCTGACTCCCCTGCCATACCCCAGTGAGGGGGAGCGGTCGGACTGGGGATCGTCGGGGGAAGAAATTGGGTCGATGGAGTCAGAGTATCCGTCCGCCGATGGCGATCCCGACGTGCCCCTAGAGCTGCAGCGCGTCGTGCAGGGGCTGCCCTCCGCCGATGTGGAACTTTTTGGCCAGAGCTTTGGCCAGAACTTCGGCGGTGAAGACGTGCCTCCGGCCTTGGCCGCCGAGGCGGCGGGCCTGCCCAGCCAGGCCGAAGGGGCCGGGGTGGCCAACAGTGGCGCTACCGGAGCGGTTGCCATTACGGCTGGGCCGTTGCCCCCCGACGATGAAACCGCCGACTTAGGGGTGCCCAGCGGCACCCCCGCTGGGTCGGTGCCGCCCGCCAGGGTGACCGCTGAGCCGGAACCGGGGGCAGCAATGGGCACTGGCTTAACCCTCAGCCCGCTCGAAGATCAGCTGATCAGCCAGATTCATCTGGGCAAGGCCGCCGATCTAGATGCCAATCAGAATCCAGAGACTGCCGAGCTGCCTCCAGAAAACCGTGGGGCGGCGGCCCCGGTCGACGGCATGCCTCCCCTGCGCCCAGCCCCCTTGCCCGTGCCGCCGCCGGTACCGGTGGAGCCGGGCGACTATGTGCCGCCGCCCCAGTCGGTCGCCGACCATGCCGGCGCTGATCTAGAGGGACTGCCGCCGGAGGTGGTCGCCGCATTGGCCAGCATTCCGCCTAGCTCCCCCGATAGTTTTGGGGCGGCGGCGGTCACTGCCGCGCCCGCTGAACCGGATGAACCTGAGCCCGCTAGCTGGATTCGTCTGTCGGTGGATCGCGAGGGCGATCGCTTCTATGCGGTGTGGCAAATTGACGGCAGCGATCGCACCCGGGCCCAAGCGCAGGGCGGCACCACCATGACCCTACGCCTCTACGATGTCACCGGCCACGCCACCAATGCGCCCCTGCCCGATGCGGTGGCCGAGCAGCTCTGCCGCGACGACTTTGCCCAAGACTGGTATCTGCCCATTCCCCAGTGGGATCGGATCTATGTGGCGGAGGTGGGCTATCTCAGCCCCGACGGCGACTGGCAGCCCATCGCCGAGTCGGCGGAGGTGGCGGCGATCTCGCCCCAGGCGTAGCGACGGCCGGGGCTACACCTTGATCACCCACTGGTCGCGGGTGTCGGCGCTGACGAAGGGGGCGGGCACGTAGTCGATCTCGACCCCGAGGGAAATAAACGCCGCGCGAATGGTGGTGGCGTGGGCTGCCTCGGCAGAGGCGATGGTGGCCCCGGCGGTGATCAACGCTGGGGTCTTGAGCAGGGCGACTTCGTTGGCGTAGGCGATGGCGGCATCGGTCTCTAGGGCCAAAGCCAGCTTGGCGATGTTGACATCAGAGTCGAGGCCACCATCGCCATTGTCTAGATAGACCGAGAGGTCGTAGCTGGCTTCGGCCATCACTGGCTCGCCGCCGAGGTCGATAATCACCTGGCTGAGCACGTCGCGATGCACCTTGTGGTCGGCCTGGTTGGCCAGGGCAATGGCCAGTACAGCCTTACCCACGTCGGTGTCGCTGAGGCCGCCAGCGGCGGCACTGTAGGCCCAGATCGCCTGGTGCTCGTAGTAGAGCGCCCCATTGAGAATTTCGACATCGTTGGCGGCGGCGCTGTCGTGGCTGCTGGCTTGGGCCGCATTTTTGGTCAGGGCCGAGAAACCTAGGCTGCCAGCTAGGCCTGCGATCGCACCGCCGACCAGCACCCGTCGTCGAGAAACCCCTGGGCGAAACCGATCGGCGGACATCAGGTCATGATTCATAGCAGTATCCTTTGCGCTAACGTCTTAAGCGGGCCTTGTGATTTCAAGCACCCAGCACAACTACGACTGACCCCGATCACTGGATGGGGGCAGGGTCTATCTTTTTGCCTGGAGAGTTTTTACCTAGCGATGGCCTCACCCCTGGCCCCTGGCTGGCAAACAGGCCCGGTGATGGCAACTCAGCCGCCTTGAAGTTTGAAGGTTAAAGTTTGAAAGTTGTCGGTTCCGCCCCCCGTGATTGACCATTGACCAGGCTGTTGACGTTGGCCCACAGCCCTATCCCTGCCCATCCACCTAGCCGCCCTGAGTCGTATTTCTAACGCATCGTCTATGCCGCTACCCTCGATCCCAGACCCTATGACGCCCCAGCCAGTTAGCGATCGCGATCTGGTCAGCCGTCTCTGGGCGGGCGATACCGATGCCCTCGCCACCCTCTACGACCGCTACTCATCTATGGTCTACACCCTGGCCCTCAAAATACTGGCCAATCCCAGCGAAGCCGAAGACCTCACCCAGGAGGTGTTTCTCAACTTTTGGCAGCGGCGGCAGTACAACCCCGATCGGGGCAGCATCGGCAGCTACTTGGCCACCTACACCCGCTCCCGTGCCATTGACCGCCTGCGCCTCACCAGCGGGCGGGCCAAAATTCTCCAGCGGTTTAAGCGCATTAGCGAGGCCTCTAGTTTTGCTGCTAGCCCCGTTGACCACGCCACCCTACAAGAACAGCGCCAGCAGCTGCGCGCCGCCCTCGACCAGATCCCTGCCACCGAGCGCCAAGTGCTAGAGATCGCCTACTTTCAAGGCCTCAGTCAGTCTGAGATTGCCGCCCAGCTCGGCATTCCCCTGGGCACCGTCAAATCTCGCTGCCGCCAGGGACTCCTCCGCCTGCGCACCCTACTCCAAACCCACCAAACCCACCGGGAATTACCCTAATTTTTGCATTCCCTAGGTAGGGGTAGACCTATTCACCCCCCAGCCATCCACCCGCCATACCCCGAGGGCAGACACGTAGGTCTGCCCCTACATCCCACCCATCCCATCCATCCCACCACCCCACCACCCTCCCCTCCATGTCCACCTCCCTTCCTGAAAACTGGCAACAACTCCTCGCCGGGTACGTACTCGACGACGTAGACGAGGCCGAAATCGCCCTGGTCGAGCAGTGGCTCGACGACCCCACCGTAGGGGACGAGGTAGCCGCCGAGCTAGAGGCCCTGCAAGGCACCTGGGATGTGCTGCCCCTGGGCCTAGCCCCAGTCGAGCCGCCGTCGCGGTTGCGCGATCGCATCCTCACCGCCGTCACCGAATCCACCACCGCCCAAGCAGTCACCCCGGCCTCCCCACCTGCCCTCACTGCCTCCTCACCCCCACCCCCTACCCGCCCCCCCATCCCCTGGGGCAAACTGCTGCTGGGGCTGGGCTGGGTGGTCACCGCCCTGGCCCTGGCCGTGACCTGGCAAGAAAACCAGCGTCTGCGCCTAGCCCTACTCCAGCAAGAAGCCGTGGTGGCCAGCTTTAGCCAATCTACCAACCACCTCTACACCCTAGACGGCACCGAAGCCGAACCAGACGCCACCGCCCGCCTGGTGATCAGCCCCGCCGACCAGACCGCGCTGATCGTCACCACCGACCTACCCTCCCTGCCCACCGAACAGGTCTACCGCCTTTGGGCCTTAGTCGACAGCGACCCCGTCTTCTGCGGCCAGTTCGACCCCGCAACCCGCCAAGACACCCACCAGTGGGCCTTACCCGATGCCGCCTGTACAGCCAGCCCCGTGCAGATGCTGGTTACCGCCGAAAACCGAGTCGATCCACCCATTCCAGCCGGAGATTTGGTGCTGCGGAGTCAGTCGTAGGGGAGTGGGTGAAGGGGTGAAGAGTGAAGGGTGAAGGGTGAGGGGTGAGGGGTGAGGGGTGCTGGGTGATGGGTTAGGGGTGAGGGGATTAC
>RECJ01000254.1 GCA_007694115.1 Leptolyngbya sp. DLM2.Bin27 | reverse complement strand
CTGCCTTCTGCCAAACCGTATTAGTTTCTATGGTTATTGGCATAGTTGATGCGGGTGCCGGCCCAGTTAAGCTTGTTGCGCAAGGTGCCATAGTAAGAATGGTCTTGTCGCAGAATAATAAACTGCGCCATCGCTTCGGCCATCCGCACATCCACTCGCTGCCCCGGCCAAATGGCGGTGCCCATGATGCCGTCAGTCCAGAGCTTAGTGGTGAGATCGGGGTCGGCCAGGGGCCAGACGCTAACCACAGAGCCGGGCGGCAGCACAATTGGCCGACTTGACAGGCTGAGGGGGCAGATGGGCGTGACCACAATCGCATCCATGCCGGGGTGAATAATCGGGCCACCCGCCGCCACGGTGTAGCCGGTAGAGCCCGTGGGAGTGCTAATCAGCAGGCCATCGCCTTGGTATTGGTCTACGACTTCGCCGTCGATTTCCATTTCAAGTATGGAGGTGATCATGCGGTCGGGGGAGGCAGGCTTGATCGCCATTTCGTTGAGAGCCAAATACACCTCGCTCAGCGGGTCTAGGTTGGTGCGATGGCCTTCATAGATGCGCGCCTGGAGCATCATCCGTCGCTGCACCGCAAAGCGATCGCTCAACAGCCGCTGCCAAACGGCATCGGTATCATCCATCTCCTCAGAGCTTTCGGTCAGAAAGCCCAAATGACCACCAATATTGACCGCTAGGATGGGAATGTTTTCTGAGGCCAAATTGCGGGCCGCTGTCAGCGCTGTGCCGTCACCGCCAAACACAATCGCCAGGTTAATAGCTTGGCTAACCGAGGCCAAAAAAACTGGGTAAGGGTTATCCTTAGGGCCGCTGGGGCCACGCAAAACCTTACCGCCTAAAGCTTCAATCTGTTTGGCGCACTTTTCAGCCCACTGCTGACTCAGCCGGTTGCCAGCCTTATGAACAATGATGACTTGGTCAAGTTGCACAACAGCACGCCAAACGCTAGGGGCACCTGATCAATGATGAAGCCGGTTAATTGCTTACCATTTCAGCAGGTTAAACTGTTCCATATCTACCGTGTCGCGGTTGCGGTAAATAGAGAGGACAATAGCTAGACCCACCGCCGCTTCTGCTGCGGCAATGCTAATCACAAACACCGCAAACACCTGACCGTCGATGCCCACCGGGTCTAAGTAGTTAGAGAACGCCATCAGGTTGAGGTTGACCGCATTTAGCATCAGCTCGATAGACATCAGCACTCGAATCACGTTACGGCTGGTAACTAAGCCGTAGATACCAATGCAGAACAGGGCAGCGGCGACAAGCAAAAAGTATTCAAGTTGCATGGCTAGGGCATAAAGGGTGGTGGGGTGGGGCGTTGGAGAGATCCCAGGGTTCTTCCTGGCGATTGCGAGAGCATCTGGCAAATGCACCAGGAGAGCCCTGGGATCGGTTGACAGACTTAGCTATCGGCATCAGAGCCTGAAACCGAGGACACCAGCTCGCGGGGGCGCTCCGGCAGCTGCAAGGCTTCCGATTCTGGTTCCCCAGGGGCGACATCGGGAATAAACTCACGCCGAGCCAGCACAATCGCCCCAATCAGCGCAATCAGCAGCAGTACCGAGGCCAGTTCAAAGGGCAACAGGTAGTCAGTAAAAAAGTGAATGCCAATGGTGACAGTAGCCATATCTCCACTGGCTACCTCAGGCGACAGCGCCCAGGGGGTTTTTAGCACTGACGTGGTCAACAGAGCAAAGAGGCCGACGCAAACTCCGCCCGTGGCAATCTTGCCTATCCAGGCCTGCTTTATCGGGGTAAAAGGCTGCTCTTTGTTGACCAGCATGATGCCAAACAAAATTAGCACGCTGACCGCCCCGACATACACGAGCACCTGGGCCGCAGCCACAAAACCGGCGTTGAGCAAAATGTACAGACCCGACATGCTGGTAAATACCCCCCCCAGCAAAAAGGCTGAGTAGACGATATTTTCCAGCAACACAACCCCCAGGGCACCCCCCAGGGTCATTGCCGTCAAGATGCCAAAGGCAACCAGTTGTACCCCTTCCGCTAGCGTCACAGTCTTCAACTCCTAGTAAACAATTGGGCAATTGGGAGCCGCAGCCTCGGCTGAGGCGAATGTACCACGGAACCCGAAGGGGTGCATTAGTCTGCGCCTTTGGCCTCAGGGGTAGCGGTGGTCTGATCTTGCCCCTGAGCGGCTTCTAAAATCTCCTGGGGCATTTGGCCAGCCCGGCGAGAATTAGCTGGCAAGTCATGGGGATCCATTACGCCCTTGGGCAGGTAGGCCAGCTCCCGCATGGGGGTGACCATGGGGTCTTGGGTGACCTTATAGGGTAGGCGGCCTAGGGCGACGTTGTCGTAGTTGAGCTCGTGGCGGTCGTAGGCGGCCAGTTCATACTCCTCGGTCATAGACAGGCAGTTGGTGGGGCAGTACTCCACGCAGTTGCCGCAGAAAATGCAAACCCCAAAGTCAATGCTGTAGTGCTTTAGATCTTTCTTCTTGGTCGCCTTGTCAAATTCCCAATCGACCACCGGTAGGTTGATCGGGCACACCCGTACGCACACCTCGCAGGCAATGCACTTATCAAACTCAAAGTGAATCCGCCCCCGATACCGCTCAGAGGGAATCAGCTTCTCGTAGGGATATTGCACCGTGACCGGGCGACGACTCATGTGATCGAAGGTGACAGACAGCCCCTGGCCGATATATTTGGCCGCCTGTAAGCTTTCTTTGGCGTAGTCGCTGACTTGTTTGAGAAAACCCAGCATGGGGGGTTGACCTCCAGAGTTTTACAGGTTGTGGATTGGGGGAAGTGCCGGTCACACCTACCTATAGGGTAGGGCAGGCCAGCGGCACTAGCCACCAAAGGCGACGGGAAAGGTGAGTTTGAGGGCGGCGGTCAGCAGCAAGTTGACCAACGACACCGGCAGCAAAAACTTCCAGCCAAAGTCGAGCAGTTGGTCAATGCGAATCCGGGGCATGGTCCACCGCAGCAGTACCGCGATAAATACCAGGGCGTAGGCTTTGAAGAGCGTCATCATGATGCCCAAAGAAGCGGTGATCACCTGGAGCCAGGGGGTAGTTTCGCTCACCCCAATTAGACCAGCTAACCAGCTGACTGAAACCGGCGATTCCCAGCCGCCCAGGTAGAGAATGGAGACGATCAGCGCTGACAAGACCAGGTTGACGTAGGACCCCACGTAGAACAGGCCAAACTTCATGCCGGTGTATTCGGTCTGATAGCCCGCCACCAGCTCTTCTTCGGCCTCTGGCAGGTCAAAGGGCAGCCGCTCGCACTCTGCTAGAGCCGCTATCCAAAAGATCAAGAATCCGGCGGGCTGCCGCCAGATATTCCACCCCAGAATGCCGTAGCCCGACTGTTGGTTGACAATGTCGATGGTGCTGAGGCTGTTGGACATCAGCACCACTGCCAGCACCGCTAGGGCCATGGGAATTTCGTAGCTGATCGACTGCGCCGCTGCCCGTAGACCCCCCAACAGAGAGTACTTGTTGTTAGATGAGTAGCCCGACATCAGCAGGCCGATGGGGGCAATGCTGGAGAGGGCAATCCACAAAAAGATACCGACGCCAATGTCGGTGATCACCAGATTTTGGCCGAAGGGCACAATCAGGTAGGAGAGAAAGACTGGAATCACCACGATCGCAGGCCCCAGGGTAAATAAAATTGGGTCGGCTTTGGCGGGGGTGATGTCTTCTTTGAAAATCAGCTTGATGCCGTCGGCGGCGGCCTGAAGGGTGCCCAGGGGGCCAGCGAACTCAGGGCCAATGCGCTGTTGAGCGGCCGCTGAGATCTTGCGCTCTAACCACACCGTGACAAAAATGCTGACGGTTGCCCCAATTAAAATAACCACCATCGGTAGCGGTAGCCACAGAGCTTTGGCGGCTCCAGTGGGTAGCCCTAGGTCAACTAGGGCATTGACGAAACTACCCTGTAGGTCAATTCCTTGGTTCATGGGCCAGTCCTTAGCAACGGTACGATTGACTCTAGCGAGGAAAAAACGGTTTTTTAGATTCTACCGTCATCTCCCTACGATCCACCGGGGTAATCGGAGGGGATTGATAGGAACTTTTGATGGGAGGCATTGTGTGAAGGGCAATCATCAAGCGATGTGAGAGGATTTGGGGCTGGTGGTGGCGAGGACTGACTGCGATCCCGACATCCCCTGCTCTGCCCCCATCCAGCTCGGCTAAAGTTCTAAGGTTGACGCCTGACATTATCTATCTCTGTGGTATCTACCTCTACGACCTATGTCTCTGCTCCTGGCTTCTCTCGTGGCGCTACTGCCAATTTTGAGCGTTTTCTCGCTGTTGGTGGTGGCGCGGCGACCGGCTAGCCAGGCGATGCCCGGCGCGCTGGGGGTGACGGCGCTGGTGGCGGGTTTGGTCTGGGGGGTGCCGATTAACTACATCGCCGCTTCGCTGGTGCAGGGGGGGGTGATTGCGGCAGAAATTCTCTTCATTGTGTTTGGGGCAATTTTGCTGCTCAATGTGCTGCAAGCCTCGGGGGCGATCGCAGTCATTCGCCAGAGTCTGCTGGCCCTATCGCCCGACCGCCGGGTGCAGATGATTGTGATCGCCTGGCTGTTTGGCAGCTTTATCGAGGGGGCCTCGGGGTTTGGTACCCCGGCAGTGATCTGTGTGCCGCTGCTGGTCGCGGTGGGGTTTCCGGCCATGGCGGCGGTGATGGCGGCGCTAGTTATTCAAAGCACGCCCTCAACCTTTGGGGCAGTGGGCACGCCGCTGGTGTTTGGCATGGAGGCGGGCCTGGGCGGCACCCCGGCGGTGGAATCGACTCTGGTGGCTGAGAATTTGGGGCTGATGGATTTTATTGCCGAGGTGGGTAGCCAGGCGGCGCTGCTTCACGCCGCCATCGGCACATTTATTCCGCTGTTGCTGGTGGTGATGATTACCCGCAGGTTTGGCGAGGGCGGCACCAGGGCCGCAGGTCTACATCTGTGGAAATTCTGCCTTGTGGCGGGGCTGGCGTTTACGGTGCCCTACGCGCTGACGGCGGTGTTTTTGGGGCCAGAGTTTCCGTCGATGATCGGGGGGCTGGTGGGCCTGGCGATCACGGTGGCCATCATTCGTAAAGGCTGGCTACAGCCCGATCAGCCCTGGCAGTTTCCCGCTGAAGCGACCTGGCCCGATGCCTGGTCGGGAAGCCTGGTACCTACCCTGGCGACACCGCCTGCGGGCATGACGGTGCTAAAGGCCTGGCTGCCCTACGTGCTGCTGGGGGGGTTGCTGGTGCTGTCACGGCTGAATCAGCTGCCGCTGAAGGGCTGGCTACAGAGCCTCCGAGCCGCGTGGACGGGGATCTTTGGCACCACCATAGCGGCGACCTCAACGCCGCTATATCTGCCCGCTACGATGTTTTTGCTGGTGGTGGCGATCACGTACTTTTTGCACCAGATGAAGCTGGAGGATTTGGGCCGGGCGCTGGGGCGATCGCTGCCTGTGCTGCAAAAAACTGCCCTAGCGCTGGGTGCCGCTGTGCTGATGGCGCGGGTTTTCATCAATTCTGATGTGAATAGCGCTGGGCTGCCCAGTATGCCCCTGGCCCTGGCGGAGGGCATGTCGGCGGTAGCGGGGGGCACCTGGCCGCTGTTTGCCGCTGGGGTAGGCCTGGTGGGATCTTTTGTGGCGGGCAGTGTCACCGTCAGCAACATGATGTTCTCGCTGTTTCAGTTTGGGGTGGCAGAAAATATTGGCGTGCCCCCAGGGCTGATTTTGGCCCTACAGACGGTGGGGGCCTCAGCGGGCAACGTCATCTGCGTTTCGAATGTGGTGGCGGCGGCGGCTACGGTGGGGCTGCTGGGGCGCGAGGGGCTGCTGGTGCGCCAGCTCTTGCCGGTGGTGGTCTATTACCTGGGCCTGGCGGGAATAATCGGCATGGTGTGGGCGGTAGCTGGGGGATGAGGGGGGATGCGGTTCAAGGTATACGGTTCAAGGTCTGTTGCAAACGGTTTACCGCGAACCCGACACCCAATTTCTCCCCAAACAAAAGCCCCCCAGCGCAAGCGCTAGAGGGGCAGGAGTTCCTGAAAATCGTCACTAAATCAATGATCTGCGCTCAGGGAGAGAGTGCCCAGAGGGGTCTGACCCATCAGGTGGCTTTTTAAGACGGCAGAGAGATCGAAAATCCCTGCTTATCCCAGATTTGGGGGCGGTTAGAGAGATCTATATAGGTCTGACTGCGGGGGCCAGTGTAGATCTGAGTGGGTCTGAAAATGCGGTTTTCGCCCAGCTGCTCTTTCCAGTGGGCCAGCCAGCCAGCCACGCGGGCGATCGCAAAGATCGGCGTGAATAGATCGGTGGGGATGCCCAGTTTGCGGTAGACCAGCCCGGAGTAAAAATCGACGTTGGGGTAAATGCCTTTTGGACCTAGTTTCTCAGAGACCACCTGCTCCATCTCTAGGGCGATCGCGTAGTACTCGTCTTGACCAAACTTTTCAAACATCTGCTCGACCAGCCCCTGCAGAATGGTGGCGCGGGGGTCTTTGACCTTGTAGACTCGGTGGCCAAAGCCCATGATTTTTGACTTTTCGGCAATGCAGCGCTCCACGTAGGGGCGCACGTTTTCGACCGATCCGATTTGCTCTAGCATGTCGATTACCTCTTCGTTAGCGCCGCCGTGGAGCGGCCCCGCCAGGGTGCCCACCGCCGAGGCCACCACGGCATAGGGGTCGGTCAGAGTCGAGGCTGTCACCATGGCCGAAAAGGTGGAGGCGTTGATGGTGTGCTCGGCGTGCAGGGTGAGGCAGATGTCGAAAATGCGCGCCGCTAGGGGGTCGGGCTCGCGCTCGTTGAGCATGTAGAGAAAGTTGGCGGCGTAGTCGAGGTCATCCCTGGGCTGCACCGGGTCGTTGCCCTTGCGCATCAGCTGAAATGCCGCCACCATGGTGGGAATTTTAGCCAGCAGCCGCACCACCGCCTGCTGAATATAGACCGGATTGTCTAGGGCTCGGCGCGAGTAAAACAGCCCCAGGGCGGCGGCACAGGCCTGAAGGGCATCCATGGGGTGGCCGCTTTCGGGGAAGCACTTCATCATGTCGCGGATGCGGTATTTGAGGCGACGGTGGTAGCGAATCTCGTACTCAAACGCCTCTAGCTCGGTTTTGGAGGGTAAGCCGCCCCAAATTAGCAGGTAGGAGGTTTCTAAAAACGTGCTGCGTTGGGCCAGTTCCTCGATGGGAATGCCGCGATACTCCAGCACCCCGGCCTGACCATCCACAAAGCTAATGCTTGACTGGGTGGCCGGTACACCCTCTAAACCGGGTCGGTACTCACATACAGTCATGTAGTTGTTACTCCCATTCGCTGACCTATGATTCCAAGCGGGATAAACGCCCCGCCGTCATCAACGCTACCAAATCATCTGATCAACCTTAGTCCTGCTGTCAACTCTGTGGAGCCTTCCCATACCGATGGCCTAGAGTATGAGAGTCCATCGTTTGTTGAGATTGCCTCGTTATGACTACTCTTGCTGTAACCGTGCCCGATATGGCCTGTGGGGCCTGTGTCACCACCATTACCGACGCTGTGAAAGCGGTTGACCCCAGTGCCGAGGTCAAGACCAATCTAGAGTCTAAGGCGGTCGAAATCAACGCCAGCGTCACCGCCGATGCCCTGACGCAGGCGATTCAGCAGGCGGGGTATACGGTGGCGGGTTAGGCGAGGGCTGAGGGCAGCTCGATGGCTTGGCCGGTGATGGCCGATTGCTGGGCTGCGATCGCAACCTGGAGCGTGTAGAGGCTGGCCGCTGGGGTGCAGTAGAGTGGCCGCCCGGTGAGCAGATAGTCGATCACCTGGGCGGTGTCGGCGGCAAATAGCCCCCGCCGCGACCCGACGGCAATGGTGCGATCGCCCTGACCATCGACCAAGCGCCCAGCGTCACCGTCAAAGTACAGTGCTCCGGTGTCGCCAAACACCTCCAGGCGTCGGGTTGCCTCCCACACCCCTTCCCCCTTGCCGTAGGTCACCTCCGCCACCAGCCCCGAGGCAAACTTGAGCTGCGCCGTACATAGGCAACTGGTGTAGTACTTCCCTGCCCCATCTTCCCCAGTCCCCCATTCCCCCCCCTGCCCGCCGTAGTGGGTTTGGCAGTAGACCTTGGCCACCGGCCCAAAACAATCGATCAGCCGGTGCAGGCGCGACAGCGCCCCCACCAGCGGAAACCCAAACAGATCGGGGCAGTAGGTCCACGATCGCGGCGCGGGGCGTTTGGGGGAGAGGGTGCAGTAGCGGGCGTAGTAGGGCTGACCCACCGCTGCCAGATTGGCCTTGAGGGCGCGGTGGGTGCCCCCCAGCAGCTCAATATGTTCGACATGGAGCAGGCGCTGCTGGGCCTCGGCTAGGGCCACCAAAGCCTCGGCGGCCTCGGCTGTGATGGCGAGGGGATACTCTACGACCACGTGGCGATTGGCCTGGAGTGCCGCCGCCGCCACGGTGCTGTGGTCACGGTTGATGTGGCAGACCACGATTAAATCGAGGCCGGGATAGTCTACCAGCGCCTGCCAGTGATCGACCGCCACTGCGCCGTAGGGCTGGGCAAAGGCCTCGGTGTCGGCCAGGGTATGCCCGGCCACGGCGACTAGGCGAGCGTTGGGGATCGTCTGTAGCGCCTCGGCCCGCAGCCGAGCCACAAACCCGGTGCCCACCATGCCCACGTTGACCCCACCACCCGATATTTTTTGTGCTGTCATGGCCGCTTCACCCGATTGGTGTTCCCTATCATCTATTTGCCCCATCACCTCTAAGTCCTTCGGACAGGCTGCGTCAACACCCCATTACCCCAGATCGCAGCCTAACCTCTTCCAGAGGGCGTTTCTCCCCCATTTTTCTTCCCCAAAGGGATGGTGCTACCAGAAGCTTTCTGGAATGCTGTAGACAGTATTAGCGTGACCCTATGGCCTCCCTTGTG
>RECJ01000218.1 GCA_007694115.1 Leptolyngbya sp. DLM2.Bin27 | reverse complement strand
CCACCCATAGAGTCCGGTCGGTGCGGGGGTAGGCAATCAGCAGAAAGGTGGTCATGCCCACCACCTCTAGGGCCACGTAGAGGCTGATCAGATCGGCACAGATAAAAGTGGCGTTGACGCTGCCGTGGAGCACGATCAGCTGGGTGTAGAAGAATCCGGACTTGGGACTGTTCCAGCAGTAGAACAGCACCGCCGCCGTCACCAGGGCATTGGTCAGGATGAACCAGGCGCTGAGTTGGTCGGCCCACAGCGCCACTCCAAAGCTGTCTAGCAGCCTCAGATTGAGGGGGGCAGAGCGAAAAAACAGCGCCGTGGCGTAGGCCGTGGAGAGGAGGGGAATACCTAGGGTGAACAGGCGTGCCGCCTGGGGCAGCAGGTAGACGCTGAAGCCGATGAACAGGGGAAAGGTGATCCAGAGAATCGTAAATTCGCTCATCGCCGGTACTCCTCCTCAATGGCGCGGGTTTCTAGGGTGGGGTTGTCGCGGGCCAGCTTCATCACCCCCACCAGCATCAGCGCCTGAATCGAGAACCCGATTACGATCGCCGTCAAAATCACCGCCTGGGGTACCGGGTCGGCATAGCCCTCGTTGGGCAGGCCGACAATCGGCGTCCGCACCCCGGTTCTTGCCGCCACCAGCACAAACAGGGCAATCACTCCGGTGCTCATCACATCCATGGCGATAATCTTCATCACCAAATTTTCTTTAAAGATGATGCCGAAGAAACCCAGGAAAATCGTGGCGTAAACGCAGGCGTGGAGCATGGGAATGGGTGAGTAGATGGATGTACGACAGCGACAAGCCTAAGAGGCCATATCAGCGGGTTCGGAGGCCTCTGCGATCGCCGCTACTTCGCTACCCTTAAAAGCAATCCGCAGGAAGGGGGGAGCAAGAAATGTAGTAGCAATCACCATAATGATAATCGCTGCCTCCAGGGGTTTAGTCAGCACCCCACTGGCCGAGCCAATGCCCGCAAACACGAGGCCCACCTCACCCCGGGGCACCATGCCAATGCCAATCGCCAGTTTATTGAGCGGCTGACCAAAGGCTGTCCAGCCGGTGATCACCTTGCCTACGATCGCTACCGCCAGCAAAAACACCGCAATCACTAGCCCCTCACGGTTGGCAGCCACGGTGGGGTTGAGCACCCCCAGATCGGCCTTGGCTCCCACCGTAACAAAGAAGATCGGCACCAAAATGTCGGCAATGGGCATAATCTGGCGATCGAGTTCCTTGCGCTTGTCGGTTTCATCTAGCACCAGGCCCGCCGCAAAGGCTCCCAAAATCGCCTCTAGGTGAATCACGTTGGCCAAAAAGGCCATCAAAAAGGCAAAGGTAATCGCCGGAATCACCAGATTGCCTCGGGTTTGTAGTTTGTCTGCGATCGCAACAAACGACGAGTTAAAAAACTTGCCTAGGAAAATCGCCCCCAGCAAAAACCCCGTGGCGCTGGCAATCAGATACAGCACATTGATCACATCGACTTCGCCGGTCTTAGCCAGACTGGCCACCACCGCCAGCACGATAATGCCAAGCACATCATCGATTACCGCCGCGCCGACGATAATCTGCCCCTCTGCCGACTTCAGCTGGCCAATCTCTGACAGCACCTTCGAGGTAATGCCAATGCTGGTCGCCGTCAGCGCCGCCCCGGCAAAAATCGCCGCAATCGTCGGCACATGGAACAGCAGCATCAGCCCCGCCGTGCCCAGACCAAAGGGGGCCGCTACCCCCACCACCGCCACGATCGCCGCCTGATAGCCCACCTTTTGCAGCTCTCGCAGGTCAGACTCCAGACCGATCTCAAACAGCAGAATAATCACCCCCAACTCCGCCAGCACCGAGATCACCTCGCTCTGGCTGCGGAAGACCTCTGCCACCGTCTCGGGGGTGAGCCCGCCCAGCCACTGCAACAGCCCCATGATCTGAGAATCGGCGGCAGTAGCCCCGCTCTCCGGAAACATGATCAAATGCAGAGCCGAGACCCCAACGATCACCCCGGCCACCAGTTCACCCAGTACCGGCGGCAAGTCGAGCAGCTTAGACAGCTCGCCGCCTAGCTTGCTGGCCACATAGATCACCACCAGGCTGAGCAACACCCCAGCCAACACCATCGGCCCAGTATCAACCCCAGTATCAGCGGTAGGGGTAGCGGCCAGCAGTGACCCCAGCCCCGACGCAGCAGGCCAGGGCAGCCAGCCCAGAGTAGAAACAAGGTCAGACATTAGCATCGATATCTCCTAATTCAACTCAGAATGCAGGTTGGGCGCAGCGCTAGCAGAACCCAACAAAGATGAAGGCCGGTTTAGGCTCAGGCTTGGAGCCCATGGCCCAACAGTTCAAACCAAAATCCAAGGCTTCTAGAACATCGGTACCGATGCTCTACAGGGTCGCCGGGTCAGGCTCTACAGCCAGGCGAGAGGGCTCCCTACCGTCCTGAACCGCCAGCAGGCGCAGCGCCGCCTTGAGCGCCTCGTTACGAGTGGCCACCAGGTGTTCAGCGGGCACAAACCGCAGCACACCTAGCTTTTCGAGGCGGCTCAGGGTTTTGCCCTGGGCCCCGACCACAAACACCTGGCGTCCTGCATCGCTGGCATCTTGAATGGCATTCTCTAGAGCCAGAGCCGCCGTTACCCCCAGGTGAGGTACATCCTGAAGATCGACAATCAGCACATCGTGAGCTTCCATGGCGGTGTGCTCTTGGGAAATCGCCCGCGCCACCCCAAAGATCATCGGCCCATCCAGGTGGAACACGAGCACTCGCCCATTGGCCTGATCCATCAGCGCCTTGTCTTCAGAGTTCATGGCCACATCGTCGTCAAAATCGGCAATGGTACGCACCTGTTCAGACTGGAGCTTGCTGAGGCGCTCGATGGTGAGCACGTTGGCGATAAACACGCCCACACCCACCGCCACAATCAAATCCACAAACACGGTGAGGAACATCACGCCATACATGATGGCGGTGCCCTTCCAAGACACCTGGTGAGCCCGCTTCAAAAAGCTCCAGTCGAGAATGTCGAAACCGACCTTGACCGCAATCCCCGCCAGCACCGCCAGGGGAATCTCTCGGGTAAGCGGTGCGGCCCACAGCACCACCACCAGCAAAATGCCCGCCCGCACCAGACCCGATAGGGCCGTACGGCCCCCGGCCTGAATGTTAACGACGGTACCCATGGTGGCTCCCGCACCGGGCATACCGCCAAACAGACCCGACATCATGTTGCCAATGCCCTGACCAATCAGTTCTTTGTTAGAGTCGTGCTGGGTACGGGTAACGCTGTCGGCAATCATCGCCGTCAGCAGGGCGTCAATACAGCCCAGCATCCCCAACACCAGACCATCCACCAGCATGACCCGCAGCTGATCGGCTTGGAAGGTGGGCAGTTGCAGCGACGGCAACCCGGTGGGAATTTCGCCAATCAGCCGCAGGTCGGCATTGGGTAAGGCCACTAGAGCCAGTAGCGTGCCCCCGACTAACACTAAGAGCTGCGGCGGCACCCAGCGATTAAACCGCTTGGGCATGAGAAAGAGCACTGCTAGGGCAAACGCCCCGAGAGCTACCTCCGCCGGGTCGAGGGTGCTGACGAGCCCGGGCAGAGTCGTCAGAGTGCCCACGACACCGCCTTTCGGGACGTCATGGCCCAAAAATGGCCCCAGCTGTAGGATGATGAGAATCACCCCAATGCCCGACATAAAGCCCGAAATCACCGGGTAGGGCATCAGGGTGACGTAGCGCCCCAGCTTCAAAAAACCAAAAATAATCTGAAACAGGCCCGCCAGCATGACCACGGTAAAGGCCATGGCCATGCCGTTGTCGGAGTCTGACGCAATCAGCTGAGCAATGACGGCGGTAAACACCACCGTCATGGGGCCAGTGGGTTCTGAAATTAGCGTCGGCGTGCCCCCAAACAGCGCCGCAAAAAACCCCACAATCACAGCCCCGTAGAGGCCTGAGGCGGCTCCGGCCCCCGAGGCCACGCCAAAGGCCAGGGCCATTGGCAGGGCAATTACCGCAGCAGTAACACCCCCAAACATGTCTCCGCGTACGTTGCGAAAGTTGATTCGATTTGTGATGCCCATCGCCAGCACCTCAATCCTTTATTGAGTTTGGTAAATGAAAAAAACTTTTACATGGACAAAAGTCTATGTTCAAAAGATAGCATTTTTGGCTGGCTACACAACAGCTGCTGCTATCGATTTTTCTGATGATGGCTAAAAGCTAAACCGACCGTTTGGCGGTTGCACCTGGGGCTGAGCAGGCCCGGGGATCGCAGCTGCCCTGAGGTCAGAGGGTGATGGGCGATTCGACATAAACCGTGGGATCTTGGACGGTGAACTCGATGCCGTAGCGGCGCAGCTGCTCGGCGATGCTGTGGTTGGCCAGCTCTAGCAGACGCTTGCGCAGCTGAATCGAGTTGTCGTTGGATCCGAGGATAAAAAAGGTGACCCGAGCACGGCGAGCGTTGAACCGAGGCGCTGCCCCGTTGGCCGACTCGGTGCCGCCAGAGAAGGTAATGCTGGTGCTGCCGGGGTCGATGCCAAACAGCGAGTTGGTGGCCTGGGTGACCACCTGCTTGACCAGGGCGGCGTCTTCTTCAGAGAGCGATCGCACAAAATCTAGATACAGCAGCACCATCACCTTCTTGGCCCGGCTGATGTTTTCAATCTCCTCTTTGATCAAAATCGAGTTGGGCACGATGATCAGCGTGCTCTTGGCCGCCGTGCGAATTTTGGTGGACCGCAGCCCCACCGACTCCACCCGGCACAGCTGCCCATTCTTGAGGCGAATGTATTCGCCGGGGATGAACGGGCGATCGAGATAGATCACAATCGTGCTCAGCAGCTGCTCCAGGATGGTCTGGGCCGCCAGGCCAATGGCGATGCCGCCGATGCCCAAACTGGCAATCAGGCCAATCAGGTTGAAGTTTTGGCTCTGGGCAAAGGCCAGCACCGCCACACAGCCGATCACCACATTGATTAAAGTTTCAAATACCAGCAGCAGCTCGTCTACCTCGCGCCCCAGCCGCCGCAGCAGGTCGATGCCGTAGACCCGCACCAGCTGGCGAAACAGCCGCGACACGAGCCAGGCCACGCTGGCAATAGTGGCCAAATTCACCAGAGGTCGAAAAAAATCGTGCAGTCCCGGACTTGACTCCCGCAGCCACACCATCGACAGGGAGACCAGCAGCAGCGTGCCCGCCAGCCGAAACGCCCCCCGCTCAGGCCGGATGAAGTGCTCCACCACCGGGCTCGACGACCCCGGCGAAAACCGACTCAGCAGCAGCGCCACCAGGCCAGGGGTATAACGCCCCACCAGCAGGGCCAGCAGCAGGGCGACGAAAAAGATGACGAGGTTAGGCAGGGCCAGCAGCTCGATTTGCACTAGGTTTAGCAGATCTTGAACAGTCATCGACGCCAAAGGGGCGATCGACATAGATGACAATGCCCCCCAGCAGTTGCTCTAGAACCTTTTGGGCCGCAAAGGCGACGGCGATGCCCCCCACCCCCAGGCTGGCCACAATACCAACAATATTGAGGCTGTGGGTCTGGCCAAAGATCAGCGCTAGCACCACCACGATGGTGGCGTAGGCCAGCACCCGGCCCAGCACCAGCAGCTCGCTGTTGGTCTTGCGGCCCTTGTTTAGCGCTGCATCTAGCAGGTAGGAGTCAAAGTAGGCGCGAAAGCCGCGAATCAAAAACCAGCCCAGGGCCAGGGTAAAAGCCGCCGTCACCGGCACCTCGACCACCGGGTACCAGGCCACTTTGAGATCCTGCTTGAGCACCAGCCACAGCCCCATATCCAGCAGCCCCAGCCCCAGCACAATGCTCAGCAGCTGGCGCTGGGGGTACAAGACGCGATCGTAGAACTCGTCGGTGCGGCTGGAGGTGAGGCGGCGCAGCAGCAGGTTTAGCCCCCTCGACCCCAGCCCCCCTACCACCCAGGCCACCAGCGCCGTCAACCCCAGCAGCCCCAGCCAAAACAGGGCCGGATGTTCGCCGCTGAGACGAAAAAGCTGGGTATAGAGGGTAGACATAGTAAGACCTAGACGGCGACCAACAGGGCTAGCTTATCAAACCACCCAGGAATCCCCCCCCGGTTTACCCCGGTTTGCCCCGGTTTGTCCTCGTTGTTTAACCAGGGGCAAGTTTTGCGCTTTGCTGCAAAGGCGATGCCGCGCCCCTCCCAGATGCTATAAGGGCACCGTAGTTGACGGCATAGGCCATGACTAGACGCACGATCACATCTCGATTTTTGCTGGTGCTGGTGGGGCTGCTGCTGGGCTGGGGGCTGCTCAGCCTCGGCGGGATAACCCAGGGCACCGCGATCGCCCAGGCTGGCCCCGACCCCGCCTACCGCGTCGGCGAAACCTTTACCCTAGAGGCCACCACCCGGCTGCGGGGGCGCTCGGGTCAGTACCGGGGCTACACCGAAACGGAGCGCGATCGCCGCACCTATACCATCACCGCCGTGGCGGGCAACGAGGTCTCCTGGCAGGTGACCTCTGACTTTCGCTACTCCGACAGCGACGGCGGCAGTCTCAACCAGCGCTACACCTTCGCCGTGCAGACCGACGCCACCACCCGCGCCTACCTGGGCGGCACCTACGACGGCCCCGAGATCGCCCGCGAGTACTACACCTTCGACTACATCTGGTTTCGCATCGACCCCACCGCCGCTGGCATCGAAACCCGCCACCCGATTTTGGGCAACAGCTTTGTGGTGCAGGGGCCGAGGACGGCGCGGCTGGGGCCGCTGCGGACGGTGGATAGTATTCATCTGGCGCTAGAGCAGCCCTACTCGCGCCAGGTGGGCGACGGCGACTACGACCCCACCGGCCAGTGGACCCTGAGCGTAGACGACGAAACCTACGACTTTGACCCCGTCACGGGCTACCTGCTGCGCACCGACTGGCGGGCCATGGGCAACACCAGCGTGGGCCAGTTTGACTGGTCGGAGGAGATAGTGCTGCGGGACAGCTCGTTTCCGGTGTCGGTCAACCCCTGGGCGACGGCGCTGGGGCTGGCGGCCCCGGTGGGGCTAGGGGGCGGGGCTGCTGCCGCCCTGATCAGCTACCTGCCGTTCCAGAGCTGGCGGTGGCGGCGGCAGGTGGACACCCTGCTGCGATCGCTGGAGCCGGGCGGCAGCGGCATGGTGAGTGAGGCGGCGGCCAGCCGCGCCCTCTCCGCCTGGAACCCGACGGCGCTGAGCTACACCGACTTGATCGCCCCCGACTGCTTGGGGGATCTGGCCAGCGGCTCCTACCTGGAGCTGCGGTCGGGGGTCTATCTGATCAACGACCTCAACAACCGGCTGGGAATTGTCGATACCCACGCCGACGACTACCTGCCCACCCAGATTTTGCCCACCCAGATCGACAACCTGCGGCTGCTCTACCGGCTGGCTCTGGGGGTATCGCCGGGCCAGATCGCCGAGGGCACCGACGGCGCGGCCCTGGGAGCCAGGGCCGAGAACGGCCTGGATCTGTCGCTCTACGCGGTGCGATCGCGTGGCTTTGCCCAGCCCGACGCCCACGGGGTCGAGGTGTACAACGCCGATCGCGGCTCTGGCCCTACCGATCAGGCCTACCAGGCCACTATCCAGCTGCTCGCCCGGCGGCGGGTGCTCGACTACACCCTGGGACAAGCCCCCCTCGCCCCCCAGTCCCACCTCAAAAAAGTAGAGAGCATTCTGCGCGATCGCCCCCGGGAGGTGCTGCTGGTGGGCGACGATGACCTGGTGTCGGTGTCCCTGGCGCGGCGGGGCATCCAGGCCACGGTGTTAGAGGTCGACCCCTACACCTGCGCCCTGATCCAGGGCATTGCCCAGCAGGAAAACCTGCCCATTGCCCTCTGGCAGCACGACCTGCGCCGCGCCCTGCCCCCGGAGCTAAACGACCCCAGCCGCCGTTTCGACCTGTTTGTCACCGACTCCGACTTCACCGTAGAGTCGTTCTTTTTGTTTCTCAACCGGGGGCTGTCGCTGCTGCGGGTGGGCGGCAGCGGCCTGATCAACTTTGAGAACCGCCGCGCCCAGCGCTACCGCGCCCGCCACCTGCTGCAACGGCTCCAGGTTGCGATTGTGGAAGAGGACAAAGAGCGCTGGCGCTACGTGATCTTGCGCAACACCAAGAGCGGGGCCAGCGGCTTCTACACCGGCAAGTACATGGCGGTAAACTACCGCGAAGACGACATCGGCCTGGCGGAGGCCACCTACTCGTCGGTGCTGTTTCGCATTCGCCGCACGCTCAACACCCAGGTGCCCCTGCGGCCCCAGGAGAATTTTGGCGGCGGCGATCGCTCCATCTACGACTACTGATGACGACTACATTTGCCATCGAGCGCTGCCACAGCGCCCCGGCCATTCTCAACGCCGCCCGCCCCGGCCTGGCCGACGTCGAACAGTGGATTTCCCGCGACAAACTGGACTTTTTCCTCGGCCGGGGAATTTACATTGCCTTTTTGGCCTACGGCCAGCCCAGGCTCCTCGACCTGCCCCTGGGGGTGATCGTGGGCGGCCTGGAGGAGGAGGGGCGGGTGTGGGTGGAGGCGCTGTCGGTACACCCCACCTACCGACGGCTGGGGGTAGCCACGGCGCTGATGGCGGAACTGCGCGCCCAGGCCAGGGTAGCCCAGGCACGGGGGCTGATGGTGGATCTGGACGACGACAACGCCGCCGCCCTCCGGTTCTACAAAAGCGTGGGCTTCAAAAAAGTGGGCTATGTGGATCAGTACTACTACGACGCCTCCAAGGCCATCATTCTGTTTTGTCCCCTGCAATGAGGGAGGGGCCGCAGGATGCTTGGGCAAGGGCGCGAAACCCGGTTCATTCTGCGCAATCCACTCTGCGCGCTTCACCAGAGATAGCACCAGCAATCCGGCTTGCGGGCTAGCCTCAGACTTCGGCCACCACCTTTTTGCGTGGGAACCAGTGCTTCAGCTGTACGGTGACTAAAGCAGTGACCAGGGTGCCCGCTGCGATCGCAACCAAATACAGCCCGGCCTTAGGGGGTGACAAGGGGACTCAACGCTTTAGGGGACAACGCTTTGAGAGAATA
>RECJ01000306.1 GCA_007694115.1 Leptolyngbya sp. DLM2.Bin27 | reverse complement strand
TTTCTGTGGCACTCTCCTCACGGTCGCCCGCACTGGGCGTTACCCAGCAAGTCTGGTCTTTCGGGAGCCCGGACTTTCCTCAGACTGGCGTTTGCCAGCCCGCAACCGCCTGCGCTACCTCCCTCTTAAACTTAGTTTACGCCCCAGGGTAAAGAACACCGCGCCAAAAACCATAAATCCCCGGCTGGTTTATCCAGCCGGGGATTGGGTGTGATCGCCCTATAGGGTGTTGGTTTGGTCGTCAATCAGCAGGTCATCGTCAATCTCGGGCCGACTCCCCGAGCCAGAGAGATCACCGTTGCCACGGGGGGAGCCGTCTTCCACCGACATACCGCCAATCATCTCATCGTCGTTGAGCATCTTGAGATTGCCCTCAAGGTCGTAGCTGCGGGCGGTGAAGTCGTCTAGCACCACGTCTTGCAGCACCATGTCGTCGTCTAAAATAGCCGACTCATAGGCGGGGTCAAGCTCAACCGGAGGCGACTCTTCGTAGGCATTGTAGCCAGTGCCCGCCGGAATCAAACGCCCGATGATCACGTTTTCCTTCAGACCGCGCAGCCAGTCTGACTTGCCCTCAATGGCGGCCTCAGTCAGCACCCGGGTGGTCTCCTGGAAGCTGGCGGCTGAGATGAAGCTGTCGGTGTTCAGCGATGCCTTGGTAATGCCCAGCAGCACCGGCGTGTATTCTGCTGGGGCACCGCCGGTAATCGCCATCGCTTCATTCACCTGCTCGACCTGGTAGATCTCCACCAGTTCGCCGGGCAGCATGGTGGTGTCGCCACCGTCGTCGATGCGGCACTTCGACGACATCTGCCGCACAATCACCTCGGTATGCTTGTCAGAAATATCAATCCCCTGGGACTGATACACCGACTGCACCTCGTTCACTAGGAACGACTGCACCTCTTGCAGGGCACCCAGGGCCGCATCGTGAATCCCCTGGCCCAGGCTGAGGTTGTACTTAAAGAACACCTCTAGAATCTGGTGGGGGTTAGCCGGGCCATCGGTGAGGTGCTCGGCGGTCGTCACCCGCTGACCGTCTGAGACAATGACGTTTTGGCCGGGGCTCACCGGATACTCAGTCACCACACCGTCGTCTTCAATGATCTTGACCTCTACGGTTTCGTCATCGCTGTAGACCACCTGGGCATTGCCTGGGCGCTCGGCTAGCACGCAGGCTTCCTTCGGCTTGCGGGCCTCCAGTAGCTCTTCAATTCGGGGTAGACCCTGAATGATGTCGCCGGTCTTAGCCCGCTCAAACACCAGCAGCACCAGGTTGTCACCCCGCTGCACCAGGTCACCGTCCTCAATGTGCAGTACCGCACCGGTAGACACCCGGTAGGGACGGGCCAGGCGGAGAGAAATTTGTCCGTCGTCGATGGCGGTCACCTGCCCTGACTCTTCGTGGGTGAGGCCAGGGGCTAGTTCGGTGTTGGCCACCACCAGGTCGCCTACCTTTGCCGAAGGTGTTTTGCCCTGGAGATCGACTTTCATGCGGTCAGCCTCCCGCACCACCAGCACCCGGCGAATAGCCTCTTGACCTTCGCGGATACCGCGCACTTCTCCGGCTTCTTTACAGCGGATCTCGGTGCGGGCCACCACTGCCCCTGGGTCAATCTGCTGTCCGTCTTCCACCAGCAGGCGGGTGACGGTGCTGCCCTGGGTTTGGTCGGCCACCACATCGCGACGAATCACCTGGGTCTCAAGCACCACCATTTGCAGGCGCATCAGCTCGGCATCCTGGTCATCGGGCACCAGCTCAATGTCGGCCACCACGTGGGGCGACTCATCTTCGATGTCAAGCACCAGCTGGGTACGCAGTAGCTCAACCCCGGCCACCGACTTGACTCGCTCCCCGTCTTTAAATGGGATACGCTGAATCGCACGGAGCTTAATCGACCCGGTGGCATCAGCCGCAGAGTCTTGGCTGGGCACCGCTGGCTCGTTGGGCACGGTATATTCTTCCACCGGGCGCAGCAGCAGGGCTGGGCCGTCGGGGGTTTCAACATACTCTACGTAGCGCAGGGCATCGGCCACTAGCCCTGGCATCACTTCTTCGCCAGCGTTGACGATGGTGCCATCGCGATCCATCACGTCCTCGGGGGCATCCACCATGTGAATGTCGCCCGGCTTGACTAGAATCTCCCGCAGAATATCGTTCTTTTGGGTGACTTCGACTACACCGCTGTTCTGGCAGAAGATATCCTTCACCACTTCGGTACCGGCCTCTAGGTACTGGCCGTCCTCTACCATCAGCAGAGAAATGTCTTTGTTGACTTCGTGGGCTTCCTCCGGAATCCACAGTAGGGTGCCGCCCTGAACAACTTCGTAGCCCTGCTTACCCTTGCCCTTTTTGGCCACATCTACGCCAGCAAACTTGACGATGCCGCCGGTCTGGGTGTGGTAGCGGTCGTCCTCTAGCTCGGCAATCACCTGGCCGCTGGTGACCTTGGCCCCCGGCGTCGCAATCAGGGAAAACCGCTGACCGCTAGCCGTTTCGATGAAGTAGTGCTCACGGCCCTGGCCCTGCTCTTTGCGCACCTGGGCCTGGTCGAGCATCACCGAAGCGGTGATGATTTCCACCTCTCGGGTACCCTTTTCGTCATCGGCCTCGGGCAGACGCACCAGGCCACCGCGCTCGGTGGTGAGCTTGGTTTCAGCCAGGGTGTCGTCGGCGTTGACGTAGTCGCCGTTGCGCACCACGGGTTCAGCACTGGGGGGCAGGTTGTAGACATCGCCCGCCAGCACCCACAGCAGGCCGCCCCGCTGGGCTAGGCGAGTGGTGTTGCCCTGGCGGTCGGTTTTTTCTTCCTGCACCAGGCCGGCAAATTTGACTTCCCCAGCTAGGTCAGAGGTCACGTCTTTGGTGGCTTTCTCCGTCACTTTGCGGGTGCGGCCAGCAGAGGGCAGCTCGGCGAGCAGCTGCTCTTTTTGTACTGTGTCACCGTCGTTGACAAACAGAATGGTGCCCTGGGGCAGGGATTCGGTTTTGTTTTTGCCGGTGCCTTCGATAGTGACGTCGGCGTTAGACTCCAGCATCAGCGCATCTTCGCCGTAGCGGGTGCGGAAGACGCGGGTCTTGAGGTTTTTGGGTAGCTTGACGGTGCCGTCTTTGCTGGCCCGAATCCGGGGAGCCACTTCGCCGGTGAAGGTACCGCCCGTGTGGAAGGTACGCATGGTCATCTGGGTGCCCGGCTCACCGATGGACTGAGCGGCGATAATGCCCACCGCCTCGCCCAGGTCAACCAGCTCAGAGTGGGCCAAGCTCCAGCCGTAGCAGAGACGGCAGACGGAGCGAGTGGCTTCACAGGTCAAAGGCGATCGCACTACCACCCCTTCTACCCCTGCCTCGGCCAGCATCTCGGCAATTTCTGGAGAGACCGCCCCATCTTTCTCCAGCAGCACCTCACCAGTTTGAGGATGCACCACAGGTTCGGCCACAACCCGGCCCAGCAGCCGATTCTCCAGGGGAATCAGCACCCGCTCACCGTCGGTCATGCTGCGCAGGGGAATGCCCCGGGTGGTACCGCAGTCGTGTTCCCGGATAATCACATCCTGGGACACGTCTACTAGACGCCGGGTGAGATAGCCTGAGTCGGCGGTGCGCAGCGCCGTGTCCACCAGACCTTTGCGGGCACCGTAGGAGGAGATCACGTACTCGGTAACGGTCAGCCCTTCCCGAAAGTTAGTCTTAATCGGTAGGTCAATGATTTCCCCCTGGGGGTTGGCCATCAGCCCCCGCATGCCCACCAGCTGGCGCACCTGGGAGATGTTGCCCCGGGCCCCCGAGAAGGCCATCATGTAAACCGAGTTGAGCGGGTTGTTTTCTTTGAAGTTTTTGACGACTTGATCTTTCAGCTCTTCACTGGTGTCGTTCCAGGTGTCAATCACCTTGGTGAGACGCTCTACCTCGGTGATTTCACCCCGGGTGTAGCGCTCTTCGGTGATGCGAATGTCCTCCTCAGCCGCCGCCAGCATGCCCTTCTTCTCCTGGGGCACCTGGAGGTCTTCCACGCTGATGGAGACCCCGGCACGGGTGGCGTATTTAAAGCCTAGGGCTTTGATCTGGTCAGCCATCTGCGACGTGCGGGCCGTACCGTAGTGGGTAAACGACCAGGAAATCAGCTTCTTCAGCTGCTTCTTGTCGATAATGCGGTTGCGAAAGGTCAGGGAGGTTTGGGGTGCCCCTTGCTCAGCCATGAGTTTAGCCCTTGTGTAGTGGTGGTGTTTGTGCGGTGGTGGGGGTGGGTTTAGCCTGCGATCGCGTCCAGCACCGCCTTGTTATAGATAATGCGGCCCGGCGTAGTCTTGATGTACTGGGAGATCAGCTGGCCTTCGCTGTCTAGGCGCACCCGGCGGTCAGGATAAATTTCAGTAATAGTGCCGTCCTCAGACTCCATCCGCTCTGGGGCCGAGGTCTTGGGTTGATCAGACTCCACCTCCCCGTCAAACCGCAGCCAAACCTTGGAGTGGAGATCCACTAGGCCCTGTTCAAAGGCCATAATGGCGTCCTCCATACCGCCAAAGTAGCTACCGGCTCCTTTAGTGGCATCGGGGTTCTCCGCCGTCAGGTAGTAGCAGCCCAGCACCATGTCCTGGGATGGCGTAATAATTGGCTGACCCGTGGCGGGCGACAGCACGTTGTTCGAGGCCAGCATCAGCAGCCGCGCCTCCGACTGGGCCTCCAGCGACAGAGGCACATGTACCGCCATCTGGTCACCGTCAAAGTCAGCGTTAAAGGCCGGGCACACCAGCGGGTGTAGCTGAATCGCTCGGCCCTCCACTAAGATCGGCTCAAACGCCTGAATGCCTAAGCGGTGCAGGGTCGGTGCCCGGTTGAGCATCACCGGGTGGCTCTCAATCACCTCTTCTAGCACATCCCAGACGCTGGGGTCATTGTGCTGAATCAGCTTTTTCGCCGCCTTGATGTTATTGACCAGCCCCTGCCGAATCAGCCGATGGATCACAAAGGGCTGGAACAGCTCAATCGCCATCTCGCGCGGCAGTCCACACTGGTGAATTTTCAGCTTTGGCCCCACCACAATCACCGAACGACCGGAGTAGTCGACTCGCTTGCCCAGCAGGTTTTGGCGGAAGCGGCCCTGCTTACCTTCAATGATGTCAGAGAGGGATTTCAGCGGGCGGTTGTTGGCACCTACCACCGTGCGACCCCGGCGACCGTTGTCGATCAGAGCGTCCACGGCTTCCTGCAGCATCCGCTTTTCGTTGCGAACGATAATCTCAGGGGCCAAAATTTCCTGAAGTCTGGCCAGACGGTTGTTGCGGTTGATCACCCGGCGGTACAGGTCATTTAAGTCAGAGGTGGCAAAGCGCCCCCCGTCTAGCTGCACCATCGGTCGCAGGTCAGGGGGAATCACCGGAATCACATCCAGCACCATCCACTCAGTCTTAGACCCAGTGGCGATGAAATTGTCGATTACCCGCAGGCGCTTGATCAGCTTGGCTCGCTTTTGTCCCTTAGAGTTAGCGATGTCCTCCCGCAGCTTTTCGGCGGTGGCCTCCAGTTCTAGGTCCTCTAGCAGGCGCTGGAGCGCCTCCGCCCCAATGCCCACTTCAACCCCAGCTAGCTCAGTCTCTTCGTCGTAGAGCTGATCTTCAATTTCAATCCACTGATCTTCGGTCAGCAACTGCTTATAGCTGAGGTTGTCGGCATTGCCTGCGTCTAACACCACGTAGGCGTTGAAATAGACAATCTGCTCCACATCCCGCAGGGGCATATCCAACAAAATAGCGATATAGCTGGGAATACCCTTGAGATACCACACGTGGGCCACCGGAGCGGCCAGCTTGATATAGCCCATGCGATGGCGACGCACCCGGGACTCAGTCACCTCAACGCCGCAGCGCTCGCAGACAATACCGCGATGGCGCACCCGCTTGTACTTACCACAGTGGCATTCCCAATCTTTGGCTGGGCCAAAGATGCGCTCGCAAAACAACCCGTCCATTTCGGGTTTCAGGGTGCGATAGTTAATGGTTTCAGGCTTGGTCACTTCACCCACGATTTGTCCATTGGGCAGGGTGCGCTCCCCCCACTGGCGAATGCGTTCGGGGGAGGCGAGTCCGATCTTGACGTAGTCAAACCGCTGTTCTAGCTTGGCCATGCTGGGTATTTTCCTTGTAAGCGCTCTCGTTCTGAAATAAGGGGGAGTCGACCCTAGCGGATATCAATTGACTATCCGTTTGACTATCCGTTGAGGTCGACGGCTGCAATAGCGGAGACTTTACTCTTCGGCTTCCTCTAGCTCCTCATCCCGGGCAATAGACTCATAGGTGGGGCGAGAAGGCGTGCGGCGACCGTTAACGTCAGCCATCAAGTCGACTTCAGTATCGCGGCTAGTACCGTCTTCCCGAGTCTCTACCTTGTGCACCGCGATGTCTAAGCACAGCGATTGCAGCTCTCGCATCAGTACCTTGAAGGACTCAGGGGTGCCGGGACGCGGGATTGACTTACCTTTGACGATCGCATTGAGGGCCTCATTGCGCCCCTGCATATCGTCAGACTTCACCGTCAGCAGCTCCTGCAAGGTGTAGGCCGCTCCAAAGGCTTCCAGGGCCCAGACCTCCATTTCCCCAAAGCGCTGACCGCCCTGCTGGGCCTTGCCGCCCAGGGGCTGCTGAGTCACCAGCGAGTAGGGCCCGGTAGAACGAGCGTGGATCTTGTCATCGACTAAGTGCACCAGCTTGAGCATGTAGGCGCGCCCCACAGTAACGGCCTTATCGAAGGGTTCACCGGTGCGACCGTCCCTCAGCCTAATTTTGCCGGGGTCATCCGGGTTAAACACCCAGTCCTTGCCCGTGGTCTCCCGTGCCTCCATCAGCTTGCCGTGGGTCGAGTTGCGCGAAGCCTCCTCGCCATACATCTCGTCAAAGGGGATCACCTTAAACCGGGCATCGAGGTTGTCAGCGGCCCAGCCCAGCAGGCATTCAAACACCTGACCCACGTTCATCCGAGAAGGTACCCCCAGGGGGTTGAGGGCAATATCAATGGGCGTGCCGTCGGGCAGGTAGGGCATGTCCTCCACCGGCAGAATGCGGGAAATAATCCCCTTGTTGCCGTGGCGACCGGCCATTTTGTCGCCCACCTGAATCTTCCGCTTCAGGGCCACATAGACCCGCACCACCATGTTGGCCCCGGGGGGTAACTCATCTCCCTGCTCCCGGGTAAACACCCGCACATCTACCACCCGGCCCTTTTCACCGTTGGGCACCCGCAGGGAGTTATCTCGCACATCCCGCGCCTTTTCGCCGAAGATGGCCCGCAGCAGCTTTTCCTCGGGAGGCTGATCGGACTCACCCTTGGGAGTGACTTTCCCCACCAGAATATCGCCTGAGTCTACCCAGGCTCCAATGCGAATAATGCCGGTTTCATCGAGCTGACGCAGGGAGTCTTCACCCACGTTGGGAATTTCCCGAGTAATTTCTTCGGGCCCCAGCTTGGTCTGGCGCGCCTCAATTTCAAATTTTTCAATGTGAATCGAGGTGTAGACATCGTCGAAGACTAGACGCTCGCTCAGCAGGATGGCATCTTCGTAGTTGTAGCCTTCCCAGGGCATATAGGCGACTAGCACATTTTGCCCGAGGGCCAGTTCACCGCCCTCGGTGGCAGAGCCGTCGGCCAGCACCTGGCCAGACTGCACCTGCTCGCCGGGGAAGACAATGGGGCGCTGATTTAAACAGGTGTCTTGGTTAGATCGCTGATACTTTTGCAGCTCATACTCATGCACGGTGCCCCCGGGGTCGCGCACCTTAATCAAGTCGGCATCGAGATAGACCACCTCTCCGTCAGAGCGGCTGATAATCACCATGCCAGAGTCACGGGCTGCCTGGGCTTCTAGGCCAGTACCCACCAGGGGGCGCTCGGGCTGTAGCAGGGGCACCGCCTGGCGCTGCATGTTTGACCCCATTAGGGCACGGTTGGCGTCGTCGTGCTCAAGGAAGGGAATCAGCGAGGTGGCCACAGAGATAATCTGCACCGGCGACACCGCCACATAGTCTACTTCGGTGGAGTCGGTGGTGGTGAAGTCTTGGCGGTAGCGCACGGGGATGGTGTCGCCAATGATGTAGCCATTTTCATCGGTGGCAATGTCGCCAGGGGCCACCCGCAGGTCGTCCTCTTCATCGGCGGTCATGTAAATCGGCTCGACATCTTTAAAGACGCGGCCATTTTCGGCCTTGAAGAAGGGTGTCTCAATAAAGCCAAACTCGTTGACCCGGGCGTGGGTGGCCAGGGAACCAATCAGGCCGGCGTTGGGGCCTTCCGGCGTTTCAATCGGGCAAATGCGACCGTAGTGGGAGGGGTGAATGTCACGCACGGCAAAGCCGGCCCGCTCCCGGGTGAGACCGCCAGGGCCGAGGGCACTGATGCGACGCTTGTGGGTTAACTCCGCTAGGGGGTTGGTCTGATCCATAAACTGAGACAGCTGGCTGGAGCCAAAAAACTCTTTGATGGCTGCTACCAGAGGCTTGGGGTTAACCAAGGAAGCCGGGGTCAGGGAATCGGAATCAGAGACGGTCATGCGCTCCCGAATGATCCGCTCTAGGCGGTTGAGCCCGACGCGCACCTGGTTTTGCAGAAGCTCACCCACGGAGCGCACCCGGCGGTTGCCCAGGTGGTCAATGTCATCGATGCTGCCGACATCAAACTCAAGGTTGATCAAGTAGTCGATTGCCGACAGAATGTCGGTCGGGGTCAGCACCCGAGTGGCGTCGGGCACATTCAGGCGCAGCTTGCGGTTGATCTTGTAGCGACCTACCCGACCTAGATCGTAGCGCTTGGGGTCAGAAAAGCGAGAGTGCAACAGCTGCTCACCACCCGCCACCGTTGGCGGCTCACCGGGACGCAGCTTACGGTACAGCTCAAGTAGGGCCTCTTCTTCGCTGAACTGCCCCTCTTTCTCAATGGTTTTTTGGAAATACTCGGGGTTGCGCAGGGAGTCAAAGATCTCGTTGTCGGTCAGCCCCAGGGCCTTGAGCAGCACCTGAGCCGACAGCTTGCGGGTTTTGTCGATCCGCACCCATACCAGATCGTTTTTGTCGGTCTCAAACTTGAGCCAGGCTCCCCGGTTGGGAATCA
>RECJ01000271.1 GCA_007694115.1 Leptolyngbya sp. DLM2.Bin27 | reverse complement strand
ACCAGATCGTTTTTGTCGGTCTCAAACTTGAGCCAGGCTCCCCGGTTGGGAATCAGGTTGGCGTTGTAGGTGCGACGACCATTTTTGTCGGTCTCGGCTTTGTAGTAGACCCCAGGGCTACGGACGATCTGGTTGACGATCACCCGCTCGGCACCGTTGATAATAAAGGTGCCACGGTCGGTCATCAGGGGCAGATCGCCAATGAAGACCTCTTGCTCTTTAATCTCACCGGTCTCTTTGTTGATTAGCCGGGTGGGCACGTACATCTGCACGGCGTAGGTAGCATCCCGCCGCTTAGCCTCGTCAACATCGTACTTCGGACTCTTGAGCTTGTACTGTTTGCCCAAGAAGTGAAGTTCCAGCTTGCCGGTGTAGTCGGTGATAGGAGAGAAGCTTTCTAGCTCTTCAATCAACCCTTCTTCTAGGAACCAGCGAAAGCTAGACCGTTGGATTTCTACTAGGTCAGGCAGAACAAAGTTAGGGGGAGCTTGGTAAACGGTAGTTTCAGTCATGGGTCTCCTAGTGCAGGTCGGCCGGGTGCGGGCAGGCCAAAATCAACAACGCATCTGGAACAAAAAATATGGGTGGCGGCAGACAGGTGGCCTCAGCGGATCACGCGAGGGGCTAGCCGCCCGCCGGCATAAGGTCAGGCCACGGCTCGCCATCGACGGCAGAAAACAAAAGTGGCTTAGGTAGATTGAACAAAGTCACGGCGTTACGGGTAGTGGTCTGAGCTAAAGTGTCGAACTCTACCTGGCGCAGTTCGGCTAGGTAGATCGCCACATGACGCACAAAGGCTGGCTGATTACGCCGCTCTTTGCGCATGGGTTCGGGGGAGAGAAAGGGGCAGTCGGTTTCAACCAATAGACGATCGTCGGGCACCATTTTGGCCGAGGCCTTAACCTGGTGAGCGTTCTTGAAGGTGACGATGCCGCTAAAGCTAATGTAAAACCCCAGATCTAGAAACCACTGGGTCTCTTCTGGGGTTCCAGCCCAGCAGTGCATGACGCCCGTCACCGGGCCAACAGTCTGCTGAAACTCACGTACCATAGCTGCGGTGGCCTGGGCGGCATCTCGACAGTGGACAATCACCGGCAAACCCAGGCGGTGGGCAATGGTCAACTGCTGCCAGAAGGCCTCGCGTTGCACCGCTTCGTCATCGGCTTTAAAGAAGTCAAGCCCAGTTTCGCCAATGGCCACAACCCGACTGTCGGCAGCTGCCGACTCGGCGATCTGGGCGGCGGTGGCGGCTGTCCATTTGTCGGTGTCGAGGGGGTGAAGCCCCACAGAGAGATACAGCTCTGGGATGCAGTCGGCAATTGCCTGCATGGCAGAGAATTCATTCGGCTCGACACAGGAATGCACCAAAGCTAAAACCCCGGCCTGTCGCCAGGCCCGGGCTAGCTCGTTTAGATCCCCGGCAAACGTATCAAAGTTGAGATGTACGTGGGTATCGACCAGAGGCATAACACATGCAGCGACAAGAAACGACAGGCGGCACAGCGCGTCGACAGCCTCAAGCTTAGGACGCAGCCCCTGTAGCCTCCTGAGCCTTGAGCGCCCGTGCTAGGCGAGACTTTTTGCGGGCACCAGTGTTGGGGTGAAGCACACCGCGCTTCACGGCCTTATCAATCTTGCTGAAGGCAGCAGCCATGGTGGCTTCGACCTGCTTTTGGGTGTCAGCGCCGGGGGTTGCCTGGTAGGCTTCAACAGCGGACAGGTAGTTTTTAGTCAGGGTTTTGACGGCCGACTTGTAAGACCGATTTTCGAGCCGATTGCGCTCGGCAATTTCAATTCGTTTAATTGCAGACTTGATGTTTGCCACTGTTCGCCCTAGCTTAACAAGATTCAGTTGACTGGATAAAACATGTTAGCACCTAATCAGCGAAATGATGGGATTGCTTTGCTGACAAAGCCAAATTGGTCTTTAGATCGATTAGGATGATGGGGACACTGGTGCTGACTGCCTTCCTGGGGTGCCTATCTACACTCTAAACTGGATTTCATCGGCGAACCGCATCGGGCTGGCTTAATGTGGATTTTTAGGCTGTAATGCTGCGCATCACCCATCAGCTAACTGAGGCTAAGACAGAGCTGCAGCGCATCTGTGCTCGCACCCACGACGATCAAGTCGTCCACAAAGAGGCTACGGTGCGGGAGATTCTCCATGCTGTTCGCCGTCAGGGCGACCAGGCTCTAATTCAGTACACGGCAGATTTTGACGGAGCCGAGCTAGAGGCAGCCACGCTGAGGCTCTCTGGGGCCGAGCTAGATGCCGCCTACCAGCAGGTCAGCAAGGGGCTGCTAGATGCCATTCGCCTCGCCTGCAAAAATGTGGAAATGTTCCACCGCCAGCGCCTGCCCCAGAGTTGGGTGCGGTTTGAAGACAATGGCGTGGTTCTGGGTAAGCGCTATACCCCGGTAGACCGAGCTGGTCTATATGTGCCGGGGGGACGGGCGTCTTACCCCAGTACGGTGATTATGAATGCGATTCCGGCTCGGGTGGCGGGGGTGCCTCGGGTGGTCATGGCGACCCCCCCGGGCCCAACCGGCGTGATCAATCCAGCGGTGCTGGTGGCGGCTCAAGAGGCGGGCATCACCGAAATCTATCGGGTTGGGGGTGCCCAGGCGATCGCAGCACTGGCCTACGGGACTGAGACCGTTCCGGCGGTGGATGTGATCACTGGTCCAGGCAATATCTATGTCACCCTGGCCAAGAAACTGGTGTTTGGCACCGTGGGCATTGACTCGTTAGCCGGGCCGTCGGAGGTGCTGGTGATCGCCGATCACACGGCTAACCCGGCCCACGTGGCCGCCGATCTGCTGGCCCAGGCGGAGCATGACCCCATTGCGGCGGCGATTTTGATTACCACCAGTGCCTCACTGGCCCAGCGGGTGGCGGCGGCGGTCGATCGGCAGTTGACCGGGCATCCGCGCCAAACTTTGACCGAAAAGGCGATCGCTAATTTTGGCCTGGCGGTGGTGGTCGATAGCTTAGAGATGGCCGCAGAGCTATCCAATGGCTTCGCCCCTGAGCACCTGCAGCTTGAAGTCGCCGAACCCTGGGAACTGCTGGAGCACATTCGCCACGCCGGGGCCATCTTTTTGGGGCATTCTACCCCTGAGGCAGTGGGTGACTATCTGGCTGGGCCTAACCATACGCTGCCCACCTCCGGTGCGGCCCGCTACGCTTCGCCCCTGTCAACTGAAACGTTTATGAAGCACTCTAGCCTGATGCAGTACTCGACCGAGGCCCTGCGGGGGGTAGCCGATGCGATCGCAGTGCTAACCGACACCGAGGGGCTGCCCTCCCACGGCGACTCTGTACAGCGGCGAGTACAGTCTGAGCCAGGTAGCGAAGAGACTGAAGGCAGATAAGACGAGTTTGGTTTGCGGTTCTGTTTGCGCCCCTATAGTCCAACGTGATGCCCGGCCCCTGTGGCACAATTGACAGGTTGATTAATGCTCCTGGGGTTTGGGTTAGCCTGCTATGACAAAGTTTGTGTTTGTAACCGGCGGGGTAGTGTCGAGCATCGGCAAGGGCATTGTGGCGGCGAGCCTGGGTCGCTTGCTAAAGTCGAGGGACTACTCTGTTTCTATTCTCAAGCTCGACCCCTACATCAACGTCGACCCCGGCACCATGAGCCCGTTTCAGCACGGGGAGGTGTTTGTCACCGAAGATGGGGCCGAAACTGACCTCGACTTGGGCCACTACGAGCGCTTCACCGACACTGCCATGTCGCGGCTCAACAGCGTCACCACCGGATCGATCTACCAAGCGGTGATCAACAAAGAGCGCCGGGGTGACTACCAGGGGGGCACAGTGCAGGTGATTCCCCACATCACCAACGAAATTAAAGAGCGGGTGCACCGCGTGGCCCGCAACACCAACCCCGACGTGGTGATTACTGAGATCGGCGGCACCGTGGGCGACATTGAGTCGCTGCCGTTTTTAGAGGCCATTCGCCAGTTTCGCAAGGATGTGGGCCGCCAAGACGTGCTCTACATGCATGTCACCCTGGTGCCCTGGATTGCCTCGGCGGGAGAGCTGAAGACCAAGCCGACTCAGCACTCGGTGAAAGAACTGCGATCCATTGGCATCCAGCCCGATATTTTGGTCTGTCGCTGTGAATGCCCCTTGCCTCAGCCCATGAAAGAAAAGATTGCCGAATTTTGCGACGTGCCCGCCGAGGCCGTAGTCACCTGTCAGGATGCCAGCAGCATCTACGAGGTGCCCCTCAAGCTAGAGCAAGAGGGACTAGCCCACCAGGCGATGAAAATGCTCTCTCTCGACCAGCGACAGCCCCACCTGGGTCACTGGGAGGCCTTGGTAGAAGGTCTCTATAGCTCTAGCCGCCCGGTGGACATTGCGATTGTGGGCAAGTATGTCAGCCTCAGCGATGCCTACCTGTCGGTGGTCGAGGCGCTACGCCACGCGGCGATCGCCCATCGGGCCGCCCTCAACCTGCGCTGGGTCAACTCCGAAGAAATTGAAATCAATGGCGCTGATGCCCACCTGAGCGGCGTCAACGGCATTTTGGTGCCCGGCGGGTTTGGCGCTCGCGGCATTGGCGGCAAGGTGCAGGCCATTCAGTACGCTCGGGAGTGCGGCATTCCCTTTTTAGGGCTCTGTCTGGGCATGCAGTGCTCAGTTGTAGAATGGGCCTCCAATGTGGCCCATCTGGAAGGGGCGGACAGCTCTGAGTTTGCCTCCGACACCCCCAACCCAGTGATTAGCCTGCTGCCAGAGCAGCAGGATGTAGTCGATCTCGGCGGCACCATGCGCCTGGGCCTCTATCCCTGTCGTCTGGCCCCGGACACCCTGGCGAGGCGGCTCTACGGCAAAGAAGTAGTCTATGAGCGTCACCGCCATCGCTACGAGTTCAACAACGCCTACCGCAACTTGTTTGTCGAGTCGGGCTATAGCGTCAGCGGCACTTCCCCCGACGGTCGCCTAGTGGAAATCATTGAGCTGCCTAGCCACCCGTTCTTTATCGCCAGCCAGTTTCACCCCGAATTTCAGTCGCGACCTAGCGCCCCCCATCCGCTATTTTTGGGTCTGGTGAATGCCGCCCTTGGGAACACCGAGGGCGCAGCACCCGCGCCGGTCGAAGTGGGTGCCGCTGCCGAGGTCTAGACCTAAGGATCGCTCTGAAAAAGAACATACCCCAATGCAGGGGCGCAGGCCCTGCGCCCTGGGGCGGATAGTTATTTTCATGGATGCAGCGCCATGCCCGCTCCGGGGCTGCCCCCGCGAAGGCGTGGGGCGGGAATGGCGCTTAGGGCGTTTACCCGCTCTGGTACCTGATTTCGACCTGATTTTGCCGCGAATCTCTAACCCCAGCAAAAGACCGGGTTTGGGCGGCCCAAAGCATTGGCTGAAGGACAGTTGTAGGCAGCCTGCTCCTGGGGCAATAGCCAATAGGTGCTAACTCGATCACCACTCTTTAGCTTGATGGGCCCACGGGGTTCCAGGGTGAAATGATCTTTTAAAGAGTTATAGGATGACTCAGACACCTGAATCTTAGAGGCCATGCCCGTGGTTTCCATGAAGCTGGCAATGTTGACGGTGTCGCCCCATAGATCGTAGATAAACTTGCGAATGCCAATTACCCCTGCCACTACACTGCCAGAGTTGATGCCGATCCGCAGCTGAAAGGGATGGCCGTCGGGCCGCCAAAACTCACCAATGGTGGCCTGCATGTCGAGGGCCATCTGGGCGATCGCCCGGGCGTGGTCATGGCGGGCCACCGGCACCCCCGCCGCCACCATATAGGCATCGCCAATCGTTTTGATTTTCTCAAGGCCATAGAGGGCCGCTAGCTCATCAAACCGAGAAAAGATTTGGTTGAGCAACTGCACGAGTTCACAGGGAGTGAGCTGTGCGGCGACTGTGCTAAAGTCAACAATATCGGCAAACAAGATAGTCACCGAGTCAAATTGATCGGCGATCGCCTGCTCTCGTTCCTTGAGCCGCTGGGCGATCTGAAAGGGCAGTACATTAGTCAAGAGTTCTTCGGAGCGCTGGCGCTGGCGACGCAGCTCAACCTCAATCTGCTGACGAACGTTGATCTCGGCCTGGAGCTGCCGGTTTTGGGCCTCTAGCTGCTGCTGCTGCCGCCGCAGGGCAAGCTGGTGTTTAACCCGCAGCAGCACCTCATAGACCATGAAGGGTTTAACAATATAGTCGGCCGCCCCAAGGTTAAAGGCCTGCTCTTTTTCGGCCTCAGCATCGCGGGCCGTGAGGAAGATAGTCGGGATATTTTGGGTCGCCTGATTGGTTTTGAGCTGTCGACACACCTCAAAGCCATCCATGATGGGCATGGTAATGTCGAGCAAAATCAGGTCAGGCGGTGCTAGGGCAATGGCCTTAAGGGCTAAGGCTCCACCGAGGGCTTTGCGGCAGCGGTAGCCTTCAGCCTCAAGGATGGTCGATAATACCCGCAGGTTATCGGGGATGTCATCGACTAGGAGGATATCTGCATCATCAGGGGTGTGTAGGGCGGCGGTCATCATAGGGCACAAAAGAAAAAGGTGCTACAGGGAAACGGAAGCGGCAGGATCAGCGGTGAGATCAATGATGATATCTAGACGAAAGTCGTTGACCAGACGATTCAAGCGCTGGGCCAAAGACTGCTGCTCGGCAGGAAGTTGAGCAATCAGCTGGCGCACTTGGCGATCGTCAGCGGCCTGGGCCGCCTGGTGCATGTCGTGCAACCAGTCAGCGGCTAGGGAACTGAAGTCAGCCTGGGTGAGAGAGCAATAGTCTGTGCCTAGGTTTTGGCCATTGCGGCAGAGGACAGTAATTTGGGCGCTTTCGGTATTGGCTCTACTGGCTTCGGTATATTGGTAGACTAGCCCTAGACTGCGGCCGATGTGCTCTAGCAGCACTGATCGATCTAACGGCTTGGGCAACACCGCGTTGCAGCCTGCCGCAATGCAGTCTGATCGCTGCTCTTCAAACACGCTGGCGGTCACAGCTACAATCACAGTGTCTGCGCCCCCGGGTAGCTGACGCACCTGCCGAGCAACACCGTAACCGTCGAGCACAGGCATGCGCATGTCGAGACAAATGAGCTGGGGTTGCCAGGTGGCCCAAATTTCTAAGGCTTCTTTCCCCTGACTAGCTTCACGCACCTCAAACCCAACCTCTTCTAGCCAGTGGCGCATTAGCAGGCGGCTCTCAACACCATCGTCGGCGATTAAGATGCGGTGGCGAGGCTGGTCGGGTGCCAGCCGTAGGATAACCCGCTCTGCGACTGGTTCTAGGGCAGCGGCTGGAGCAGTGCCTACGGGCAGGCTGACGGTAAAGAGAGAGCCTTCTCCAGCGGTGCTGCTCACGGTGATATTGCCGCCCATCAGCTGGGCGAAATTGTAGCTCAGGGATAGCCCCAACCCGGTGCCTTCGGCCGAGCACCGCCCTGATCGAGTCTGCTCAAAGGGCTGAAATAAATGAGACAGTTCTTCTGGATCAATGCCGACTCCAGTGTCTTGCACCATGATTTCTAGCCAGTGGGTTTTGGTGCTTTCCCGGTCTCCGTCTTGGTCGCTAGTCTGGTCGAAGGCTGTGGAGGTGCCCTGGAGACGTGACCTCACCGTGACACTGCCCTGGGCGGTGAATTTAATGGCGTTGCCAATCAGGTTGATCAAAATTTGCCGCAGCTTACCCTCGTCGGCCCGCAGTCGGTAGGGCAGGGGCGGCGGGTCTACCACTTCTAGGCGAATGCCTCTGGCCTCGGCCTTGAGCTGTAGCATGTCGTCTAGGCCTCGGAGTATTTGGTGCAGGTCAAAGGCAACTTCATCCAGGATGACTTTGTTGGCCTCGATTTTGGCCAGCGATAGCACGTTGTTAATCAGCCCCAGCAGATGGTTGCCGCTGCGATTGACGATACCAATCAGGTCGCGGTGATGCTCCCCCAGGTCAGCATCGTCGTGCAAAATTTGGGTAAATCCCAAAATGGCGTTTAGGGGGGTGCGGAGCTCATGGCTCATGCTAGCTAAAAACTCACCTTTGGCCAGGCTGGCAGCATCGGCGGCGCGCTTGGCCAGGGCCAAGTCTTGGGCCTGCTGCTGGGTCTGCCGCAGCAGGTTAGCCTGCTGCACGGCGGTACCCAGGTGTGCCCCCACTTGCAGCACCATTTTGACCTCATGGCGAGTCCAGGTGCGGGGCTGGTGGTGGGCGTAGACCCCCAATAACCCCCACAGCTGGCTCCCAGCAAAGATCGGCACAATCACGTAGGCACGCACCTGCCACTGCTCTAAAAAATCTAGGTAACAGGCGTCAAATCCTTCACTGTAGATATCGTTCACCCGATGGTAGGTGCGGTCTTGGCGATAGGTCTCGGCCTGGGTTTCTTTCAGGTAGGTATCTTCGAGCAGCGCATAGCCTTCATCAAAGGCACTGTTTTGCATCTCTAGAGCACCGCAGTCGCTGCGATCGATTAGCCTTTGCTCGCCATCGCTCCCCGCCAGCGTCGATGGGGCGGTGGGGTCAGTGAGCGATTCAGCCACTACTACGCCGCTCCAGTCGGGGTTGAAGCGGTAGATCCAGACGCGATCGCAGCTGATGGCCCGCTGCAACTCCTCCGTGGTCACAGCGAAAATGGTCTCCAGGTCTAAGGTCTGACGCATGCGCTGGACAATGCGCATGACCGTTTTCTCACGGTTGGCGACGGCTCGCACGGCGTCTTCTGCCTGTTTTTGCATGGTGATGTCGCTAAAGGTACAGACCACTCGTTCGACATCGCCCGTTTCGCTGAGTTGAGGATCAACATTCATCAGCAGCCAGCGCACGGAGCCCGACTGGGACGGGCTGACGCCAATCACCACATCGTCAACCGGGGCTTTTTGGGCAATGGCCTGCTGTACCGGCAGGTATGCAGGTAAAAACGGTGTGCCATTCTCCTGGCAGATAAAGGCCGTTTGGCCAAACACCAAGAGCGCCCCCTCTGGCTCAGAGAGGTGCAGAAAATCCTGTGCCACCTGATTGCTGATTAAAATCTCGGCCTTGGCATTGAGCATGATCACGCCCACCCCGAGTTCGCGAATCAGGGTACGAAACTGTTGCTCGCTCTCGACTAGGGCTGCTTCTTGCAAGCGTTGCTCGCTCAGGCGGCGATCTAA
>RECJ01000138.1 GCA_007694115.1 Leptolyngbya sp. DLM2.Bin27 | reverse complement strand
AGTTGAGCAGCGCCTCTAGCCGCCCCTGGGAGATCTCGGGCTGGTAGGGGGTGTATTGGGTATACCAGCCGGGGTTTTCCAGCACATTGCGCTGGATCACGGGCGGGGTGATGGTGTTGGCGTAGCCCAGGCCCAGGTATGAGCGCCACACCTGGTTTTGGCTGGCCAGCGCCTTGAGCTGGGCAATGGCTGCGGCCTCGTCTAGCCCCTCGGGCAGGTTGAGAGGCTGCTTGAGGCGAATGCTCGTGGGCACCGTGGCGCTGATCAAGTCATCCAGAGAGGCGTAGCCCAGGGCCGCCAGCATAGCTGCGGTGTCAGCGGCAGCTGGGCCCAGGTGGCGAGCCACAAAGGGGCTGAAGGATTGGGCCTCAGCGGCGGTGCCTTTAGCGCCCGGAGCCGAGATCGATTTATCAGTCGATTTATCAGTCGATGAATCGACGGTGCTGGCCCTTTGGCTGGTCTCTGTGCTGGTCTCTGGAAAGAGTTGTGTCATAACCCGTTTGCGGATGGCTCCAAAATCAACAGTGCGGAATCGGTGGTGCCCAAGGAATGAGCCAACCTCTCTTCATATCTTGAAACATCCGGGGCAAGTTTGCTGCTTCCTGGGCACAGGTTGGTTAGGGCGGGGCCAGCTGGAGCTGGTCAAGGAAGGGCAGAATGGCCGCTGCAGTCTCCGCTGGCTTTTCGAGATGGGGCACGTGGCCGCACTGGGGAACCCAGACCAGCTGGCAGTCTGCGATCGCACCCTCAAACCGCCGCGCATCTTTAGTGCCTAAGATCTTATCCTGCTCGCCCCAAATCACTAGGGTTGGGCAGCTGATTTGAGCAATTTTGGGGGTCAAGAAGTTGTAGCCGCCGCTTTTAGTAAAGGCGATCAGCGACTCTTTCCAGCCGGGGCACAGCAGGTGCAGGGCGGCGCACAGCTCGGCATCGGCGGTGACGGATGCCTTGTCAAAGTAGGCCTGACGGCTAATGCTGCGCCGCACCCTGGGGTTGCGCAAAAAGGCCGTGGCCCAGCTGTCGAGGGGGGGCACCATCAGGCTACCCATGGCCGGGCCAGCGGCAAAGCCCGCCGCATCCAGCAGCACCAGCCCAGCCACGGCCTCGGGATAGGTGAGGGCAAAGTCGATGGCGGCGGCCCCGCCCATGGAGGCCCCCACCAGCACCACGGGACGGCCAATCTGCTGCTGCCAAAAGCTGTGCAGGTGCAGCTTGATCGCACCGGGGGAGAGATCGGCGGTGAGGGTGCGATCGCTAAACCCAAATCCCAGCAAATCTACGGCCCAGGCACGCGGGGCCAGCAGCGGCAACAGGCGACGGAACTCAAACAGCGAACTGTCGAAACCATGGATCAACAGCAGTGGCGGGGCGCTGTCTCCATCCTCAGCGGCCACGTAGGCGGTCGGGATCGGGGTTGCCATCAGCGGCGTTTTGACCGCCGCTAGCTGCACCCTCGCAGCCAGCTCAACGGAGGTAGCTTCGCTCAGACCAGCAGCGGCGGCAGGCAGCACAGACACAGTCATAGGGAGACAAAAGTACTTAGCATCTGTTGCATGATCTCACAGATTTTTGGGTAGCGGGTCTTGGGTAGCGGGTCTTGGGTAGCGGGTTTACGGTTTCGCCTGACACCTGACACCCCGATCCCTCCCCCCTACTCATGCAAATGAATCATGTGTGAACCGATGGCAATGCCGTACTGGCCGTAGATATCTTGGCCCAGCAGGCCGTAGCTGCCGCCGATCGCCACCTTCACCTGCTCCCGGCGCAGCCCGCCTAGCTCGATATTGACCAAGCCTACGGGTAGCGTCACCACGCTGCCATCGGCGATTCTGGCCCGGGTTTCGCCCACCACCGTCACCCCCACCGCCCGGGCCATATCAGCGGTGATCAATGTGCCCGTGGCCCCGGTGTCAAACAGCATGGGGAAGGTCTGGCTGCCGCTGCCCCCCCCCAGGGTGACGCCGATCACCGGGGTGCCCCCCTGGCGGCGCTGAATGGGAATTTGGGCGGCTAAACCAGTCGGCAGATCGGGGACAGCCGCCGGTTCGGGGGCAGCCGCTGGGACAATATTATCCGTGGCGCGGCGCTGGGCAGCGGCTAGATGCTGCCTGTATTCCTGGGCTTTGACCTGGGCCTGGGCGCGGTTGGGGCTATCGGTGGGCACCTGCTCCATCAGGGCGATCGCCTGCTGCCAGCGGCTTGCCGCCAGTTCCCAATCAGCTCTAGATTGGGCCGACTGGCCAATGGCCACGGCGCTGGTGGCTCGGTTTACCGCGTCGCGAAAGGTGTCTACGGCGGGGGGTGCTGGGGCGGGGGGATCGGGAGCGGCGGCGGCGGCGGCGGGAGCCGTTTGGGCCGACAGCGCTGCTTGATCCGACGGTTCTGGGGTTGGGCCGGTCAATGCCCCACTGCCAACCGCCAGACCGCAGCCCGTGAGCCCCCAGGCCATAGCGCTGAGCACTAACCATCCGCTGGTCAAGGGTCTACCCATAGTTGTTGCCCTGCCTATCTCTAAACATGTTCTGATCTCAGGATGCACGAGCTGAGGTGGGCATTGCCCACCCTACCTTTCTAGCTTGCCGTCGCCCAGGGCTACTCAGCCCAGATACTGGCATAAGCTCTGGTGCAAACTCCGGCGCAAACTCCGGCGCAAACTCTGGCGCAAACTCTGGCGCAAAAATAATCTCGCTGTAATACCTTAATCCTAGCCTTTGGTCTTAGGATAATAGCGATTCCTACCGCTGAGCAGACTGCCATGGTTTTTCCTGATGCCCCCCCAGCCGTGCTGGTTTTAGCCGATGGTTCGGTGTTTCGAGGCTGGTCCTTTGGGGCACCGGGCACCGTCATGGGTGAGGTTGTCTTCAACACCGGCATGACCGGATATCAAGAAGTCATGACCGACCCCAGCTACTGCGGCCAGATTGTCACCTTCACCTACCCTGAGTTGGGCAACACCGGGGTCAACCCCGATGATGAAGAGTCGAGTCGGCCCCATATCAAGGGTGCGATCGCCCGCAATATTTGCGATATTCCCAGCAACTGGCGCTCCACCCAGTCGCTGCCCAACTACCTCAAGACCCACAAGATTCCCGGCATCTATGGCATCGACACCCGCGCCCTCACCCGCAAGCTGCGCACCGTCGGGGCCATGAACGGAGCCATCTCCACCACCGTGCTCGACCCCGAAGAACTGCTGCGCCAGCTGCAGGATGCGCCCTCTATGGCTGGCCTCAACCTAGTCGATCAAGTCACCACTGAGCAGGCCTACGAGTGGACCGAGGGCACCGATGCGGCCTGGGAATTTGGCCCCACAGTGCCGCCCCCAGGTGATGAAGCGCCGCTGACGGTGGTGGCCGTTGATTTTGGGGTCAAGCGCAATATTCTGCGTCGTCTGGCCAGCTACGGCTGCCGGGTGATTGTGGTGCCCGCCAGCACCACCCCAGAGCAGATCATGAGCTATCAGCCCGACGGCATTTTTCTCTCCAACGGCCCCGGCGACCCGGCGGCGGTGACTAAAGCCCCAGAGCTAGTGCAGGCACTGCTCGACTACTCGCTGCCCACCTTCGGCATTTGCATGGGCCACCAAATTTTGGGGCTATCCCTGGGGGCTACCACCTTTAAGCTGCGGTTTGGCCATCGGGGGCTAAATCAGCCCTGCGGCCTAGAGCAGCAGGTCGAGATTACCAGTCAAAACCACGGCTTTGCCCTCGATGCCGCCTCTATTCCGGCCGATACGGTGGCGGTGACCCACCTCAACCTCAATGACCAGACCGTAGCCGGGCTGGCCCACAAGACGCTGCCGCTGTTCTCAGTGCAGTATCACCCCGAGGCCAGCCCCGGCCCCCACGATGCCGATTACCTATTTGCCAAGTTTGTCGACACCGTCCGTACCCACCGTCGCCAGCGCCTGACGGTTTAGGCTGTTTGGCCGAAAGGATGCCATCTAAAGAACTATCCTGGACACAGGCGCGGACTCTGCCATGGGTTCAATTGCGGTGAATCCCGGATAGATATTTGGTGGGGAATCCTCTCAGTTGGTTGGCTCTAAGCAGGGTTTCTTCAATGGGGTTGGCACAATTTAGCTAAACCGCTATATGCTATCTGTCTACAGTAGGGGGCTGGGCTCAGACTTGATTAGAGTCTGGTACGGTTTCTGGCTCTGGGGCTATCTTTCTGGGGGTAGGGTTTCACCCCTTGCAGGCAGCGGTATCCTGACCTATATTTAACGACGAAATTGGAGCACCGAGGAGGTTTCCCATCGCTGAATCTCTAACCCTGACCGTAAGCTTACGAGGCACTCGCGATGTCAGGGGAACGTATCAACTGTTTCGCCTCACGGGTCTGCTAGACGCGTTCTCGGAACCCGCCTTTCGCAAGGTGATGACCAAGTACGTCGAAGCTGGGCCAAATAATATCATTCTGGATCTGGCCGCCATCGACTTTGTCGATAGCTCTGGCCTGGGTGCCCTAGTACAGCTGGTGAAAAAAGCCACCACCGACGGCGGGACTGTGCAGGTGGTGACTAACCCCCGCGTTACCCAAACCGTGAAGCTGGTGCGTCTGGAGAAGTTTCTATCGCTACAGCCCTCCGTGGACGATGCGATCGCAAACCTCGCCAACCCGCCCAGCGAGTAGCTGTGCTGTTCACCTGGCCTAGCTAGAGGTATTTGTGGCTGAACCACTTGCTGGCTCTCCTCACCCCAGCCTGCAATGGCTGTCACAGTTTAACGCCCAGGGATCTGCTGTGGCCCTCACCCCAGAGCAGGTGCGATCGCTGTCCCCCGTCGCCCTGGCCTACATTGGCGATGCCGTGTATGAGCTGTTTGTGCGGGGATTATTTTTGCTGCCGCCCAAACGTATCCAGGCGTTTCACCAGCAGGTAGTCAACCAGGTGCGGGCCGAGCAACAGGCCCAGCAGGTGCAGCAGCTTTTGCCCCTGCTGACCGAGACCGAGCAAGACTTGCTGCGCCGGGGTCGCAACGCTTCTTCCCGTGGCCCCAGACGCATAGACAGCCAAATTTATCAACAGTCCACCGGCTTTGAAGCCCTAGTTGGCTACCTTTACCTGACCGATCCAACTCGGCTAGGGGAACTCCTGAATGCGCTAAATTTTGACCCCCCGCAGCCGCCCAGCTAACCCCCCAAGCTTTTACTCCTACAGTTAGCCCTCAACTCGTCCATGCCGTCGAGGGGCACCCCAAAGGATGAAACCTGTAGGGTGCATCCGCGCAGCGATGCACCTTCCCAGGGTTAAATTTGTTACGGCTGTTGTGCCATTTGCCAGGCGGCGCGCACCAGGCGAATGTCTTCGTAGCTAAAGGTGTGGCCGAGGCGATCGCGCATCTCCGTCAGCGTCCCATCCGCCATATCTACCAACACATCCACAATCGCCCGCTGACGATCGGCGCTGACCAGTTGATCCATATCCACCGCTTCCCCATGGCGAATCAGCTGCTCCAGGTGATTGGCAATGGTGGAGGGCTTCAGGCCACGCTGATCGGCAACCTCCTGAATCGACAGTCCCTGACGGTGGAGATCTAGGGTGTGGCGGTGGGTGTCGCCCACGGCTTGACGGCGCTCTCGAACCGGGCGAGAGCGGTTCCGCGCCGCACCGGGGTCAGACTCTAGACCGTAGTCGGCACAAAACTGGCGAATGGCGGCGGTAAACACCTCGCCGTACTGATCCAGCTTGCGGCTGCCCACCCCCGACACTTGGCCAAAGGCCTCGGGGGTTTGGGGCCGGGTACGCGCCATCTGCCGCAGGGCCGACTCAGGAAATACCACGTAGGGCGGCACGCTCTGCTGGTCGGCCAGTTGTTTGCGCAAAGCTTTCAGCACCGTTAAGAGCTGCGCCACCTCAGGGGTGTCCTCAATTGTGGAAGCATCGGCGGGGCCAGGGGCAAAATCCTTGGGCACCGCCACCTCGACCGCGATTTGCTTGCGCAGCACCTGCCAACTGGCAGCGTTGAGCTTGAGCACCGGGTAGCCATCGGTGGTTTCATCGACCAGGCGCTGGTGCAGCAGCGATCGCCCCAGCAATCTCCACTCATCCACCGAGCGGTCTTTGCCGATGCCGTGGGTCGAGAGCTGGTCGTGGCGCAGATCCATCACCTTTTGCTTTTTAGAGCCGCGCAGCACGTCGATAATGTGGGCCATACCAAAGCGCTCCTGGCAGCGGGCCACGCAGGAGAGAAACTTCTGCGCCTCCACCGTCCAGTCTTCCATCGGGGGCGGGTTGGTGCAATTGTCGCACTGGTGGCACAGCCCCTCCGGATATTCACCCAAGGCTTCACCTAGGGTTTCGCCAAAGTAGCTCAGCTGCACCCGGCGGCGGCACACCGTGGTTTCGGCATAGTCGACCATCTGTCTGAGCTGCTGGCGGGCAATGCGCTGTTCCGTCTCGTCGGGTTTTTGGCTGATCAAATACTCCGCCGTAGCCACATCGCCATAGGCCAGATACAGCGTGCAGTGGGCCGGTTCACCGTCGCGGCCCGCCCGCCCGCTCTCCTGGTAGTAGCCCTCAATATTGCGGGGAATGTCGTAGTGAATCACAAAGCGCACGTCGGGCTTGTTGATGCCCATGCCAAAGGCCACCGTGGCCACCATCAGCCGCACATCGTCGCGAATGAAGCGGGTTTGGTTCTCCCGGCGGGTAGCGTCGCTGAGACCAGCATGGTAGGGCAACACCGATTCGCCATCGGCGGTGAGCTTTTGGGCCAGTTCATCGACCCGCTTGCGGCTGAGGCAGTAGATAATGCCCGAGCCTGGGTGCTGCTTCACCTGCCGTCGCAGCTCGACATAGCCATCGCGGCCCTTGGGGCGCACCTCGTAAAACAGATTGGGCCGATTAAAGCTCGACACCTGCACTAGCGGATCGCGCAGGCGCAGCTGCTGGGCAATGTCAACCCGCACCCGCTCGGTGGCGGTGGCGGTCAAGCCCATCACCCCAATCTGGGGAAACCGCTCGCGCAGCACCGACAGCTGGCGGTATTCGGGGCGAAAGTCGTGGCCCCACTCCGACACGCAGTGGGCTTCGTCAATGGCAAAGCCGCTCACCCCCACGGTCTTGATCAGCTGCTCTAGCAGGCCAAAAAAACCAGGACTCATCAACCGCTCGGGCGACACGTAGAGCAGCCTGATCTTGCCCGCCCGTAGGTCAGCCTCTCGCTGGCGAATGGTGTTGTAGTCAAGGGAGCTATTCAGGCAGGTGGCGGCTACCCCGTTGTCGGTCAGGCTATCGACCTGATCTTGCATCAGGGCAATCAGCGGCGACACTACCACCATTACCCCTAGCTTGAGCAGCCCCGGCAGCTGGTAGCACAGCGACTTGCCGCCCCCGGTGGGCATGATCACCAGGGCATCCTGGTTTTTGAGTACCGCCTCGATCACCGGGCGCTGCCCAGGGCGAAACTGGTCATAGCCAAAATGGTGTTTAAGGGCCGCTTCTAACGAAGGAAAAGCCGCCGTGGGTGATGCTACCCCAGCCATAGTCAACGCTCAGAAAATGATCTTCGTGCGTTCAAGTGTACTCTTTCAGGGAAAATTGTTGCCCCGGATGAGGCCAAAATTAGTTAAGACGGCTGAACCTGAAAGATAGCTAAATCGGGGCGGGGCTGGCGTAGGCGGCCCGATAGCGCCCTGCCCGCCCCGATTAGCGCCCGTTGGGAATGATCTCAAGGCATCAGGCAAATCGCTTGGTAGGCCAGCGTTTCCACAGTCTTCTAGAACCGCCCCGTGGCCACCCAAACTACTTAACGGAAGATTGCTCCATGTAAAGCAATGTTACAAGAATGACGTTATGGCAGCATGCTGGCTTGACGGCCCCAGAGAACTCGTTTAGGTTATCTACATACCCGGGTTACCCCTATTTAGAAGTGCGCTATGGAAGAGCAGAAAGCTACTAAGGTCACATTGTATTTGCCGCCTGACCTGCACCGTCAATTGAAAATTCGCTCTGCCGTTGAGGGTGAGGCGATGTCTTCCATTGCTAAGCGTGCCCTCGATTTTTATCTGGCCCACAGCGATGTCGTTGCTGAGAGTTTAGAGTCCTCCTTTGGCCAGTCCCATCGAGTCCACAGCTGCCCTAGTTGCGCTTCTTCAGTGGTGTTACGAGAGGGCGAACTGGTAGAGGTTGCCCAGCTAGTCGGCGCTACTCAGAAAGACAGCCTAGATGATGCCATCGTGCCTGAAGTGGCTACTGGTTCTGGCTCCCGAGAAGAGGAAGAGCTGGTTGTTTGCTAGGTACAGATTTAGCCAACCCACCTGTAGTTAGCTTAGATATCAGTTTCGATGCCCCGTAAACCTGAGAAGGGATTTGACCATGCGAGAGGATTTAAATGTACTGGTACAAGCCCAATATCCTCTGATCTATCTGGTCACCTTTGAGGAGGAGCGGGCAGAGCAAACCATCGCCCTGGTGGCTCGTCACGTTTCTAAAGATCAAGATGTCAAGGTGCCCATGCGGGTCTTCACCTGGACTATGACCCGAGGCATGGTGGAGTTTGGCAACCCAGGCACCACCGGCACTCAACACAACAATACGGTATCGCCTGAGGCCGCCGTGGAGTGGGTAATTCGCCAACGGGAGCCGGGCATCTTTATCTTCAAAGACCTGCACCCCTTCAAAGATTCTCCGGCGGTCACCCGCTGCCTGCGTGATGCCATTGTGGCCCTCAAGGGCACCCGCAAGACTATCGTGCTAATGTCGCCGGTTCAAGAGATTCCCATTGAGCTTGAGAAAGAGGTGGTGCTGCTCGACTTTCCGCTGCCCGACATGGCAGAGCTAGATGAAGTGCTCTCCACCGAAATGAATCGGGCTCGCGGCAGCAACATTTCAACCGAAGAGCGCGAGAAGCTGCTGAAGGCCGCCCTAGGTTTAACCCGTGACGAGGCCGAAAAGGTCTACCGCAAGGCGCGGGTAATGGCTAAGCGCCTCACCGCTGAAGAAGTTGATATTGTTCTCTCTGAGAAAAAACAGCTGATTCGCCGCAACGGCATCCTTGAGTTTATGGATGTCGATGAAACCATCAACTCCGTGGGTGGCCTAGAGGAGCTCAAGCGCTGGCTCCAGCAGCGATCTGACGCTTTCACTGAGCGGGCGCGGGAGTATGGCTTACCCCAGCCCAAGGGCATGTTGATTTTAGGCGTGCCGGGCTGCGGCAAGTCGTTGATTGCCAAAACCACTTCTCGGCTGTGGGGCCTGCCGCTGCTGCGTCTCGACCTGGGGCGAGTGTACGACGGCTCTACCGTGGGTCGTTCGGAGGCCAACCTGCGCAATGCGCTGCGCACCGCCGAGTCTATCTCTCCGGCCATCCTCTTTATCGATGAGATCGACAAGGCCTTTGCTGGTGGCGTTGGTTCATCCGACTCGGATGGGGGCACCTCTAGCCGCATCTTCGGCAGCTTTCTCACCTGGATGCAGGAGAAGACCTCGCCAGTGTTTGTGATGGCCACCGCCAACCGGGTGGAAAAGCTGCCCAGCGAATTTTTGCGCAAGGGGCGATTTGACGAAATTTTCTTTGTTGACTTGCCTAACGCCGAAGAGCGTAAGGATATTTTTCAAATCCATCTGCAAAAGCGCCGTCGCGACATTGAGCGCTTTGACCTAGACCAGTTGACCAAGGTCTGCGATGGGTTTTCTGGAGCGGAAATTGAGCAGGGCCTCATTTCTGCCATGTATGAAGCATTTGCCCAAGGACGTGAGTTTACTCAGCTCGACATTATCGCGGCCATTCGCGCTACGCTGCCGCTGTCGAAGACCATGAGTGAGCAGGTTACAGCTTTGCGTGACTGGGCCCGCCAGCGGGCTCGTCCGGCGGCAGCCTCCGTCGCTGAATATCAGCGGATGGAGTTCTAAAGGCTTTCCTCCCGGCGGTATCCGGGGGAAGGGCTAGCGTTTGCTAGCAGTTGGTATCCAGATAGTCGTATGGCTAACTGGTTTTGTCTCTCTCAAACCTCGTTGTCTCTCTCAATTTCCCTACAGGAGGAAACACTATGTCTCACTTCAGCACCCTTCGCACCAAAGTGACCGATGCTGAGATTCTCAAGCAGTCTCTGGCTGACTTGGGAATTGCTACCAAGACCGAAGCTGATGTTCGCGGTTACAACGGTCAGCGTGTTCGCGCCGATCTTGTCGCCGTTCTCGATGGTGAATACGATCTGGGCTGGTCTCGCAATGCCGATGGTTCGTTTGATCTGATCGCTGACCTCTGGGGCGTGGCTAAAAAGCACAACCAGACTGAGCTGATCAACTCCATCAACCAAAAGTACGCGGTCAACAAGACCCTGGCTGAAGTCAAGCGTCCTGGCCTACAAAACGCCAACGTTAAGCTGGTGCTTCAGTAAGCTCGTAACGCGTTCCCTATTTGGGCTGGTCAGCTTGTGCTGACCAGCCCATTTTTTGTGCCCATTTGCAGTAGTGCTATGCCACCGGGCCAGACTACACTGACGAAGAGGTAAGGATTTTTGCTGTGCGAAGATCGCCTTGATTTAAAACTATCCCGCTGCGCTCGGGTTCTTTGGTTTTGCCTGGTATGCCTCCCATTTGTCCCTCTGACCTATCTGCCCTGCATCAGCTGCTGGTCGCCTGTGGTGACTATGCCAGTCAGCAGTCGCAGCAGCCATTTCAGGTATTTGAAAAGGGGGTAGACGACTATGTCACCACCGTTGATCGACTCCTAGATCAAAAGCTGCTGGCGGGAATGCAGACTATCTTTCCGGCGGACGGTATTATCACTGAGGAAAATCGGGCGACCATCGAGCAGTTTCGCCGGGGCGATCGGCCAGGGGGGCACCGCACGCTGTGGTTTGTTGACCCGATCGATGGCACTGACGACTTTATTCAGGGTCGAGACCACTATTCGGTGATGGTGGGGCAAGTGATTCAGGGGATTCCAGCGGCGGGGTGGGTCTACGCGCCGGTGGGGCGGCATTTGGTCTGGGGTGGGCCTGACTGGGGGCTGTTTGAGCAAACTGGGGCAGGTGCCCCTAGCCCCCTGAAACCCAAGGAACCGCCCTTTGACCCCACCCAGGGCTGGGGGATGGTGATTGGCGATAAGGATGAGCGGCGGTTTGGAGCTGCGATCGCACGGCGGTTTCCCCAGGCCCAATTTCTCTCCCTGGGCAGCTTTGGGCTCAAAGTGCTGGCGGTGATCACCGGCCAGGCCGGCATTTACATCTATCTCAACCGACGCGTCAAGCTGTGGGATACCACTGGCCCGCTGGCGCTGGCACGGGCAGCGGGGCTGGTGTGCTGCGATCTGGCGGGGCGGCCGATTCGTTTTACCGAACCCGATGTTGACCCCCAAACGCTCACTCACCGGCAGCCAATTGTGGTGGGCTGGCCCAGCTACGTGGAGGCGCTGCGATCGCCCCTGGGCGAAATTGCCGCCGCCGTTGGGCTGGTGAGGTAGCGCCCTACTTCGGTCTACCCAAGGTTTCTGGGTACCATAAAAGACGTCAACCCATTGCTTTGATCCACCTAGCCTTGAGCCTCACCTCCCTAACTGTGCCCGATATGCAAGCCGATACGCTAAGCGAACTGTACCCTCTATTTCACGCGGCCAGCCCTGAAACGGTGGAGTGGTTATCATCCGTTGCCACCCACCACGACTACCCCGCCGACCGAGCTGTGGTGATGGAAGATGCCTGGGGCAATGCGGTCTACTTTATCGAGTCAGGCTGGGTCAAGGTGCGCCGCCACTCAGAAGACAACTCCATCACCCTAGCGGTGCTGGGCAAGGGCGATTTTTTTGGCGAGATGGCGATTTTAGATGAGTCGCCCCGATCCACCGATGTGGTGGCCATGACCGCCGTAAAGCTAGTGAGCATTTCGGCTCAGCGGTTCATTCAAACCCTGTTTAAAGACCCCCAGTTGCACCACCGGCTGCTACAAATTATGGTGCAGCGGCTGCGCCAGACCAATCTCCGGTTTCAGCTGCGCCATCAACCCCCAGCCGTTAAGCTGGCCAACATTCTCACAGCCATCCAAGAGGCCTACGGTGAGCCGGTAGAAGATGGGGTTGAGCTGTTTAACATTCCTCGCCAAGACCTGGCTGACCTAGCCGATGTCACCGCCGATGAGGTCGAAAAGATCATCTCTAAATTGGCTGAAAAAAGCTGGCTGATCGAAGATCGCGCCCGGGGGGTAATGCGGCTGAAAAACACCCGCCAGCTGGCTCATCTGGCCGGGCGATTGTAGACCATCGCCCCACCCCCGCAGTTTGTAGAGATTGCTAACGTTACTCAGTGCGCTGGGGCCCCCGTGGTAGGTTGTCATCAACACTAGCTCGACCTAGTCTATTGCTTCGGAGAACGCCATGCCCCTACAACCGCCGCCACCCCCGTCTATTAGTCCGAGCCAAATGACGCTGCTGCGCATCGTGGCTACCATGGCCTGGAGCGATGGCCATCTAGCCGATGAAGAAGTTGGCGTCATGCTCGACCAGTTTAGCCGTCTGTTTGCCACCAGTGCTAGCCAACAAACGGCCCTGCGCGATGAACTGCGTGACTATCTCATGCAAAACTTGCCCCTCGAAGAGCTGGTGCCCAAACTCACTAGCGCCGCCGAGCGAGAGCTAGTACTCAAGCTGGGTCACCAGGTGATCAGTTCCAGCGCCCGCACCCCTGGAGAAGATCTCATTAACCAGGAAGAGGCCAATGCCTATAGCCAGCTGGTGGCCTTACTCGATCTACCCGCCGATGTTGTCCAGCGGGTGGAGCAAGCAAGCGATCGGGCGGCTGTTGACCACGACCATATTATTGAGCACATGGCCGCTGAACTCAAAAGCTTTGTAGAAGATCACTAGTAGTCGAAGGCAGAAATAGCCTCCCGATTCCCGCAAGGCGCAGCCCCTGGAATATAGAGGATTCCCTTTCTGTCTTCTGCCTTCCTACTTCTGCCTTAATGTACTAGGCCGTCATTTCTAGCATACGCTGGATGGGTTTGAGGGCCTGACGCTGGAGGCTGGGGTCGAGCGTGATTTCAGGCTGACGAGTTTTCATGGCCAGGTAGAGTTTTTCTAGGGTGTTGAGCCGCATGTGGGGGCACTCGTTGCAGGCGCAGGCGGCGGTAGGCGGTGCCGGGATAAACATTTTGCCAGGAGCCTGCTTTTGCATCTGGTGAATAATGCCGGGCTCTGTCACCACAATGAACTCAGGTTTACTGCTCTGCTGGGCGTAGCTCAGCAGAGCGGTGGTGGAACCAATAAAGTCGGCGTGGCGCAGCACCACAGCCTCACATTCAGGGTGGGCGATGATCTCGGCCTCGGGGTGAGCAATTTGCAGCTGCACCAGCTTTTTCTCAGAAAAGGTTTCGTGGACGATGCAGCTACCCTGCCACAGCACCAGGTCTCGCCCGGTTTGCTGCATGACGTAGCGGCCCAGATTTTGGTCGGGGGCAAAGATAATCTTTTGGTCAGCGGGCAGCTGCTGCACCAGACTGACGGCGTTAGCGCTGGTGCAAATAATGTCGCTCATGGCTTTGATGGCCGCTGTGCAGTTGATGTAAGACATCACCAGGTGGTCAGGGTGAGCGGCCTTAAACGCTGCAAAGGCCTCGGGCGGGCAGCTGTCGGCCAGTGAGCAGCCCGCGTTGAGGTCGGGCAGCAGCACCTGCTTGTCGGGATTGAGAATTTTGGCGGTTTCGGCCATGAAGTGCACCCCCGCAAACACAATTACATCGGCCCTGGTGGCAGCGGCCTGGCGCGATAGCCCCAGGGAATCGCCGATGTAGTCGGCGACATCTTGAATGTCGGGGTCTTGGTAGTAGTGGGCCAGAATGACGGCGTTGAGTTCTGTTTTGAGGGTTTCGATCGCCTCAAATAAATCGCCGGTGGGCAGGCCGTAGATGGGGGGCGCACTGGGGGTCGAAAGGGTAGTAAACACGATGGGAAGCTATGGCCAAGTTGGGGTAGCCTGAATTATAGTCTAATTCACCAAAATTGACCATAGCCCGGCAGGAAGGCTGGTGCAGACTGGTTTAGGGATGCGATCGCACCTACTTTTCACCTCTGCCAGTCGCCATCAGTTGGCCTCATGTCTAGGGGCTAACTGGGACATTGCTGACCTAGGGAACAATGTTTTACCGCCAAATGCGATGACTAAATCAGCGATGAGGAGGCCAAGCCGACGGTGGCTTTAGGGCTGTGGCCGTTGGTCTCAGCCGCAATTCGTTCTACGTTGAAGCGGTAGCCGACGTTGCGTACGGTTTGAATAATATTGGGTTGGCGAGGGTCAACCTCAATTTTTTTGCGCAGCGACAAAATGTGGGTGTCTACGGTGCGCGGGTTATCAATGGCATCGGGCCAGGCGCGGCGCAGCAAATCTGTGCGGCTTAGGGGTGATCCAGCAGCCTGGGTCAGCACGTACAGCAGGCTAAACTCTTGGGGGGTCAGGTCAATGTAGTCGCCGCGAAAGTTGACCCGCCGCTGCACCAAATCGATATTTAGATCACCGTAGGTCAGCGAAGCCGGAGCGCTCATTAACCGCACGCGACGAGTCAGTGCGTCAACCCGAGCCAAAAATTCCTGCATGCCGAAGGGCTTGGTCATATAGTCATCAGCCCCGGCCCGCAGCCCGGCCACGATGTCGGTTTCGGTATTGCAGGCCGAGAGAATCATAATCAGGGGCTGGCCCTGGCTGTGCAGCCACTTGCACAGTTCGACACCGTCGCCGTCGGGTAGCTGAGAGTCTAAAATCACTAGATCGGGCTGCCGAGTTTGATATAAATCTCGCGTGCGCGCCACATCTGCCGATTGAAAAACCCGATAGCCTGCCTGCTGTAGATGCCAGCCCAGCAGCGATCGCAAATGGGGGTTGCCCTCAATAATCTGTACTGATACAGCGCCCACTGGGTTTCGGTATAAACGTCAAATTTTATCTGTCAAACATAGCAAAGCCCCTCGGGGATTTTTGTAGCTAGAGCTACCCAACCCTGGCGCTAGCCTGGCCAGGGGGCATCCCTAGGGCAATAAATCGCTATTACTGAAGTCACAAATGGCGATTTTTAGCCCCATAGTTTTTATAACTTAACCCTATTTAAACCTTTGCTATAAAAAGGCTTTGGTAAGCCTTTAGACAGTCTAAAAAAAATGGAAGAAATAGATCTGCTCCAGAGCTGAAAATGCTCTTGAAACCCCAGTCTGCGGTCAAAAACCCCGGTTGCATGCCAGTCAGCGCAATTTTTGGCCTAGTTAATATGAAAGGCAATTGCGTCGCTTCCTGCCATGAACCTGTCTCGTAGCTATATCCTTGTGCTCGATCCTAACTGCCCCCACCGCGACCCCCGCCGCGACGATAGGCATCCCCTAGAGGCTGAGCTGCAATACCCGGTGTTTGTCGCCAGTTCTACCGAGCAGGCTGTCCACCGGGTCAACCAGGGGATACCGAGCCTGGTGATTTTGGTGGGCAACAACTTTCAAGACTGGTCGCAGCCTTTGGTCAACCAGCTGCGCCAGCACGATCAAGCGCCCGATATGACCATTGTGGCGCTGACTGATTCGGCCAGCCCCCAGTGGAACTACAGTGAAGACACCCCTGGCCTAGACGGGTTGTTGGTGCAGCCCTTGAGCATGGAAATTCTGCGATCGCTAGTGGAGTCAGCCTTTGCCCGCAGCATTTGCCATTAAGATTCTATAATTCACTTACTTGTCTCCCTGAGCTTGGCAATCTGCTAACGAGCTAGCCAGCGCCAGATCAGCATTTGCTGAGCTAGCTGGGTATGCTGAATCTAGGTCAAGAGAGAGCTTTCATGCTGCCCAAGGTACTGCCCGAAAGTCAGGTTCAGTTATTTAAATTTTGGTTTAATGGCGCTCTGCAAGATGGTACCCATCACTACAACGAGCTCTACTACCGTGCCTTAACCGTCGAAACTGATCAGCGCTCTCGGCTGTATCACCTGGCCTGCAGGTTTTCAGAGCAGCAGGCCGGGGCGTTGGTGTCGGTTGCCGACGACCAGTGCAGCCTGTGGATTAGCCTGCGCAGCCAGAAGATGGCGGCCCAGCTGCTTCAGCAGCGGGTGAATGGGCTACCCCGCCCGAGGCTCTAGACCAGGCTAGCCTGCCCTGGTCAATCACCCCCTCAACGGTGAAGGTCAGCGGGTCAAACAGGGTAATGTTAGCCCGGTAACCCGGAGCCAGTCGCCCCAGGTCGGCATCGACCCCAATGGCTTGGGCGGGATACAGAGTGGCCAGGCGCAGCGCCTCTGCTAGCGGAATTCCCACCTGGCGCACGCAGTTCTCTACCGCCTCGATTAGGGTGAGGGCGGCACCGCCCAGGGTGCCGTCGGCAGATAGACACTTGCCGTTGCGGTAAAATACCTGCTGCCCGCCAATCATAAAAGACTCTAAGGCTGTGCCCACCGGCGGGGTGGCATCAGTCACCAGCACCAAGTGGTCTTGCTTAATTTGCTGCGCCAGCCCCACTGAGCCGTAGTGGACGTGGTGGCCATCGGCAATGATGCCAGCGTAGATATCGGGACGGCGCAAGGCTGCCCCCACCAGCCCTGGGCTGCGCCCCTGCCAGGGCGACATGGCATTAAACAAATGGGTGACCATGCCCACCCCCGCCTCAAACCCGGCCACAGCCGCTTCAAAGCTGGCCTCGCTGTGGCCGGCAGAGACTAAGATGCCCACCCCGGCCAGCTGTTGAATATGCGCGGTGGGCACCATCTCCGGGGCCAGGGTGATCAGCCTGACCACCTCTGGCCCAGCCTTGGCAATGTGGCGCACCATGGTAGCATCGCTGGGGCGAATGTGGGCTTGGTTGTGAATGCCGCCTCGTTTGGGGTTGAGGTAGGGGCCTTCTAGGTGCAGCCCCAGCACTCGATGGGGATGGCAACGGCGATATTGGGTGACGAGAGCGATCGCAGCGACCATGTCTTCGTCGGTGGTGGTAATCAGCGTCGGCAAAAAGCTGGTGGTGCCGCTGCGCAGGTTAGTGCGGTGCATGGTGTCTAGGGTGTCGGCGGTGATGGCATGATTAAACATGACCCCGCCACAGCCGTTGAGCTGAAGGTCGATCAGCCCAGGGGCGGCGGCCCAGCCCTGGCCGTCAAGCCGAGGCATCTCAGGGTCGATCTGGGCCTCGGGCACCACGGCAGCAATACGGGGGCCATCGATCACCAGGGCGTGGTTTTGCCAGACCTCACTGCCGGTGTAGAGCAGGCAGTGGGTGAGGGCGTAGGGGCGGTGGCCCAACCCGGCGGGTAGTGTCAAGCTTGTGGTAAAACTTTCGATCGGTTTAGAGGACATGGCTATGCTTCGCCCTTTTCACGTGGCTTTTCCAGTGTACGACTTGGCTAGCACCCGCCACTTCTACGAGACGGTGCTGGGCTGCCCGGTGGGGCGCACCGCCGCCAACTGGATTGACTTCAACCTCTTCGGCCACCAGATTACCGCCCACCTAGTGGCCGACGCCCAGCCTGCGGTGGCCACCAATGCTGTCGATGGTCACGGGGTGCCCGTGCGCCACTGGGGGGTGATTCTCACGCCCGCTGATTGGCAAACCCTAGCCGACCGCCTCCGCCAGGCCCAGGTGACGTTTTTAATTGAACCCTACCAGCGCTTTGTGGGGCAGGTCGGAGAGCAATCGACGTTGTTTGTGGTTGACCCCAGCGGCAACGCCCTGGAGTTTAAGGCCTTTGGCCATAACGACAGGATCTTTGCCCCAAACCCGCTAACCGCTCAATAAATGCCCCGCATGGGTGGCTAATTGTCTTGCGAGTCCTAACGTCGCCACCGCTGCCTGCGATAGATGCCCTCGACCACGGGCGGTTTTGGCTGATCTGGCTCAGCTGACTCGGTGGAGCCAGCGTCAGCGGGTTTAGGCTCTGGGATGGGGGAAGCTTTAGGCACTCGATACCGGATACCTCGATAGATGAGTTCGTAGGTTTCGGCAGTGGCGGCGGCCGGTGGCTCTGGCTCTGGGCCTGACTTTGGGTCTGGCTCTGGGGCTACAGGGGCCTGGGTGGCGGCTGGATCGGTGGTGGCAACGACTGGGCTAGCAGGCTGCGATCGCAGCGGCATCCTCAGCATTTGGCCCTCGCCGGTACCCTGCACGATCCGCTGCAAGCCATAGAGAGCAGCCAGTAGCCCGGTCAACAATATGGGCCAGGGAGCCTCAACCAGGCCCACCACCACTAAGCCCATTGCCGAGAGAATGCCCACTGCGATCGCCAACAGGCTAAAGAACGCCATACTGCCCCCTCATCAGAGGATTTAGATCATGCCCCCACAGTACTGGAAGGCTCCAGGCTTGTCATCCTCGGGCCAGATTAACTCAAATGCTAGGCAGTGGACTTGCTACCTCTTCACCTGACGCTATTGGGGATAGTACCTAGGGCAGCCTTATCAACCAGAAGACCCCGGGGCATTTGCCTCAGGGTCTTCTGGTTGTGTATTCAATACCCCCAGGGGAATTCGAATCCCCGTCGCCTCCGTGAAAGGGAGGTGTCCTAGGCCTCTAGACGATGGGGGCCTGTTTTTTCGACATTTCCAAGTATAGGTAAAGGAAACCCCCTTGTCAAATTAGGTTAGATATTTTTTGCCCAGACCCACCCCGACGACAAAACCAAAGCGGCAGGCCCAGCCCGACTCCCCGGCCAACTGCTACCAGTCCCAGGGCTGAAAATGAAAAGTTTATGACTTAGCCCTAGCCACTGAGCAAACTGGGTAGGGCAGGGCTTAGAATGGCTGCTAGCTTGCCGCTGCGCCCAGGCTAGTCCTCAAGGGCATAGGTTGGGCCAGCGGTGTTTGCCACCTAGCCCCTGAAACCCTCGGTTAGGGTGGTCATGTTTCCGCCTCAGAGTACCAGTACTCCGAGGCGGAAATCAGTTGCCTATTCGGGTAGGCGAAACCCCTGACTTATTATCAGTTTCCCATTCTGCCTTCTGCCTTCTTACTTCTGCCTTCTGCCTTCTGCCTTCTTACTTCTGCCTTGAAGTACTAGTTAACCTGGCGTGATCCGCTACTTTAAGCAATAACTCCTATGACAACTGACATCAAAACTATTCTGGTAACGGGCGGCGCGGGCTACATCGGTAGCCATGCCGTATTGGCTCTGCAACAGGCGGGCTATCGGGTGGTGATTTTAGACAACTTGGTCTATGGTCACCGTGACTTAGTCGAGACCGTACTTCAAGCTGAACTGATTGAGGGCAGTACCCTCGATAGCGGGCTGCTGAAGAATATTTTTAGCCGCTATGACATTAGCGCCGTGATGCATTTCTCGGCCTACGCCTACGTGGGCGAGTCGGTCGGCAATCCCAGCAAATACTACGAAAACAATGTTGTCGGAACTCTGTCGCTGCTAGATGAAATGGTCGCTGCGGGCGTCAAGAACTTTGTGTTCTCTTCAACCTGCGCTACCTATGGTGTGCCCCAGGAGATGCCGATTAGCGAAACCCATCCGCAAAACCCGATTAACCCCTACGGGGCCAGCAAGCTGATGGTGGAGCGCATTCTAACTGACTATGACAAGGCCTACGATTTTAGGTCGGTGCGGTTTCGCTACTTCAATGCCGCTGGGGCTCATCCCAATGGTCTGCTGGGCGAAGATCATAACCCCGAAACCCACCTGATTCCCCTGGTGTTGCAAACAGCCCTGGGCAAGCGCGAGGCCATCAGTGTGTTTGGCACCGACTACCCCACCGCTGACGGTACCTGCGTACGCGACTACATTCACGTGTGTGACCTGGCCGATGCCCACATTCTAGGCTTAGAGTACCTGTTAAACGGGGGCGAAAGCACGGTGTTTAACCTGGGCAACGGTCTTGGTTTCTCGGTGCGCGAGGTGATTGACACGGCGGTACGGGTGACCGGGAAAAGTATCCCCGTCGTTGAGGAAGACCGTCGGCCAGGGGATCCACCCGCTTTGGTGGGCGGGAGCGATCGCGCCCGTGATGTCCTTGGCTGGAATCCTCAGTACGCCGATATTGAGACCATTCTCACCCACGCCTGGGCCTGGCACCAAAAGCGCCACCGGTAAAGCAAAGGCCAAGGGGCTGCGCTGAGGCAACCCCTTGGCCTTTGCAACTCATCCCCCAACCAAAAATATCTCCTCACAGCTGTGAGGAGATATTTTCTTGAGCCTCCAGGCTGGTTTAGAGTTACAGCGAGTTAGCCCCAGCCACCACTTCCAGAATTTCCTGGGTGATCGCCGCCTGACGCGCTTTGTTGTAGGTCAGGTTGAGGGTTTTAGCCAGTTCTTTGGCGTTGTCGCTAGCGTTGTTCATAGCAGTCATCCGAGCCGCCAGTTCGCTGGCCGCCGACTCTTGCAGCGCCCGCAAAATTTGGTTGTTTAGATACAGCGGCAGCAGCGCATCTAAGATCTGTACCGGATCTTGCTCAAAGATCATGTCTTGGGGAAACTCCGTCGGAGGTGGCCCCGCCATCTTCTCCCGCTCTACCTGGAACACGCCACCCTTCGTGGTGAGTCGGAAGATTTCGTCGTCGGGCACCTCTAGACCCTGGGGGTCGAGGGGCAGCAGGGTCTGAATTACTGGACGAGAGCTGACCAGCGAAACAAACCGGGTATAGACCAACTCAACGCGGTCTACCGCATCGGACAAGAACAGTGCCAGCAGTTCGTCGGCGATGGTGGCGGCTTCAGCGGCGGTAGGAATTTGCTCCATACCGATGAAGCTGGCTTCAATCGGCTGCTCACGCCGCTTGAAGTACTGGTTGGCCTTGCGGCCAACCAAAACAAAGCGGTAGTTTAACCCATCAGCCGCCAGTTCCTGGGCGCGAATCTCAGCTTTGCGGATGACATTGTTGTTGTAGCCCCCGCAGAGACCACGATCACCAGAAATAACCAGCAGAGCAACGGTCTCTACCTCGCGCTGCTTGAGCAGCGGCAGGTCGGCCTCCCCAAACTTGAGCCGGCTTTGCAAGCCGTAGAGCACCTGGGCCAAGCGGTCGGCAAAGGGGCGAGTGGCAATCACCTGCTCCTGGGCACGCCGCACCTTCGCTGCCGCCACCAGGCGCATCGCCTCGGTGATCTTGCGAGTGTTTTTAACGGACTTTATGCGGTCTCGAATCGCTTTTAGGTTAGGCATAGTGAATCCCTAGGGAGTAGTCAGGGGGTCAGGGTTTGCTGAGACTAAACCCTGACCAGAGCAAGGGGTTAGACTGCCGCCATGAAGGCTTGCTTGGTCTCGGCGATGCTTTCCTTCAGGATAGTTTCGCTGGCATCGGTCAGCTTTTTCTCGCTGCGAATCAGTTCCGCAAACTTGGGTTTGTTGTTGCGGATGTAGTCGCGCAGCGATTTGGCAAAGTCTGTCACCTGCTCAACGGGTACCTCATCCATGTAGCCGTTGATGCCAGCGTAGATAATCGCTACCTGTTCTTCCACCGGCAGGGGAGAGTATTGGGGCTGCTTGAGCAGCTCGCGCAGACGGGTACCACGAGCCAGCTGCTTTTGGGTGGCGGCATCGAGATCAGAGGCAAACTGGGAGAAAGCCTGGAGTTCATCGAACTGGGCAAGTTCCAGCTTCACTTTACCGGCCACCTGCTTCATAGCCTTGATCTGAGCCGCAGAGCCTACCCGCGATACCGAAATACCGGCGTTGATGGCGGGGCGCAGACCCGAGTTAAACAAATCAGAGGACAGGAAGATCTGGCCGTCGGTGATAGAAATCACGTTGGTGGGAATGTAGGCCGACACGTCGCCCGCCTGGGTTTCAATCACCGGTAGAGCCGTCATGCTGCCTTCACCCAGCTCAGGGCTGAGCTTGGCGGCCCGCTCTAGCAGCCGAGAGTGCAGGTAAAACACGTCACCGGGGTAGGCCTCACGCCCGGGCGGGCGACGCAGCAGCAGCGACATCTGACGGTAAGCCTGAGCCTGCTTGGTCAGGTCATCGTAGATGATTAGGGTAGCTTTGCCTTTGTACATAAAGTACTCGGCGAGGCTAGCGCCAGTGTAGGGAGCCAGGTACTGAAGGGGCGCGGGGTCGTTGGCGCTGGCGTTGACCACAATGGTGTAGTCGAGGGCACCGCGATCGCGCAGCACATCCACAATCTGAGCTACGGAGGAGGCTTTTTGACCAATGGCCACGTAGACACAGACCACATCTTCAGCCTTTTGGTTGATGATGGTGTCAATGGCGATCGCAGTCTTACCGGTCTGACGGTCGCCAATGATCAGCTCGCGCTGGCCTCGGCCGATGGGAATCATGGCGTCAATGGCGGTGATGCCGGTCTGCATCGGCTCGTACACCGACTTGCGGGCAATGATGCCGGGAGCGGGAGACTCAATCAGGCGGGTTTCGCTGGTTTGTACATCGCCCTTGCCGTCAATTGGGCGGCCCAGAGCGTCGACCACGCGGCCCAGCATGGCCTCACCTACGGGCACCGACGCAATCTTGCCGGTGGCGGTAACGGCGCTACCTTCTTTAATGTTGACACCGTCGCCCATCAGCACCGCGCCGACGTTGTCTTCCTCTAGGTTGAGGGCGATGCCGACAGTGCCGTCTTCAAACTCCAGCAGCTCGCCAGACATGGCGTTTTCGAGGCCGTAGATTCGGGCAATGCCGTCGCCCACCTGCAGCACAGTACCTACGTTGGAGACCTTGACCTCCTGGTTGTACTGCTCAATCTGCTGCTTAATAATGCTGCTAATTTCGTCAGGTCTGATACTAACCATAGGACTTGCTTTGGATAAACCTACATAAACACGAGACGTCAAAGAAACTGCCCCGCCAGGGGGCAAACTTGAGCAACCAGGCTAGACGGCGGCCGCCAGCTGAATGCCAATGCGGCGCAGCTGGCCCCGCAAACTGGCGTCGATCACCTGGGAGCCCACCTTGATCACCAGACCGCCTAGCAGATCGGGGTCAACCCGAACCGAGAGTTCTACGCCGTTGGCTCCGGTCATGGTCTGGACGCGATCGCGAATGGCGTTTTGCTGGTCTTCAGATAGCTCGATAGCTGAGGTAACGTCGGCCAAAACCGTCTGATTGCGCTCCCGCACCAGGGCCTGGTACTGCTTCAGAATGGGTTTTAGAAACGCTACCCGGCCCCGGTCAACCAGCAGCAGCAAAAAGCTGAGCAAAAAGTCGCTCACTTTTCCCTCAGCCACCTGGCGCAGCACGCCTTTTTTGGCATCGGGAGACATCAGCGGATTGAGCAAAAATCCGGTCAGCTCCTCAGAACTGTCTAGCACCACTAGCAGATCGGTCGCTTCAGCCGCCACCTGATCCACAGCGCTGTTGTCTTCAGCAACGGACATCAGCGCCTGGGCGTAGGGGCCAGCAATTTCTGAACTCAGGGTTGTGTCGTTCATGGCTACTCTCCTTTGAGCAGGGCAATGCTGGAGTCAACCAGACGCCGCTGCAAATCGTCATTTAGCTGGCCGGGCAGAGCCGCTTCACTGCGCTCGATAGCCAGGGCAGCAATTCGCTGCCGCAGTTCTCGCATCACCCGGGCCTCTTGGGAGGTGAGGTCTTGGGCGGCACTGGCTCTCATGCGCTCCACGTCAACCTTAGACTGAGCCAAGATCGCTTCACGAGTACGCTCTGCGGTGGTCTGGGCATCAGCCAAAATCTTTTTAGCCTCCTCCTGAGCCTGGGCCAGCTTTTGCTGCTGCTCTGCCAAAGCGGCTGCCGCCGCTTGCTTGCGCTGCTCGGCGTCGGCAATCGCTGTTTTAATCTCCGACTGGCGAGTGGATAGGGTTTTGCCCAAAAACTTGCCGCCGAAGTAATACAGCACGCCAATAATAATGGCCAGATTAATCAGGTTAGTTTCCAGGATATTGAGATCCAGGCTAACTCCACCTTCTTCCACCGCCAGTAACCAACCAATAGTCATATCTCTACTTTCCGTCAACGACGCGGGCAGCTCTGGGGATAAACTGCCGATTCAGCACCGATAGCCTAGGCCGCCAGAGCGCCCAGCAGCTTATCTAAAATATCCTGACTCAGACCATCAACCTGCTGCTCTAGACTAGCCATGGCCTGGGTTTTTTGCTCGTCTAGCTCCCGCTGCACCTGCTCTCGCTGGATCTGAGCCTCCTGCTGGGCAGCAGCAACGGTTTGAGCCGCAATTTTTTGGGCTTCTTCCTGGGCTTCGGCAATCACCGTTTGGGCCTGGCGACGAGTTTCGGCTAGCTCTTGCTGATACTGTTTGGCAATTTGCTCAGCCTTGGCCAAGCGCTCTGCCGCATCGACTCGATTGGAGCTAATGTAGCCATCGCGCTCGTCTAAAACTTTGCCCAGAGGTTTATAAAACAGAGCGTTGAGCGCCACTGCCAACAGCACAAACTGCACCGCCATCAGCGGTAGGGTGGCGTCTAGGTCAAAGAGGCCGCCGCCCTCTTCAACTGCCTCAGCGGCTTCGACCGCCAATAGCCAAACAAAATTTGTCATGGTGGGTATGCCCTTTAGATCGGCCCAGGGCCAGCACTACAAAGTTAAGTCCAAAATCTTGAATCCGACAGGCAGGGAAAGGCGCTAAGCCCTCCCCTAGCCCGGCGGATCTACGCGAAGGGGTTGGCGAACAGCAGCACCAGGGCCACCACCAGACCGTAGATGGTCAGCGCTTCCATGAACGCCAAGCTCAGCAGCAGGGTGCCGCGAATCTTGCCTTCAGCCTCGGGCTGGCGGGCAATACCTTCTACCGCTTGGCCAGCTGCATTACCTTGACCAATGCCAGGGCCGATCGATGCCAGACCAACGGCCAGAGCAGCTGAAATTACGGAAGCGGCTGCAATAGTAGAATCCATGTCTTTACCTCGATTTGGACAATCAACAACTCATTAATCAGGTCGTAGACAACGCGCGATTAGCGTTTCTTGTGCATGTGGCTCTAAGGCCACGTCGGCTGGCAGCACCTGCCCCACCAGCCAATACAAACTGAATGCCCCAAGGAGGGTCATCCATGCTCTTCCTCACCATGCCCCTCAATGGCCTCGCCGATGTAGGCCGCAGCCAGGGTCGCAAAGATCAGAGCCTGAATGGCACTGGTAAACAAACCCAAGACCATAACCGGTAGCGGTACGAAGAGAGGTACCAGCAAGACCAGCACAGCGACCACCAACTCATCGGCCAGGATGTTTCCAAACAGACGGAAACTGAGGGAGAGGGGCTTGGTGAAATCTTCTAGAATATTGATGGGCAACAAGATCGGCGTGGGTTCGATGTACTTGGCAAAGTACCCCAGCCCGCGCTTGCTGAACCCGGCGTAAAAGTAGGCCAAGGAGGTCAACAGCGCCAGCGCCACGGTGGTATTGATGTCATTGGTGGGAGCGGCCAGTTCACCCGACGGCAGATGAATTAGCTTCCATGGAATCAATGCCCCAGACCAGTTAGAGACAAAGATGAACAGGAACAAGGTGCCCACGAAGGGAACCCAGGGCCGATACTCTTTTTCTCCAATCTGGTTTTTGGCCAGGTCGCGGATGTATTCCAGGGCATACTCCATGAAGTTTTGGAGGCCAGAGGGCACCCGCTGAATGTTACGAGTCGCCAAAAACGACACCAGCAGCAGGACGCCGATCACAAACCAAGAGGTCAAAAAGACCTGACCGTGCAGCTTCAAACCGCCGATCTGCCAGTATAAATGCTCGCCAACTTCTAGTTTTGCCAGAACTAAGGGATGAATCGTTAACATAGTGAGCGCCATCTCTTAAATCGACTTTCCTCAAGACTTGCCGGGAAAAAGCATGCTATGCTAAAAAATCAAAAAATCTGAAGCTGACTAGACATCTAGGCTAGACATCTAGGACGACTCAGCAGTTGATTTTGGCAGTACCGCAGTCCAGAGGGTGTAGGCAATCAACGCCGCCTTGTAGGTCAAAAACCCAAGAAAAACAGGCATGATTTGAAGCTGCTGCCACTTGGCAGCCACCAGCACCAGACCGACCACAAGGGCCAATCTACCGCTGCCTGATCTGGCACCTCCGCGCCCGATACTGGCCACGCTTTTTGCCAACATCCTCAAGTAAACCACACCGCCGCACGCTCCTATTAAATAATTCAGAGCAATTGAGAGGGAGTAGACCAACCAGACAGAAAAGAAGATCACGCCGGTGAAGGCCAGGGTGAGCAGCAGCAGATCTTGCTGAAGCTGATAGTACTCTTCCATAGCGGTCGCTGAGGCGGGGGGCAGAGATTGACCGGGGTCTACCTCTGCCTCAACCTGGGCGATGGGTTCGGTGTGTTCGGAGGGCAATGGAGCCACAAAAGCGCCTAATCCTTAGCCGTAGAGGGTTTTGCCTGCGCTAGCAGGCCAGGGAAGATCATATCACGGCAATAATACTTAATAGGCATTTCCCCAAAGTAAATCCGCTATCTTCTGCCTAGATTGAGGCAATGCGCTGTGACGGCTGCAACAGGATTAGCTGTCGCTGGTGCAGCTGGCGCAGGTCTTGGAGGCTAGCACCCACTTGGGCAATGAGGGCAGCAACGGAGGTCGGGGATTGATCGGCACCGAGGTGGTGGTTGCGATCGCATCCCTGCAACAGCTCAAACTCCTGCGCGTCCAGCGAGATGATCTGGTAGTTGTGGTCAAAAATGCTCTGACTCGGCCAGCCCTCCATACAGGGATTGCGGGTGGGGATAGCAGCCAGCAGATCGCCGTCGTTGTCCCAACTGATCGGAGCATAGGGGGGGCGGGCCAAAAACCATTCAAAGTGAGTGATCTCCGGATCGAGCAGCTCCACCAGCCGATACTGGTCTTTTTCAGAGAGTTGCTGGGCGCGCTTCAGCAGGGCCGGGTCGTTGTCTAGCAGGCGATCGAGTTGCCACACCTGGGGGTTTGAAAAACCCACGAACTCCAGACCTGAGGCCTCAACGAGGTCAAACAGGCTATCGAGGGTGTAGTCCACTTCCTGGGGGTGGACGTACATATCGGCGAAGCATTCGTCACGGTGGTTTTCCATGGCCCAGCGATCGCGCTCTCGCTGTTTGAGCCGATTGCCCTCGGGCAGACTGGCAAAGATCTGCCGCCCCACCTGCACCCCGTCGCGGTAGTCGCCTCGCTGGTTGCCCTGCACTAGGGCGATCGCCCGCTGCATCAGCGAAATTTCCCAGCGGCCAATAGCCGCATAGACAAATAGATGAATCAAGCCGCCGGGGGCTAGCTTAGTGGCCAGTGCCCGGAGTCCTTTCAGGGGATCGGGCAGGTGGTGAATCACGCCGACGCAGTTGATCCAGTCGAACTCGCCCTCGACCTGGTCGACATCATAAATGCTGATCTGGCGAAACTGGACATTGGTGGCCCCAGAGCGGCGGCAGCGCTCGGTGGCGGTGGCGATCGCCCGCTCGCTCAGATCGATCCCCAGCACCTCGGCCTCTGGGTTGAGGTGACTAATATATTCGGTGCTAACCCCCGTACCGCAGCCCGCATCCAGCACCCGCACCGATCCGCTGGCTGGTACTACCCCGGTGCAAAAGCTGTGCACCGTAGGCCAGTACCAGCGCCAGTTATAGCCCGGTGGCGCTTCATCTAGAAACGGCTCTGGGGGAAACGGATAGGTATTGTAGAGGCTGGCCACCGCATCGCTGACCGCCTGGGTTTTGGTTGAGTCGTCCATAGGTCTGGGGAAAATCAGAATCAATAAGTAAGGAATTTAGCCTGGTGGCCCGCTGACACCGTGGCCAGCAGCAGCGCTGGCTCGGCTCAAACCCAAGTCAGCGTGACAGTCAGCCGACAGATTAAAGCCGCGCCAGCAGAGACTTTGGCCAACTGAAGGCCTCGGCTTTATCACGAAACGTTACAAAACTTATCCGCCTTCTCAGGGGTGTAGTGACCATCCTCTATGATGACCACAGGCATTTAACCGGTCGGATGTTACACAGTTTTTAATAATCTGTGTTGCTGTCCTGAAACGGTTTAATCTGATTTCAGGTCAGCGAACAACCCGCCATCCCCCGCCATCCATAGATACCGCATTCGGTGCCCGGCTTGGACAGGTGGCAGGCGAGGTTAATAACGCTTTACCTTCAGCGGGGTTCAGTGGTTTTGCACCGGTTCAGGAAGCGTTCTTGATGGACACCCCTGACGCGTGCAGGGTTCTGCGCCTGCTAACCGATTGATAGATTCTTTTTTGATGCCGTCATTGTCCGCATAGGGAGCCTTTGAAAACGCATGAGTGTTAAAGCAAGTGGTGGAAGTGCACCGGCACGGCCCCAGCTCTACCAAACTCTGCCGGTGGCCACGATTTCCCAGGCCGAGCAGCAAGACCGCTACATGGGCCGGGGGGAGCTAGATGAGCTATCGAGCTTTTTTAACTCTGGTCTCAAGCGGGTGCAGATCGCTGAGCTGCTGACCCGTTATTCCGAACTAATTGTCTCCCAGGCGGCCAACCGCATCTTTACCGGGGGGTCTCCCCTGGCCTACCTGGAACGGGTCGAAAATGAGTCGCCCGTGGAGAAGACCCGAGCTGGCACCGTCCTAGACGAAGCGGAGGCATCTCGACTGGGTACCTCCACGTTTATTGAGAGCGGCGGTGGCCTGTTTAAAAACCTGTTTACCTCTACTCCCTCCGGCCCTGTACCCCCAGGGTTTCGCCCGATTAGCGTGTCGCGCTACGGCCCCGGCAACATGACCAAGTCGCTGCGCGACATGAGCTGGTTCCTGCGCTACGTCACCTACGCCATTGTGGCGGGTGACCCCAACATCATCTCGGTCAACGTGCGCGGTTTGCGCGAAATCATCGAAAACGCCTGCTCGTCAGCGGCCACTATTGTGGCGATCCAAACCATGCGGGCGGCCTCGCTGCGCTATTTCAACGCCGATGCCGAGGCCCAGGGCATTGTCGATCAGTACTTTGGGGTGCTGCTGAGCGAGTTTAAGGCACCGACGCCCTCTAACAAGCTGCGCCAGCGCGCCTCCAAAGACCTGCAAGGACTAGAGCTGCCCCAGATCTACTTCAATGCAGCGGAACGGCGGCCCAAGTACGCGATGAAGCCGGGCCTGTCGGCAACAGAGAAGAACGATGTGGTGAAAGCTGCCTATCGGCAGATCTTTGAGCGCGATATCACCCGGGCCTACTCGCTCTCGGTTTCTGACCTAGAGTCAAAGGTCAAGAACGGCGAAATCTCCATGAAGGAGTTTGTGCGTCGCCTCGCTAAGTCGCCTCTCTACCGCAAAAACTTCTTCGACCCCTACATCAACAGCCGCGCCCTAGAGCTGGCCTTCCGCCATATCCTAGGCCGTGCGCCCAGCTCTCGCGAAGAGGTGCGCAACTACTTCTCAATTGTGTCGAGCGGTGGTCTAGCAGCTCTCATCGATGCCCTAGTCGACTCGAAAGAGTATGCCGACTACTTTGGCGAAGAAACCGTACCCTACCTGCGCGGCCTGGGCCAAGAAGCTCAGGAATGCCGCAACTGGGGGCCACAGTTTGAGCTGTTTAACTACAGCGCTCCCTTCCGCAAGAAGCCGCAGTTTATCACTCTGTTTGCCTCCTACGAGCAGCCTCTGCCCGATCAACACCCCTACGGCTCTGGCAACGACCCACTCGAAATCCAGTTTGGGGCGATCTTCCCCAAAGAGACCCGCAACGTCAGCGCCACTCCGGCGTTCTTCAACAAAGACACCCGCCGCATTTTGATTCACCGGGGGGCTGGCATCAACAACCAGCTCAGCAATCCGGCGGCTCGACCCGAAAATCCGGGTTCCCTGGGGGCCAAGGTGTTCAAGCTCGATCAGATTCCCGCCACGGGCAATACCCAGGCCAGCGTTCGCTACTCCGAAAGCTCGACCCAGACGGTGATCAGCGCCGCCTACCGGCAGGTGTTTGGTCGCGAGGTGTTTTCGGGCCAGCGCTCTAAGGTGGCCGAGATCAAGCTGGAGAACGGCGAGATTACGATGAAGGAGTTCATTCGGGCGATCGCCAAGTCTGAGGCTTTCCGCAAGACCTACTGGACGTCGCTGTACGTGATGAAAGCGGTGGAATATATTCACCGGCGCCTGCTGGGTCGCCCTACCTACGGTCGGAAAGAGACCAACGCCTACTTCGATATCTCTGCTAAAAAGGGCTTTTATGCCCTGGTTGACTCGATTATCGACAGCCAGGAATATGCCGAAGCCTTTGGCGAAGACACCGTTCCCTACGAGCGTTACCTGACCCCCAAGGGGCTGTCTCTGCGCAGCCGACGGGCGGGCTCCTTAGCTGAAAATGGCATCGGCCAAGTTCTTGACGCCGTAGTGCCCCGCTTTGTGGAACTGGGTACCGTCACCGAAGATCGGGCTATACCTGAGGTGCAGCGCCGTGTCACCCAGGGGGTCAATCGTCAGCGCCAGCAGACCAAGGTGTTTAAGCTCACCTCTCTGGCCGATAAGCCCAACCTTAAGCAGGTTACCGCAGCGGCCTACCGACAGATTTTTGAGCGTGACATTGCCCCCTACGTGATCAAAAACGAGTTCACCGCCCTGGAGAGCAAGTTAGGCAACGGCGAAATCAGCGTCAAGGAGTTTATTGAGGGTCTGGGCACCTCAACGCTTTACATCAAGGAGTTCTACGCGCCTTACCCCAACACTCAGGTGATTGAGTTTGGCACTAAGCACTTCCTCGGTCGGGCGCCCCTCGATCAAGCGGAGATTCGCAAGTACAACCAGGTGTTGGCCAGCTCAGGTATTCGCGGGTTCATTCAGTCGATGCTCAACACCCCTGAGTATGCCGACAATTTTGGCGAAGACACGGTGCCCTACCGGCGCTATCCCACCTTACCGGCCGCTAACTTCCCCAACACGGAGAAGCTGTACAACCGTCTGACGAAGCAAAACCGCGATTTGATTGTGCCCAGCTTTGTCAGCGCCAATGGCAAAGTAGATGTGGCCGACATGCCGCTGATGGCAGATGCGGTGGCGGCGGCGGCGGCGGCTTCTGCCGAACTGGCGGCTACGGTGGGCCGATCTGCCGTGGAGTCTGAGGCAGTCGTTGCTCCTTCCGTGACGCGGTTCTATCGCCACCAGCCTGGTGCCAGCGCCGACCAGGTTAGCCAGGTGCTAGAGGCCGTTTACCGCCAAGTGATGGTACTGCCCGAGGGCAACATTCCTGCCGAGTGGCGGCTGGCTGAGGCCGAAGCGGCGGTGAGGGGCGATCGCATCACCCTGCGCGAGTTTATTCGCCGGTTGGTGCAGTCTCCGGCCTACCAGTCCCGGTTTGTGGCGACCTACCCAGCGGCCAAGGTGGTGACGATCATGGGGCGCCAACTGTTGGGGCGGACTGTAGAGGCTGGGGAATACGGTGCCATGGCTATCGAGCATGGCTCGATGACCGTGGCTACGGCCATGCTCGACTCCGCTGAGTACCTACGCTACTTTGGCGAGCAGGGCGTTCCCTACCGTCGCGCCTAGACTATTCAACGATCCCTGGGGGATGGGCTGACGGCTTATCCTCCACTGATCGTTGGCAATTCTGGCGTCGGGGCGATCGCAAAGTTTTGTCCACGCACTGCCCTCATCAAGCTTAGTAACGAAATATTAATTCTCGACCCTAAATTGAGCCAGATTGGTGATTTTCATGGGCGTGAGTTGTCTTAGTTCAGCTCCTGGGATGGCGTTGCCATCAGGCTTCGGCAAAACTGAGGAGAACTATTACAAAATATTTCGCTACTTTGAAGAAGGCTGACGCAATACCGGACAATTAATCGGGAAGGCTGCCAGGTCTGAGGTTCTTTATAGAGTTAGCTCTGGCCCCGAACCCTTAAATGCCAGTTTCAAATCATCTGGTCATATTTTTCGGAGGAATCCATCAATGAGTATTGTCACGAAATCCATCGTGAATGCCGATGCTGAGGCTCGTTATCTCAGCCCCGGTGAGCTAGACCGCATCAAAGGCTTTGTTACCTCTGGTGAGCGTCGTCTGCGCATCGCCCAGGTGCTGACCGAATCCCGTGAGCGCATCGTCAAGGAAGCTGGCAACCAGCTGTTCCAAAAGCGCCCTGACATTGTTTCTCCCGGTGGCAATGCCTACGGCGAAGAAATGACCGCTACCTGCCTGCGCGATTTGGACTACTACCTGCGCCTGGTGACCTACGGCGTGGTGGCTGGTGACGTGACCCCCATCGAAGAAATTGGCCTGGTGGGTGTGAAAGAAATGTACAACTCTCTGGGTACTCCCCTGGCTGGCGTAGCTGAAGGCGTGCGTGCCCTGAAAGCTGTTGCTGCCGGTCTTCTGTCCGGGGAAGATGCCTCTGAGGCTTCTGCTTACTTCGACTATGTTGTTGGTGGGCTGCTCTAAGCCACCGCCCCATTGCGTTGTCAACTCAACTAAGGTCATTTAGGGAAAAATTATGCAAGACGCAATTACTTCTGTAATTAATTCTTCTGACGTTCAGGGCAAGTACCTGGATAGCTCAGCTCTAGATAAGCTCAAGGCTTATTTTCAAACGGGTGAACTGCGCGTTCGTGCCGCCAGCACCATCAGCGCCAACGCTGCTGAAATCGTGAAAGAAGCGGTGGCTAAGTCCCTGCTGTACTCCGATATCACCCGCCCCGGTGGCAACATGTACACCACCCGTCGCTATGCTGCCTGCATCCGCGACCTCGACTACTACCTGCGCTACGCCACCTACGCCATGCTAGCTGGAGATCCCTCCATCCTGGATGAGCGGGTGCTGAACGGCCTCAAGGAAACCTACAACTCCCTGGGCGTGCCCATCGGCGCTACCGTCAACGCCATTCAAGCCATGAAAGAAGTAACCTCCAGTTTGGTGGGCTCTGATGCCGGCAAGGAAATGGGCGTTTACTTCGACTACATCTCCTCTGGCTTGAGCTAGTCCAGGTTCATCCATTGCGCTTTGGCCGTTGGCCAGAGCTGACTTAGGCCAGAGTCAGGGGCGAGTGTTGAAGACACTAGGTTGTGCTGTATTGTCTTCCTGCTGTCTAAGCATTGGCTTTCGACTCTGGCTTTTAAGTGTTTGTACCAAGTCCAGCTTGGAATCTGTGGTTTTACCATTGGCAAAGCTTCATTCCTGGACTTGGATTTGGTTTACATCTGTCCAATGAGATAGTAGGAGAGTTTTCGGCCATGCGCATGTTTAAGATCACCGCTTGTGTTCCTAGCCAAACCAGAATTCGCACCCAGCGGGAACTGCAAAATACCTTTTTCACCAAGCTAGTGCCCTACGACAACTGGTTTAGAGAGCAGCAGCGCATTCAAAAAATGGGCGGCAAAATCGTTAAGGTTGAGCTGGCTACCGGTCGCCAGGGTGCCAATACCGGCCTGCTGTAATCGGTTCTGCAACCTCAGACCGGTTCTACAACTGGTGACCGGCGCTACCGGAGCATCTAATGAAATTTTTACTGCGTTATTAAATAATGCCGTGATCCGTGCAGGGTAGGCCAGGGGGCTTGCCCTACCGTTGTGTTTGGGGCTACCCGCTTACAACAATATTTTTGTGAGCTTTAGACAGTTTAGAAATCACAAAAATATCTGTCTCCGCTATACTTGGCCGTTGAACGACTTGCCCTAGGGCAGCGGGGTAGCAGGGTGAATATTGCTCGATTGATTCCATGGACTGATCCCACGGTGGGCCAGTGGTCAGCGGAGGCCCGCTGGCTACGGTGGCTCACCTTTGTCTGGTTGGGGGGCGGCCTGCTGGTGCTGTTTTCGGCTTCCTACGCGGTGGCCTTGGTAGAGCATGGCCATGGGCTGCACTATGTCATGGTGCAGCTACTGTGGGTGGTGGCTGGTCTGGTGGTGTTTAACCGCATTGTGCACACCTCCCTCGATCGACTGCTTCAGGGTTCGGGGATTGTGCTGCTGGTGCTAGTGGGGCTGGTGGCGCTGACGCTGATTCCGTCTCTGGGGGTGACGGTGAACGGCGCGACTCGCTGGCTGCCCCTGGGGCCGTTTATGATTCAGCCTTCGGAATTGATTAAGCCCTGCCTGGTGTTGCAGGGGGCGCGGCTGTTTGGCCGCTGGCACCAGCTCACCTGGCCAACTCGGCTGACCTGGCTGGGAATTTTTGCTGCTATTTTAGGCTTGGTTTTGGTGCAGCCCAACCTCAGCACAGCGGCGATCTGTGGTCTTACCCTGTGGCTAATTGCCCTGGCGGCAGGGTTGCCTTACCTCTATTTATTGCTGACCGCCGGGGGCGGGCTAACGGCGGCGGTGGTCAGCATCAGCCTCAAGTCTTACCAGCGTGAACGAATTGTGTCATTTCTAAACCCTTGGGCTGACCCGGCGGACAAGGGCTATCAGCTGGTACAGAGTTTGCTGGCAATCGGTTCGGGGGGCTTTTGGGGACAGGGGTTTGGCCTGTCTGCGCAAAAGCTCTACTCTTTACCGATTCAGTACACCGATTTTATTTTCGCGGTGTTTGCTGAGGAATTTGGCTTTGTGGGCTGCCTGCTACTGCTGCTGTTTTTGGGTGTGTACTCATCGCTGGCGCTGCTGGTGGCGCTGCGGCTCAAGCAGCCGCTGCATCGGCTGGTGGCGGTGGGTGGGATGGTGATTTTAGTCGGTCAGTCGCTGCTGAATATGGGAGTAGCGACTGGGGTGTTGCCAACCACGGGGCTGCCTTTTCCGCTGTTGAGCTATGGGGGTAGCTCCATGGTGGCGAGTTTGGCTACAGCGGCGCTGCTAGTGCGGGCGGCCCGAGAGATCAATTTGGAGTCACCAGTGCCCCTGCGGCGACGACGGTCTAAGGGTAGCCCCCCGGCCCCCCTGCGAGTTTTAGATGGCGGCAACGCGCAGACGTAGCGCTTGGGTAATGGTGCTTGACTAGAGACGATCGCTATCGGGCAAGCGGCCTAGTGCATTAAGGCAGAAGGCAGAAGGCAGAAGGCAGATGGCAGATACCAACTAACACCGCAGCGCTGCCAAAAAGCAGGAAGAAGCA
>RECJ01000301.1 GCA_007694115.1 Leptolyngbya sp. DLM2.Bin27 | reverse complement strand
TTAGCGGTGCTGTCGGCAGCGATTACCCTGTCCTAACCGCCTTGTCCACGTGAGGGGGCGACAAGATTCAAAGTTCAAAATTCAAAGTTCAAAATTCAAAGTTCAAAATTTACCCTGCCACCTGCACCCTCCCCATGCTCACCCTTGAAGCTCTCCAAACCCAAATTCACAGCATCGAAGACCTCCAGGCCGTGGTCAGAACCATGAAAGCCCTGGCCCTGGTGAGTATTCGCCAGTACGAACAAGCCAGAATCTCCCTGACCGACTACAACACCACCGTTGAGCTGGGGTTGCAGGCTCTGCTGCATCACCGCCGCTGCTCTGAAGATTCCACCGGGTTACTTCCCGGCGCAGATGCGGCTCAAACACCGGGCCAACAGCAGAAATCGGTGGGGGTAATTGTATTTGGGTCTGACCATGGCCTCTGTGGTCAGTTCAATGAGCAGGTGGCCGACTATGCCCTAGAGCAGATGCATCGGCGCGCCATTCCGCCCGATTGCTGCCGGCTAGCGGCCGTGGGGGCGCGGCTGATCCCCTATCTAGAGGCCGCAAACCAGCCGATTCAGCAACAGTTTGCCCTCCCCAGTGCCCTGACCGGCACCCCTCGGCTGATTCAAGATCTGCTGCGGGCAATCGAGCAGTGGCGCTTTCCCCAAACCACCCACCAGCAGCCTAGGGTAGATGAGCCCGCCCCTATGCCCCACCCCGATGTAGACCAAATTCTCTTGTTCTACCACCAGTCCCTTGGGGCCACCGCATTTCAACCCGTCACCCTGCAACTGCTGCCCCTCGATCTCACCTGGCTCCAGCAGCTAGAGCAACGTCCCTGGCAATCCGCCGCCCTGCCCATGGTGAGCACCCCCTGGCAGCCGCTATTTTCCGCCTTGATTCGTCAATATCTGTTTGTTTCGCTCTATCGCGCCACGGTCGAATCTCTGGCCAGCGAGCATGCAGCTCGGCTAGCCTCGATGCAGGCGGCTGAGAAAAACATTGAAGAACGCCTGACAGACCTCAACGGCAACTATCGTCAGCAACGCCAAAATGCCATTACTGGAGAACTACTCGATATTGTGTCCGGCTTTGAAGCCTTGAAACAACCCCGCCGCTACAAGGCAGCCCGGTGAATCTTTTTAGTGAGTCTTTTCGGTGAATCTTTTCGGTGAATCTTTTAAAGGCAATTTAGGCAAACCCAAGTTAGGCAAAAATCATCATGTTTAAGCAATCCAATCGAGTTCTTCAACACCTACTGCTCGGGCTTTTTCTGTCAGTCTCGCTGCTGTTGGGGGGAGGGCACAACCTGGCAATGGCGGCACCCCTGACCAGCCCCCAGGCGATCGAGGGGGTCACACCAGCGGTTGCTGACGCCTCCCTTGACCTCCAGGCGGCGGTCGATCGCACCCTGGCCGCTATCCCCGCTGGCTACTACAAGGTCGACGACGTGGCGGGGCTAAAGCGCTTGCAGACCAGCTCCAAAGCGCTCTTGGTGGACGTGCGCGAACCCGCTGAGTATCGGGCGGGCCATATCCCTGAGGCGATCAACATCCCGCTGCGCAGTTTGGCCCAGCAGCTTGACCAGATCGATCGCGATCGCCCCGTGGTGCTGTACTGCTCGTCGGGCTATCGCTCGGCCATGGGGGTGGTGACGCTGCACCTGCTGGGCTACGACAAGGTGCAGGGGTTCCCCCCCAGTTTTGCGGCTTGGCAGGCGGCAGGGGAAGCGATCGCTCAGCCATAACCTGCCCCCCATCCTAGCCCCTAGCTAGGCCCAGCACGGTCTGGAGCCGAGTGCGATCGCTGGCGCTGATATTAAACCGCCCGTTCTCGACATCGCGAATCCAGCTTTGGCTTTTGCCGAGGCGCTGGGCTAGGGCTCGCTGGCTGAGGTTGAGCTGCTGGCGAGCTGCCTTGATAGCATCGCTAGAGAGGGTGCTGGCGGCGGGTGGGGCCGTCGATTTAGACGAGCGGCGACGCTGGGGACGGGGTTTACGCACACTCTGCTGCCAGTTTTCGGGCAGCTCAAACCCCAGCAGGCGAGCGTTGAGCAGACGCTGCCACTTGTCGCGGGGGGCGCGGTCGGTGAGGCTGCGATCGCGGTTGGCGTCGTTAGTCCAAAAGTCCAGGGCAGCATCGGCATCGTCCGGAATTTCGGCCACCCTGGCCCACAGGGGTTGAATATCAGGGCCGTAGGTCTCTGGGTCAAACTGGGGCCGCAGGCCATAGCGATGAATGGCTTCTAGATTGTTTTCAAACAGCTTGAGCAGGCGCTTGTGGGCACCGCGCACGGTGGTGGCTTCGGTGAGGCGAGCGTCACCAAAGGCCAGACGCAGCAGGGTACGCACCGTCATCCGGTGGTCGCTGCCCAGGCGCAGCTTAAACACCAGCCACAGCAGCAGCCGCATGGCTCCCTCGTACTGCTGCCAGCTGCCCATGACCTCCGTGAGTAGAGACTGGGGCAGGGTGCCGTACTGGTAAAAGGCGGTTTGCTGGCGACAGTCTTGCCGGTTGAGAAAATGCTGCGCCCACAGGCCAGCCCGCACGGTAAAGCTAATGCCAATTAGATGGCGGCCCCCCTCGGCATCCTCTTCAAAGTAGTACTGGGTGTCGAGCAGGTGCCAAACCGGATGCTCGTCTAGGGAAAAGCCCTGCACCTTGCCCTGGCGAGGCCAGTCGAGGGCCACCAGGATTTGACAGGCCTGGTAAACCAGCTCTTTGATCAAGGTGAGCTTTTCGAGTTTGGTCAGATCTTTGCGGCGCGTCAGCCCCAGGTATTGCTCAATGTGCTGGTCGTTGAGCACAAAGGGTTCTTCCCAGGGGCGCTCGTGATTGGTGGCGCAGGCGGCAAAAATGAGATGTAGGCAGGCGGCGCGCAGATCGAACTGAGCCAGGGCAGCAATCCCCAGTTCGTAACGCATCGGGGTAAAGTGGGCCACTTCTGGGTTGGTGTCTAGCCGAAATCGCATGCCCCCCCGCCCCCGATGGATGGATCGCTGGTAGCACAGTCGGTCAGATGCATCGGCATGCCAAGGGAGCGACTGGCGCTGGGCCAAAATATTGCAGGCCTCCCACACCACCATAGACGAGGCGAAGGGAGTGGTTTTGCCATTGAGAAAAATGGTGGGGATAGCGGCGGGCAGCAGGGTGCTTTTGTTGCGCCCTTTTTTAGGCTGCAAGGGTGCTAGAGAATCGACCGGACAGGCATCGACACAGCGGGGTACCTCAACGTCTTGGCAATGATCGCACAGGGTGGGGTCAATCCACAGAGTCGATCCGTTTGTGTTTGTGTTTTCGTCAATTTTGATCGCACCGTTGGGGCAAAGGTCGCGGCAGTCGTCGCTGGAGCTGTAACCTTTTTTGGCGGTGTGCACCATGGAGAAACCTCCTTTGAGTAATTTATCCTATTAGGGATAGCAACCCAAACACCCAAATTTTATGCCCGTGGATACGGTTTAATTATTTCTTTTTTATTGCCGAAAACAAGTTCAGGCTGGACTTATTACCGAAAGTTTATGTTGCTAAGGTGACGCTTTTTATGCCCCTATTGCTAGGGTTTGATAACTATGTTGCGATTTTAAGCATGAGGAAACAAAAGTTCATATTGAGATCCCCTGGGTGATCCTTCCGGTAATCCCCCCCCTACGGATAGGAAAGCATCTAAACAGTCCCCTTGCTCTAGGGATAACCCACTAGTACTCTGAGGCGACAATAAATCACCGATGCGGTTAGGCGAAATCCATTACTAGTTATGAGTTGCCCGTTCTGCCTTCTGCCTTCTTGTACGAAATCCGGCCCGGCTATACCCGATTGGTTGAGGGCAAACAACCGTTTGCCCCTGCAGGCTGGCCCGTTGGGTATCGGGGAGAGGGAATTCGGATTCGGTATTACTTCTGCCTTGAAGTACTAGGCTCTTTGCAGTTGCCGCATGTGGTGAAACAGCTGCCAGCAGTATTGCTCGGGCAGGTGGCAGGTGATGGCCCCCCGCAGCACCACGCTGGAGTACCAGTCGCTGGGAGCAATTTCTTGGGTTGTCTTGTGCACCACAACGTAGGTGCGAACCCGTGGGTAGACCCGTCCGGCGCTGTGAACGGTGACCCGCTCATGGCGGTAGCTGCCCTGGTACACCTCTTCGCGCTGATCGAGGCGGGGGCTCAGCCGCCAGGGCAGCCGGTAAAGCACCCCCTGTACCACCTGCCCGGGGGCGGGCAGGATGTCGAGGGCGCTGCACTGACGCTGGGGAGAATAGTAGTGAAAGCCTGGGCGATAGCCCTGTAGGGTGGCGGCCCCGATGACGTAGGGGTGAGTGTTTTCACCCAGGGAGCGCTTTAGATCTACCGGGCACATGCAGGAACCGTAGGCAAAGTAGTAAAACGACGGCTCCCGAAGAGGACGGCAGGCCGTCCCTCGGGGGGTATGATCGACCAGGGACACCACCATTAGACCGACCCAGGGTGGGGTTTGGCAGGAGTCAGGTGGCGATCTAAAATGGCCGGCAGGCGAGAGGGCTGCACCCGGTTATAGCGGTGATGGCCAGGCGAAATGGTAAAGGTGGGTGCGTCAGAGCAGTGCTTTTGACAGCCGGTGTACTTGATTTCGACCTGGTTTTGCAGGTTGCGATCGCGCAGCGCCTGCTCTAGGGCCACCGCCAGCTGTTGCCCGCCCCGCTTTTGGCAGCCCGACTTGCGACACACCTGAATTTTGAGCTTGGGGGCAGCGGGGGCGGGGGCGGCGGGGGCGGGGGTAGCGGGGGTCAGGGCACAGGAGGTAGGCCCGGGGGTAATCAGGGTAAACACCTGGTGAGCCTTGAGTTTGACGGTGTCGCCGTTGATCTCGCTACGGCCAATGCAGCGCAGATGGTCGCCGGGTTGCAGGCGCGATCGCAGCACCCGGCGCACGTCTTTGCGCAGCTTAATCGTCAAAACTTCGCTATCCACCTCCAGGCGAATGGTTTTGGCTTTGGCGGGGTCGGCTTCGACAAAACCTAAAAAGGTGCCGTCTAGGTTAAACATCAAGGGGGGCGGGGTGGTGTCGGCCATGGGGGGATCCTTTGGTGGGGTGAGTGGATGGGTAGATGAGTCGCTGTAGGGCGGGCAATGCCCACTAACGCTCAGGCTCTGACAGGTAAGCCTGGGCTAGAAACCTAATCGGGCTAATTCAACCTTCTGGCGTCAACGGTTTGGGGCGTTTTGATCGGGTCGCTGAGGCCAGCAATCGAGAGTTCCCAGCCGTTCGACAGGGTAAATATCTGGGCGTCGTCGCCCGCTGTTTGAGACACCACTTCTTCTTCGAGGTCTTTCTTGGCTACGTAAACCAGGAGCTTACCGGCGTCATTGGTGCGGAGCATGACTTTCATAGGGGTTCTTTGGGGAGTGGGTGAGTGGGGTGGTGGGGTGGTGGGGTGGTGGGGTGGTGAATCTCACCATCGCGCTATCTCACCATCCCACCATCACGGTTGGCGACAACGCTGAGTAGCTCATTGACGGTCAGGCTGCGTTTGAGCGAGACGGCGCGATCGCGGACTTCATTCAGCACCTCCTGGCCCAGATCGGGATCGAGGTGGATGCCCTGGGCTGACAGCACCTGGTTGATCAGGTGGCGACCAGAGTGCTTGCCCACCACCAAACTGCGCTGGCGACCGACTTCGCTGGGGTCAAAGGGCTCGTAGGTGCTGGGGTTTTGCAGCACCCCGTGGGCGTGGATGCCCGACTCATGGGCAAAGGTGTTCTCGCCCACAATCGCCTTCCAGGGGGGCACAGCGCAGTTGACGGTCTTGGCCACAAAGCGGGAGAGTTCGAGGAAGTGCTGGGTTTTAAGGCCGGTTTTGAGACCGTAGAGGTGCTTCATCGCCATCACCACTTCTTCGAGGGCAGCGTTGCCCGCCCGCTCACCCAGGCCGTTGACGGTGGTGTTGACCGAGGTCGCCCCGGCCCGCACCCCGGCCAGGGCATTGGCGGTGGCCAGGCCCAGATCGTTGTGGGTGTGCATTTCCACCGGAATCTCCAGGGATTGCACCAGCTTTTGCACTTTGTCGTAGGTGGTAAAGGGGTCGAGAATGCCCACCGTGTCGCAAAAGCGAAACCGAAAGGCCCCCCACTCCTGGGCGTACTGGGCGGCATCGCTCAAAAAAGCCTCATCGGCACGGGAGCTGTCTTCGCCGCCTACGCTCACCTCCAACCCATGGTCACGGGCAAAGGAAATGGCGTCGCGCAGATGCTCTAACATAGCCCGCCAGCGGCCCTGAAACTTGACTTGAATCTGGATTTCAGACACCGGAATGGAGATGTGCACCCGCTTTAGGCCGCAGTGAATCGAGGCCTGAATGTCGGAGAGGACGGCCCGGTTCCAGCCCAGCAGGTGGGCGTTGAGGCCCAAATCGGCGATGGCGCGAATCGCTCTGGCCTCATCTCGCCCCATGGCGGGAATGCCCACCTCCAGCTCCTGGACACCAATGGCATCGAGGAACTTGGCAATCGCAATTTTTTCCTCAAGGCCGAAGGCAACGCCAGCGGCCTGTTCACCGTCGCGGAGGGTGGTGTCGTTGATAGATATTGGGGTGGGCATGGTGGCTACAAGGGTGAGAGAACGGGAGCATGAATCCAGATAGGTCTCAAGGCTTGGGCAGGGTAATGTGGGGGTGCGGCTGAGTTAGATCCACCGGGGGTATAACCACTAGCAATTGCAGAAATCCTTTGAACATCAGAGCAATACTCAACAAAAACGCAGTGGTGGAAAGAGCAACTATCACAATGGCAACCTTTGAAGGGTGAGGGGCAACGGCACCTGAATCGTTAAGGGGTAGGTTGGGTAGAACGAAGTGAAACCCAACATAGGGGCTTTGGAAACCCAACATGGGGGTTTGTTGGGTTTCGCTGGCGCTGCACCCAACCTACGCCGCTGGCCTATGACGCCACGAAGGCGAGGGTCAGGCTATCGTGGGTGAGAAAGTGATCGACGTGGAAGGCTCGATCTTCGGTTTTGAGCAGGATTTCGTCGTAGAGGTAGCGGGTGGCGCGATCGCCCAAACTCTCCGCCTGGGCCGAAAGGCGGCGCAGGAGATCAATCACGGCCTGCTCGGCAACCAGGTCGTTTTCGAGCATTTGGCGGCAGGTATAAGCGCCATCGGGCTCGGGGGTAAAGCAGCAGAGATCGGCCAGGGTGCCAAAGGTGCCAGCGGGAATACCGCCGAGGCCGTTGAGCCGCTCGGCTAGATCGTGGGCACTGCTCTGGGCGGTGCCGTAGCTCTCCTGAAAGAACTCGTGCACTGAGTAAAACTCAGCGCCTTCCACCACAAAGTGCTGTTTTTGGTATTGAAAGTAGAGCGCCTGAAAGCTGGCATAGGCCAGGTTTAGGCCTTCGCAGATAGTGGTGGTGACATCGAGCTCAAAGCCAACGGGGTTGGGGCCAACCTCGCCAAAGGCGCGGACTAGGGTTTCAGTCGTGGTCTGGGTCGTAGACATGGGATGACTCCGTTATGGGTGGATGGGTGAATGGGTAGATGAGTGGGCGAGTGGCGGGTGTTGGGCGCTGGGTGTACGGTGCAAGGCAGAGCCGTAGACCGCAAACCGTAGACCACAAACCCGACTTACGAATTTGCCACGCACACCTCCCGGGTTTGCCAGCAGCGCTCTAGCCAATCGACGCCTTCCTGACGGGAGGTGGAAAACTGGCGGACGGCGCTGCGAACCAGCAGCAGCGCTAGGACGTGGTTGACCTCGACGCGCAGGGTGCCGTCGGCGGGGCAGGCGCAGGGAATGTTGAGCTCTTGCAGACGGCGGTGGATCGACCAGCGATCGCACCGCCGGACTGACACCGTCTGCCCCCAGATGGGCAGGAGAGGGAACTGATTCATGGCACTAACTCCAGTAGGGAGGAATGGGTGGGGGACTGCTTGAGATCGATCAGTTGGGCTTCAACGGCTGCGAGGCGATCGATCAGCGATCGCAGAGTAGCGGCTTCGGTATCGGGTAGTTGGCTGTGCTCTAGGGGGGCAGTTTGGGTATTGCAGCGGCATACGTTGCGGCTGGGAACACCCACGGCGGTGCAGTGGGCGGGCACCGGGCGCAGCACCACAGACCCAGCCCCAATCCGGGCGTAGTCGCCGACGGTAATGTTGCCCAGCACCTTAGCCCCAGCCCCAATCACCACGTGGTGACCGACGGTGGGATGGCGTTGGCCGGTTTCTTTGCCCGTGCCGCCCAGGGTGACCCCCTGGTAGATCAAGCAGTAGTTGCCGACAATCGCGGTTTCACCAATTACCACGCCCATGCCGTGGTCGATAAAGACACCTCGACCCAGGCGCGCGCCGGGGTGAATGTCAATGCCAGTAAAAAAGCGGCTGAGATGGGCGATCAGCCGGGGTAGAAAGGGAACATTGCGATCGCGCAACCCGTGGGCTAGACGATGGGCTGCCAGCGCATGCAGACCGGGATAGCAGCACAGCACCTCCAGCCAGTGGTTGGCCGCCGGGTCGTGCTCAAAGATGATGGCAACGTCATCTAGTAGGGCATCTAGCAAGAGCAGACGCTGCCGCAGGGCGGCGACATCCACAGCAAACCGGGTAGAAAAGCGCGACAGGAGGGGAAACATGGCTCAGGGGGGCGTTTGTTTCTCTGCTTATAGCAATGGCCAAAATGCGGCTTGCTACGGTCTACGCCATCCAAACTTACTAAACCTATTAACCCTGTACTCAACCGCTAAACCCTTAGAAGAGCCAAGCTCTAAAGTTAGTTAGAGGCTGGGGGACGAGTATTTCTGACCTTGGGAATGGGTATTTTCACAGCCAGGGATGAGTAATCTGCACTCAAGCTCAACACCTGATGTGGCAAGGTGTTTGCCCGGTTTTTGAGGCTGATCAATAACTCAAAAATTTGCACTCAAAGCATGGATTCTCCAGAGTTTGTTCCATGATTTCACGCTATAAACTGTAGCAGATTTGGCAAAACCTTCTCTATTTAATTCAGTAATCCTTAACAACCTGTCCATGGAAGGTGGGCGGGATGAGGGCGGAGCTGCGATCGTCCTTTAGGGTTCTTTACTTCGAGCGCCTATGTCTTAGGTACATCCTATTTTTGGGATTATAGAAGGCGGAAGGTAGAAGGCAGAAGGCTGAAGGCAGAAGGCGGAATGCCGATGGTCTATGGTTGAAGGATTAAAGGGTTAGGG
>RECJ01000300.1 GCA_007694115.1 Leptolyngbya sp. DLM2.Bin27 | reverse complement strand
GCATGTCGTCGGGGCCTTCGGTGCTGTGGATGTAGTGGTTGCCCTCGGGCACCAGTTTGGCCAAGAAATTTTCTAGATCGACCAGTACGTCGGGGTCGGCGTTTTCTTGGATGATCAAGCTGGCGGAGGTGTGGCGCAAAAACACCGTACACAGCCCCGTCTCTACTCCAGAAGCACGCACCACCTGGTTGACCTCGGCGGTAAACCGCTGCAGCGATTTGCCCTGCGATCGCAAGGTCAGCACCTGCTGGTGGTGACGGGTGGCGGTGGTGGCTGTCATCGACCAATCCTCGAAATAAACCGTTCTCTATTCTGTCAGAATTAACGACCACCATAAAAAATACCTAACGTTTCTACATCTGGCAGGAGGCGGAAATCGGGCACAGGAGGCCAAGGCTAATAGCTCACGCTACCGTCAGTGGCGGTTCTCTGTTTCCTGCGGGCTACCTCGGGGGGCTAAAATCGGGTCGCCTGTGACCCTATCGCCCAAGCTTTGCAGTACCGTAGACACAGGGGCCAAATCACGTTCGTGCAACCCAAAAGTCGACGAGACAAGGAGATATTTACCATGGCTGACGATGCAACCTACCTCACTCTCACCGCCGAAAACTTTGAGGCCGAGGTGCTGCAAAGTGATGTGCCAGTGCTGGTCGATTTTTGGGCCGCCTGGTGTGGCCCCTGCCGGATCATGAACCCGATTGTTGAAGAACTGGCTGAGACCTTTGCCGGTCGCGCTAAGGTGGCCAAGCTCAATGTCGACGAAGAAGATGCCCTCGCGCTCCAGTTCCACGTAATGGCGATTCCCACCCTGATCTTTTTTCAAAACGGGGAGCGAGTCGACACCGTTGAAGGCGTGGTCGCCAAGGATGACCTGGTGGCGCGGCTAGAGTCTCTGGTGACCGCCAGTTCGGCAGCGTAGGCAACAGTGTAGGGCAAACCATACTTCACCCTTGGGGCCGCAGCACCGCTGCGGCCCTACTTTTTGGCGGTTGATGGCTTCAGCGCGGCCAGCCGGTGCAAAATCAGGGTTAAATCCTGGGCTAGCAGTGGTTTGGTCGCCGGGGTCAGGGGCGGAATGTGCACAAACAGAGCCTGAAGTGGCCATTGGTGCAGTGCGATCGCCCTCAGCAGCCGGTAATACAAATGGTTGCACACGTAGTCGCCCGCACAGTCGCTGATCGCCGTCAGGTGAGTGTCGGCCATTAATTCTTCTAGGGGGAGTGACGTAGATATCGCTAGATCGTCTGCTTTGCCGTAGCGCTCTAGGTGCAGGTGGCTGCGCCCCTCGGCCATGCCGCAGCACACCACCACCCCAGGCTGGATCTCAACGGCCTTGGCAATCACCCGCACCGGGGCCAGCTCAAAACTCACCGGAATCTGGCGCAAGACCACCGCACTGCCGGGAACCTGCTGGTGCTCTTGCAGGTGGGCCACCAGGTCATCGGCGGCGTTAGAGCGCTGGTGGGCACGCCAGGGGGCGAAGGTGGTGAGGAGCATGGGGAAGTGGGTGAGTGGGTGAGTGGGTGAGTGAGGTGCGACTATTTGGGCTAGCTGGTAGGTTTTCTTGGGCGCAACTGTGGCTCTGTTGGCGTAGCCAGGGTTCCAGTACTATAGAGGCTTGAATGAATAGAGTCTTGAGCGAATCCCCAAAGCTAGAGGGCAGGAGAGTGTATGGCAAATATTGCCGTGATTGACTACGACATGGGCAATTTGCACTCGGCCTGCAAGGGCTTGGCGCTGGCGGGGGCCACTCCCCAGATTACCGATGTGGTGGCCGATTTAGAGGCCGCCGATGCCCTGGTGCTGCCGGGTGACGGAGCCTTTGACCCAGCCATGCGGCACCTGCGAGACAAGGGGCTGGTGGAGCCAATTAAACAACAAATTGCCAGCGGCAAACCCTTCCTCGGCATCTGTCTGGGTCTACAGCTGCTGTTTGACGGCAGTGACGAAGGGGTCGAGCCAGGGCTGGGCCTCATTCCAGGGCGCATTCAAAAATTCCGCAAAGAGCCAGGCATCGCCATTCCCCACATGGGCTGGAACCAGCTGACCCTGAGTCAGCCCCACTGCCCGCTGTGGCAGGGCGTCAGCGATGGCGACTGGGTCTACTTTGTGCATTCCTACTACGCTGCCCCCGCCGACCCGGCGGTGAATGCGGCCACCACCACCCACGGTAGTCAGACGGTGACCGCTGCGATCGCCCGCGACAACCTCATGGCCATGCAGTACCACCCCGAAAAGTCGGCCCCTGCCGGGCTGGTGATGCTGGCCAACTTTGTCGCCCTGGTCAAGGCTCAAAACCCTGTGGCGGTTTAGCCATGCTGCGCATCTACGGCAACCGCGCCCTCAAAACCCTACCCGGTCTCGACACTCGCCCCACCGCCGCGCGGGTGCGAGAGGCGCTGTTTAACATTTGGCAGGGGCGCATAGTTGACTGTCGCTGGCTCGATCTATGCACCGGCAGCGGGGCCATGGGGGCCGAAGCCCTCTGTCGCGGGGCCGCCGAGGTGGTGGGCATTGAGAAATCTCCCGAAGCCTATAAAATTACCCGCGAAAACTGGCAGCAGGTGGCTCAACTCGACCAAACCTTTAGCCTGTTTCGGGGCGAGGTGGTCAAGCAGCTCTCGCGGCTGCACGGCCAGCCCTTTGACTGTATCTACTTTGACCCGCCCTACGACAGCGATCTGTATCTGCCCGTCTTAGAGAAGGTGGTGAGCCTCAATCTGCTCGCCCCCGAGGGCGAAATCGCCGTTGAGCACCGGCCCGACACCTGGGCCGCAGCTCCCATTGCTGGCCTCGATCTGGTGCGTCAAAAGCAATACGGCACCACCCACCTGGCATTTTATGCCCCGACGCCAGAGCCCTAGGAGATTTCTAGAAAAGAAGATACCAGCTTTAATCCAGCGACCATAGCCGCTGTCGGGTGGGCACTGCCCACCATTTAGAAACTATTTTTCAGAAGTCTCCCCGCGTGGTAGCGCTGACGGCGTCAGGTTTTAGCCAAAATTGACGACACGTCCCAGGCCGAGGGCTGAACCGATCGGTAGATGGGCGATCCCGGCGATGCCTTTCCCCAGGCAGACGCTAGAAGGCAACGCTGCTTTTAAAGTGAACGTATTCACCCAAACGGGAGACATTATTATGGCTAAGCCAGAAGATCAGCAAGTCAACGACCAAGACACTGCCAATAAGGGCGGCTACAATACCCCCATCAAAGGGTCTGAGCGCCACACCGGCATGTACGAAAAAGGCGATGGCAAGCAGGAAGCTCAACCCGAAGGCGGCAGCGGCAATGCCGGCCCCGAAGGCGCGCCCAACCAAGGCCTAGAGAAGCGCTAGATTTCCAATCAATTAACGAACCCCTGGGGCGATCGCCCCAGGGGTTTTGTTTGTGTAGGCATAAAATCAGAACGCCTCAGCCTGCGATCGCAGCCATCCGCAGTGGTTCCCCCGTCAGGCTAAAGGGGCGCACCTGGGTAATTTTGACTGGCACCAGCTCTCCCTTTAGGGCGGCAAAATCGCCGGGGAAGAAGGTGAGGCGGTTGCCCTCGGTGCGGCCCATCACCTGAGTCGGGTCTTTGGGGTTAGCGGCTTCGACTAGCACGGTTTCGATCCGGCCCTGGTAGCGCTGCGATCGCTCCGCCGCCTTCGTATTCACCAAATGGTTGAGCCGCTGGAGGCGATCGGCCTTCACCTCCTCCGACAGCTGGTTTTCCCACAGGGCGGCGGGGGTGCCGGGGCGGGGCGAATAGGCCGCCGTGTTCAGCTGGTCAAAGGCGATGTCGTTGACCAGCTCCATGGTGCGCTGAAACTGTTCCTCGGTTTCGCCGGGGAAGCCCACGATCGCATCGGCGCTGATCGACGCATCGGGCATGTAGCGGCGCACGGTGTCGATAATGCGGCGATATTTCTCCTGGGTGTAGCCCCGCGCCATCGCCTTGAGCAGGTCGTTGTCGCCCGACTGAAAGGGAATATGGAAGTGTTCGCACACCTTGGGCAGCTCGGCGCAGGTGCGAATTAGCCGCTCGGTGAAGTAGCGGGGGTGACTGGTGGCAAAGCGAATGCGCTCAATGCCGGGCACGTCGTGAACGTAGGTGAGCAGGTCGGTAAAGGTGTGCTGGTGCCGCCCGTCGGCGGTGGATCCGGGCAGATCGCGACCGTAGGCGTCGATGTTTTGGCCCAGCAGGGTGACTTCTTTAAAGCCCTGACGACCCAGGGCTTCCATCTCGGCGCGGATGGCCTCGGGGGTACGGGACTGTTCTACCCCGCGCACCCCCGGCACCACGCAGTAGGTGCAGCGCTCGTTGCAGCCGTAGATCACATTCACCCAGGCGGTGATGGTGCTGTCGCGCCGGGGCTTGGTGATGTCTTCCATGATGTCCACCTCTTCGGTGGCCACCACCTGGTTGCCGTCAAACACCTGCTCCAGCAGGTCTTGCAGGCGGTTGGCGTGCTGCGGCCCCATGACCAGGTCGAGTTCGGGCACCCGGCGCAGCAGCGACTCGCCCTCCTGCTGGGCCACGCACCCAGCTACGATCAGCGTCAAATTGGGGTTTTCGTGCTTGCGTTTGGCCTGGCGACCCAGGTACGAGTAGACCTTTTGCTCGGCATTGTCGCGAATGGTGCAGGTGTTGTAGAGCACCACATCGGCCTGGTAGGGGTCGTCAGTCCAGCTCAGGCCCATGGTGTCGAGAATGCCCGCCATGCGCTCAGAGTCGGCCTTATTCATCTGGCAGCCGAAGGTGGTGATGTGATATTGACGGGCAGAACCGGCCATAGGTCTAGGCGTATGAAGGGTAAGCGACAGCGCAGCTACTTATCTTAACCCGAAACCCTTTGGTACTCGACCAAGCTGGTAGTCTGCCCGGCCAAAGGTAACGGGTTAGCGGGGGGGAGGGTGTACGGTGTACGGTCTGAGGTTTAAGGTAAATCGTGAACCGCAAACCGTGAACCGTGAACCTTGCACCCTTACCCTACAGACTCCTGGGCTTGGGCAAAACCATCAGATCCCCGATTACACTAATAGATGGGCCAGCGCCCCTGAACTCGATTACCCAGCACCTATGAACTTTTTGGCAAACCTGATTCCCGGTCGGGCCGATGTGGCCACCCTCCCCAAGCGCAGCCGCCGGGTGCGAGGGGTCGAGCTTAAAAGCGAGGCCGAGGTTGAGATCATGCGCGAGGCGGCCCGCATTGTGGCCACGGTGCTCAAAGAAATCGAGGCCATGGTCAAGCCGGGCATGACCACTGCCGACCTCGACGCCCACGCCGAGAAGCGCATTCGTGAGCTGGGGGCAACCCCGAGCTTTAAGGGCTACCACGGCTTTCCGGCGTCGATCTGCGCCTGTATCAACGACCAGGTGGTGCACGGCATTCCGGGCAAGCGCCAGGTGATTCGCCGGGGCGATCTGCTCAAGGTTGACACCGGGGCCTACTACAACGGTTTCCACGGCGACTCCTGCATCACCATTGCGGTGGGTGAAGTGTCGGCGGTGGCCAAACAGTTAATGGCGGCGGCAGAGGCGGCCCTCTACGCGGGCATTGCCCAGGTCAAACCGGGGAATACGCTGCTCGATATTGCTGGGGCGGTCGAAGACTGCGTGGCCAGCTACGGATTCTCGGTGGTGGAAGAGTTTACCGGCCACGGGGTAGGCCGCAACCTGCATGAAGCGCCGTCGGTGTTTAACGTTCGTACCCGCCAACTGCCCAATATTAAGCTGCTGCCGGGCATGACCCTGGCGATCGAGCCGATTCTCAACGCCGGGTCAAAGCAGACCCGTACCCTCAAGGATCAGTGGACGGTGGTGACGGTCGATCGCAGCCTGTCGGCCCAGTTTGAGCACACGGTACTGGTCAGCGAGAGCGGCTACGAAATTTTGACCGATCGCGCCCAGATTCCGGTTGCTTTGGCTTCCTGAGCGACAACGACCGCCGAGGTCTTCAATACCGCCGAGGTCGTTGGAAACTCCTGACGATCGCGCCGGTTCTCAAGCCTAGCTCTGGGGGTTGGGGTTCATGCAGGGCTGGGTACCGTGGCTGACACTGGTGTTAACAGTGAGTACGTGGGCGCGTATGCCGTCCGCCGGTTCAAAGCGGTGGGCTTGAATCTCTCGCAGGGCTTTTCTGTCTAGCGCGCCATAGCCCGAGCTCCGCAGCAGGGTAGGTTCGCCGCGCCAGCTGCCGTCGGGGTTAGACAGGGCACCAATGCTGATCTCGCCAGGGGCATCGCTCAGGCAGACCCGCTGACGAAAGACCGTCGTAAAGCTGGTGCTGTTTTGTGCGGGGGCGAGATCGGCGATCCCGGTCTCTTGCCGAATGGCGGCCTCCCACTGCTGCTGGTTGGCGTTGAGGGCGCGGCGGGTAGTGGCATTGGGAGCAAAGGCGAAGCGGTCTTGTATATACTCGGCGGCGCGGTCAATCTGACGCTGGGGCAGGTTAAGGCTGGCGGCATAGGCCAACAGATCGCCCATGTCGGTATTAAACAGGGGGCTGCTGGCGGCAGGAGTCGACGGCGCGGGCGGGGCCGGTGGAACTGTCGCCGAGCTGTTGGCGGGCGCGGCGGGCGCGGCGGGCGCGGCGGTCTGGGGTGCAGGTTGGGGGCTGGGGGACGCCTGCGATCGCACCTGGGGCCGAGTCTGGGGGGCAGCGAACCGCGCCGTGGCTGTTCCCTGGGGTTGAGGCGATGCCGCCCTAGAAGCTCCCCCAGAAGCTGCCCCAGGTGCTCCCCCAGAGGCTGTCCCAGGTGTCTGAGACGGTGGCACAGGCGCGGCTGACTCCGGTGCCACCGCCTCTACATCGGCGGTGCCCGCTGGAGGCACCCGAGTAATCGCCACGCTGTCTTGCTCGGGGTCAGGGGGCGGAATCACCGCCTCGCCAGACGACCCCGTAGGCAGCATTAACACCAGCCCGTGCAGCCCCAGCGACGCCAGCAGCATCGGCGCTAGCAGCACCTGCCATCGGGGCCTCGATCGTTCAGGCTTGGCGAAGGGAGAAGTCATGGTGGTTGGGTAGGACATCGCGTTGCTGGCTTGACGGCATGGGCCACCGCTAGCGGGGTGAGGGCAAATCTGGGGGATAGGTGCCGCTGGACAGGTTAGCCAAGTCTAGGGTCAGACGACCAAAAGATGACTAGACCCGTACTTTGGGGATTGCCCACGCCAACTCCCACAATAGACACAAAGAGAGTGGCCTCGCTACCCCGAGTGACTTGAAATAAAGGGCGGTTGCAGTAGTCACCGAGGTTGGTGATCTGATACTCAGGGGCGGGGAAGTTGCCAGGCAGATCGTCCTGCTGGATCAGGCTAATACTTCGGCCCCAGTAGCGCAGGGAAATGATGTTGGGTCGCGTCTCATAGCTGCTGTTGCTGATCTGAGTAAAGAAGCAGCCCTGCTCTTGGGCTGACCATTCGCCAATGCCGCGCCGGGTGTCGTAGGCGATGCCCGGAAAGGAGGTATCGGTAATGTCAAAGTCGCTTCCTTGGCCCCTGGCGAGACGACTGGCCAGGGCGACAACCGCCTCTGGCGGAGCCAAGGTTTCGGGCTGCGCTGGCGGCGGATTGAAATTTGCCGCCGCTGGGGGCGACGCATCGACCGGGGCAGCCGCAGGCACATTATCGGCATCGGCCTCTGGGATGACCGACTGGGTGGGAGCCGTAGGGGCCGTAGGGGCTGTGGGGGCTGACACCTGGGCCGGGGGCTGGGGAGTTGCCCCCGACGGCGAGGGGGTGGGCAATTCGGGCTCGGGCTCGGAGGCAGGGAGCGGTAGACTGCTGATGTTCAGCAAATCGACCACGACTTCCTCAGCTCCTTCGGCTTCGGCTTCGGGGCTAGAAGGTACCGGAGTCAGCAGCAGCAGCCCATGGCCCACTAGAGACAGCCCCAGCAGCGGAGCTAGCCATGGTTTAAATCGCCGCCATCGCCCTGGGCGCGGCGGTTCTGGGCGCGGCGGCTCTGGGCGCGGCGGTTCTGGGCGCGGCGTGGGCTCCTGCGGAGCCACAGCTGGCAATGGTGCAGATTCCCCAATGGTCATAGGTGTGGTTGGTGGCTGAGATGGACTGAGGGGTTAGACATTAGTGATCGCAAAGCCCCTGGGAATGAGCTGGTTTCCCAAGGGCTTGAGCAGGGGTGCGATGGTGCGATCGCAGGCTCGCAGGCTACAGCCCCGCGCGAATGGCGCTGTAGCGCTCGGGGGGCAGCGCCACATAGCCGGTTTCGGGCACCAGTTCGGTCGCGTTCTCGAGCATAAACTCGACGAAGGCGCGCACCTGGGGTCGGCTCTCAAAGCTGCTCTTCTTCACGTAGAAGAAAATGGGCCGCGAGAGGGGCTTGTAGGTGCCATCCAGCAGGGTTTCCTCGCTGGGCAGCACGCCGTTGATGGCCACAGCCTTGAGGGTGTCGCGGTTTTCTTCGTAATAGGCGTAGCCAAAGTAGCCCAAGGCGTTGACGTCGCGAGCTACCCCCAGCACCAGAATGTTGTCGTCTTCGCTAGCGGTAAAGTCGGCGCGGCTAGAGCCAGCCTCACCGACAATATAGGTAGTGAAATAGTCAAAGGTGCCAGAGTCAGTGCCGGGGCCAAACAGGTTCAAAGGGGCGTTGGGCCAGCTGGGGTCAACCTGGTTCCAGCGGGTGATGCGACCTTCAGCGGCGGGCTCCCAAATTTTCTGGAGCTGCTCAACGGTGAGGTTAGTGGCCCAGGTGTTTCTGGGGTTGATCACCACCGTCAGGGCATCGAAGGCGATGGGCACTTCCATGTACTCCACGCCAGCGGCTCTGCAGGCCTCGATTTCTGTATCTCTGATCGGGCGAGAGGCACCGGTGATATCCAACTCATCGTTGCAGAACTTGCGGAAGCCACCGCCGGTACCCGATACCCCCACAGTCACCTGACTGCCGCGATTTTCGGCCATAAATTCTTCGGCCATCACCTCAGAGATGGGGAAAACGGTGCTAGATCCATCGACCAAAATCGTGGATGCACCCTGGGAAAAGGCGCTGGGAGACGCAACCCCTACGGCTACAGCGGCGGCAACTACCCCGGCTAGCGCATAGCGATTAAATTTCTGTCTGCTCAACATATAACAATCTCCGTGGCGTTCTAAAGATGTTTGTCTCGCCATATGAGAGCTTATAGCCCTAGCTCTAAGGGGTGCATCCCAGTCTTGCAAGACTTAGGATGAGAATTGACCATTTAGGTAAGCG